>JAVETX010000071.1:0-5633 GCA_034005845.1 Sulfurimonas sp. | reverse complement strand
TGATCAATGACAGTTAAGTCTTTTTTCATCCTCTCAAACTTTTCTTATTGTGCCTCATTAGTCTATCTTTTTTCGACACTTTTAATTATACGATGACGGGGAAGGGCATCCGGAATGACGCCACCCCGTCATCCTGAACTTGATTCAGGATCTCAATAACTTAGTGTTTTGATTCAGGATCTAAAACTTTAATAGCTAATACGCGCTAAATAAAGCCCATTACTTGGGGCGGGCTTTATCTTGTATTTTTTCTTACATCCCAAGCTCTCTACTATCTCTTGGGATGTACGTGTAAGCAGGGCACCCACCATCATCCTGATCTGACTTCTTAAAAACCCATTGGCTTCAAAACACAAAACGATCACACCTTTGTACTCATAACAAAAAGCTCTATACACTACGCGCACAGAACTTTTGACATCACTTCCACTCTTCATAAAAAAAGCAAAATCATGCTCCCCCTCAAAGAGCTTGATCTTCTCGCGAAGCTCTTTGTGATCGAGCGAGGGGACAAAGGTGATAAAACTCTCTTCAAAGGGGTTGGATTCCCCCACCTTTATAATATAGCGATAAAGACGTTTTTTGGCACTATAGCGTGCATGAAAATCATCTGCTACCTCAAAGATGCTTCGGATGTGGATGGTGGGTGGAAGCATCTCATTGAGAACCCGTTTGAGTTTGCCCAGATCACTCCAAAAGTCTGGTAGATCGATATGACACATTTGTGCTGTAGCGTGCACCCCTTTATCGGTGCGCCCACTCGCTTGTACTTTTTGCTCTATTCCTAGTTTAGCAAGCACATGTTCGAATTTTCCAAGGACAGTATTGCCACTACTTTTTTGGGTCTGAGAGCCCAAAAAATGGGTGCCGTTATAGGAGATCTTGAGCGCTACTCTCATCTTAAAATCTTGCGACGATCATTTTTCTATACATAAAATAGGTCACACCAAGCCACACGAATGCCACGATAGGGATGGTATAAAAAGAGAGAACTTTTTGCAAGCCAATCGTCGAACCATAAAAGATCACTATCCCTAAAAAGAGATAGAGATAGGTCTTTGATTTTTGATGGCGCGCGTGGATGATACCGATGCTAAGAACCAAAAACAAACAAAGCAGAGGAAAGAGGCTCAGCAGGGTATCGGTGATAAACATCGTGATCTTTTTGTCGCGTCTGTGTTCTGAGAGCCAGTACCCTAGAGTGTCTTCGTAGGCTGTGAGATCTGTCTTCATCGTATCGTTGATAAACATTGTCTCAAAATCTATCTGGGTGAACTTCTCTTTAGAGTAGCTATACCCCTCACCATCAGAGAGCTTGAGGCGCAGCACACCCCCATCATTGATCACTTCGGCTTGATTGGCGCTAATGAGGATCTCTTCTTCTTTTTTCTTGTTAAACAAAAAGACATCGCCGTAGCTTCCATCTTTATTTTCCGCTCCGATATATAAAAGCCAGTCACCAAAACTATGCCCAAATTCAGAGGCTGAGAGGTTGAACTTCGCTTCACTCTTTTTAAAGGTGATCATATTGCTCGAGAGCACTTTGGCGTGGGGGAAAATCACAAAAAAGTTAAACGCGAGCAAAATACTCAAAAGCAAAGCTGGCTTGAGAAGCACGCGCAAAAGAAACTTGGGATGTATCCCAAGAGAGAATAAAACGATGATCTCATTATCGTTAGAGAGACGAAAGAGGGTTAGTGTCGCTGCTACAAAAAAGGTGATAGGAAGCGTATAAAAAAGTATCTCAGGCAGGGTGAAGATATAGAGCTGTGTCATCTCCCAGATGCTCAGCTGTATCACCGCAGTATAGGTTGCAAGCTTGATGAGAAAGACCACCGATGCGATCGCAAAGAGTGGCAAAAACATAGAGACAAAAAGGATAGAAAAATGTTTGATGATATAGTTTCTGAGTTTGTACATATTTAATACGTTGCCTTGATATATTCTAAAATAGGGGTGTCAAAGAGCATCACGATAAAGGTCGCGAGTGCCAAAAATGGAACAAAAGGGACACGTTGCTCCTCAGCACTTCTCTCTTTGAGCGCGACCATGACAGGCAAAGCGAGCAGGGCAGAGAGAAAGATCGCCGCGAGTGCGAGTGGTACGCCTAGAAGTGCGCCCATCGTTGCTGCGACCATAATATCTCCCTCACCCATCGCTTCGATAAAAGGGTAGGTGTGATAGTTCTTTGTCCATGGTGTGATGGTTTTGTTGGCTTCTCTATGCGCTGCGGATGTAAGGATGTAGGAGAGTCCAAAGCGTAAGAGTGTAAATCCACCAGCGAGTAAAAGAGCATTTTGAAAATTAAGCGCTATGCCACCCAAACTCCAGTCACCAAAAATAGCAAAAACGATCGCCAAAAGGTTGAGACTATCAGGAACCATCTTGTAGCGAAAGTCGATCATAGAAAGAGCAAGGAGCATCAAAAAGCTCATGCCGATAAAAAAGACAGGAGTGCTGATCCCAAACTTATAAGCAAGCACGACAAAGATAAGACCAGAGAGAAACTCTATAACTGGGTACTGTGCTGATATTTTCGCACCACAAAACGAACATTTCCCACGAAGAGCGATCCATGAAAAGAGTGGGATGTTATGCCAAGGTTTAAGGGTATTGTGGCAACTATAGCAGTGTGAAGCACCAAAAACGACACTTTCATCTTTTGGGATACGCAAAATCACCACATTGAGAAACGAACCCAAAAGAGTTCCAAAGATAAAGACAAGAAAGAGTTCCATCATTTTAAGCCTCCAAAACGGCGTTCTATTTTTTTAAAATCTTTGATAATGTGTTCGAGCTCTTGGGATGTAAAGTCGGGCCAAAGGGTGTCGCTAAAGAAAAGCTCGCCATAGGCTAGCTGCCAAAGTAAAAAGTTTGAGAGTCTTTTGTCTCCACCTGTGCGGATAAGCAGATCGACATCACTCTTGCAATCAAGGGTATTGGCAAAGATCTCTTCTGTGATCTCACCCTCATAGTTTTTGACCTTATTGATTGCGCGGAGCATCTCATCTTTTGCACCATAATTGAGTGCGAGTGATTGCACAAGTGCATCGCAATGTGCTGTTTTTTCTTCTATATCTTTGATGGTTTTTTGTAAGCTTTTTGAAAAGGCACGCAGATCACCGATCGCTTCAAACTTGATATTGTTTTGGATGTAGGTCTCTTGCTCACTTTTGAGATATTTCTCTAAAAGTTTCATCAAGTATTCTACCTCCAAACGAGGTCGCTTCCAGTTCTCGGTCGAAAAAGCATAGAGAGTTAAGCGCTCAATATCGCTCTCTTTGGCGCAATACTCTGTGATCTGGCGCACTACAGTTGCACCCATCTCATGCCCTTTGACACGCTTTTGTCCACGCGCTTCTGCCCAGCGTCCGTTTCCATCCATAATGATGGCGATATGGCGTGCGCGGTTCATATGCTTAGATCCAAAAGGGAGCTAAGTTTTGGTTCATAAAGAGGTTCAATATTTTGAGAGAGAGAAATATCTAAAGTATAAGAGAAGTTTTTCATATCGTTTTCCAAAAATTGTTTTGTTTTTTCATACGCTACATTCAAAGAGAGTGCAACATCCCCATCACTCAAAGATGCAATCCCAGAGATAGGTCCTAAAAGTTCAAGTGCAGCATAAAATTCTAAGTATTGTTTTTTCGTTTTGTTATTGTATCGTTTTTTAAATTGCAAAAGGGCAAAAGTGTTGCTATAAAGTAGAGGAAAACTCAGTACTTGGTGTTGCATCGAGAGGAGCAAGTGACTCAGCTGTGTAAACTCCTCTTTTGTGCTTGCATTGGCAAGGTTTTCAAAAAGGGCTTGCTTGATACTTGATGCAGGTGTCTTTTGCGTGAGCACATTTTGGAGCTCTTTGAGTGTATAGTGAAACTGCTCTTTATCAAAAGTATGCAAAAGCTGGGGCATTGCGATGAGCTTGGAGAGGATAGGGGGCTGGTTTTTGCTCTGAGTGAGTTGTGTCCAGTATCTCATCCCCTCTAAAAGTGGCTTTTCACTTTGTGCACTAAGAGTTTTGTCTCCGAGTGCAATGGTATATTTACCCTCACCCAAAGATTTGAGGATATCTACAGAGGCGAGCTTGATGAGTGCTTTTGCCTCTGCGGGGTTACTAGCAAAGAGTCGGCTAAGAGCGGAGAGTTGTGTGATATTCATAAGCTCTTTGCGTGGCGTAGTATCTCAAAAGAGATAGCAAGTTTAGAATCACTCGCAAGAGAGTGGGTCTTCTCTTTGGTAATAAAGTCGATCTCATTGGTATCTGACCCAAAACTTGAAGCATCTTTGAGCAGGTTCAAACATACCGCATCGACTTTTTTACTCTCTAGCATATCGGTCGCATGGAGTGTTGCATTGGTCGCGTCCATCTCTGCTTTAAAGCCTACTGTGGTGATCCCCTCTTTATCAAGTGAAGCGAGGATATCGATATTCTTTTTGAGTGAGAGCTCAAAACTCTCCCCTAAGAGCTCTTTTTTGAGCTTGCCACTTTGAGGAAAGCTTGGGATGTAGTCACTCACCGCTGCTGCCATAAACAAATAAGGCTTCTTTTGAATGAGATGGATATGCTCATCGCGCATCAAGGTCGCTTTAGAGACTTTCCCTTTTTTGGCAATACGGATAGAATCAACCAAATACTCCATCATCTCTGCTGAATCATCCACATCGAGCTTGTGCATATCACGAGGCAGATCCGTGTCAAATCGTGTTGCGATAAGGTTTACATCCGCACCCTTACAATAAAGCGCGGTTGCCAGAGCCGAAGCCATCTTGCCGCTTGAATAGTTAGAGATATAGCGCACATCATCGATCTTCTCAACCGTACCGCCACCTGTGACGATCACGCGTCTATCTTCCCAAAACTCCTCTTTAAGCAGGGTACGTGCCGCGTGCCAAAAGATATCGATCACCTCTGCCATCGCACCATCGCCTGTAGTTTTACACGCGAGCTCTTTGGTCTGCGTGGAGATGATCTCATAGTTTGCGATACCGAGCATCTTGAGGTTTGCTTGTGAGATAGGGTGATGGAGCATATTTGTATTGGCTGAGGGAGCGAGGACGATGGTCTTGTTAAATGCGAGTGCACATTGTGTGAGCATGGTATCAGCGATGGCATTGGCAAGTTTTGCGATAGTGTTTGCTGTAGCAGGAGCGATCACAAACAGGTCTGCCCACTGGGTCGTTTTGATGTGGTTGTGATCATCAACCCAAGATTCGTTGGTATCATCGAGTACTTTATTGGATGTAAGTGTCTCAAAGCTCAGAGGTGTGACAAACTTCTTGGCACTCTCGCTCATCACCACGCGTACATCCGCACCCGCTTTGACAAAGAGGCGTACTAGTTCGAGCGATTTGTACACAGCGATAGAACCACTCACACCAAGGAGTATCTTTTTGTTTTCTAAGAGATTAGGAGGGATAAGCATGTAAAACCTTGCTAGTAAATTTGTTTGTATTATAAAGTATGCAATTGTAGCAAAAGTTTTTAAGAACTGTGTTTTGAGATCCTGAATCGAGTTCAGGATGACACACCCTCCGTCATCGTATAATTAAAAGTGTCGAAAAAAGATAGACTAATGAGGCACAATAAGAAAAGTTTGAGAGGATGAAAAAAGACTTAACTGTCATCGTATAAT
>JAVETX010000038.1:0-24101 GCA_034005845.1 Sulfurimonas sp. | reverse complement strand
GAAGTTGGTAAAACCAATATGACTTTACCAAAAGTCTAAAAAACTATCAATCTACTACCCAACTCCGGTCTAGTAGCTTGATTAATTTATTATACGAGGAGAATACATGAATACTATTTTAATGATTTTAGGTATTTTTGGGATTATTTTACAATATATTACTAGAAAACAAGAAGAGAAGAATAAGTCGAATGTAATTGTTTTTATGCAATACATGGTAATGTCACTAATTATTATCTTCGGTGCATATGCTCAATTTAAAGCTTCTCAAAGTGATCTAAAATATAAGAATGCAGTTTATCAAGTGGATGTTCTATCAAAAATGACTGAATCGTTTATACCAGTGCTCGAAGATACTGCGTTAATCCAAAATAATATCCTAATTGTAAAAAACTATCTTTCATTTGAAAAAGCGAAAAATGAAAATCCTGAATTAAAAAGTTTTATGGAGTGGGAAAAATTAGTTGATGAAAGTCAAATAGATAAACTAACTGAAGTAAAAAAAGCATTAAATCGTATAAAATCCATCGCTGCAAATATAGCAAAACTACATATTGAGCATCCAAATGTTATCCCTAAGGAAATGCTTGATTGGAACAATGTTACTCTGCAAATTGATTTCAATGAGATAGAAATATATTTTGATCCATATTCACCTAAAGGGCAGCCTCCTAAAAAATCTGTTTTAGAGTATCAAAAAATGATGGGTAAAGCTTTTGGAGTTGCAATTGGAAATATTAGAAAATCGTCAGAATTGCTAACAAATGGCTTTTAGAGTTCGGTGTCGATGTGCCGCTGATGTTTCATATGATAGCAGAAGATAAACTTAGCTTATTTGCATGGCTAGACGTGATTATTTCGGCGGTGGTACTTGTGGTTTTTGTTCTTTATCAATTACACCCCAGTGAGTGAATCTCCACTTTTAACAATTTTCGAGATCAAAGATTTTGATACTTTAACTAGATTCCGTGTCAAGCGCGGAATGACGGAATGTATGAGGCTTTGTTGAACTTTTAGGCATCTCTTATTATGAGGGGTGTAATTTAATGCCTCTTGTTATTCTGCCTCAGATATAGGTGAATTTCTGATTACTCTATATATGGAAGAAGAAAATTAGATACTAAAACTTAAGTGAACTTGACTGAAGTTTTGATATAATCGAGACTAGAAAATAAACATAAAGGTATGGATTATGCAGACTTTATCAGTGCAGATACAAGATGATTATACGCAACAGTTTATGAATTATGTCAGTGACCATCGTGAAAAAAATAACCATCACAAAAGATGAAAATTTAGAAAACGACTTATTTTTTTATGAAAGAAAAAAAGAATTACATCAAATGAGAAGTGATATAAAAAGTGGTAAAAGCGAATTAGTATCATTTGATGAGTTTGAAAATAGAACGAATCAATTTGAAAAAGAACTTGAACTGAAATATGCAAATAAAGCTTGATAAAAAATTTGAAATAAATTTTAATATTATCTTTGAACATATCGCAAAAGATAAATTTTCTGCTTCCAAACTTCCCCTATAGATTTAGGAAATCATTTTATTTTGATGATGAAAAAGATAGAGATATGACTTTTAAAGGCTATACGGTTGTCTACGAAGTTAACCTTGATGACAATACAATAGTGATTTTAAACATATTTCAAAAAAACAAACCACTATAGATTTTTATACTTTAACTTGATTTCGTATCAAGTACGAAATGACGGAGTGTATGAAGCTTTTTTATTACCTTGAGCCCTAAAGAAACATCGCTTCGTTTAGCGTTTGGGTACAAACACAAGATTTTTAAGTGAGCGCTCTTCATCTTCGCTGGTAAATTCTGCAACATTTTCTAAGCGATGAGAAAACTCAAAGCTTGGTGCGAGTTCATGAAAGAGATCGATTACAAAGGAGCTTTCAAGCTCTGGTGCATTGAGACAGGCTAAAATGGTGCACTCCTCAGATGCAAGTTGTGGGAGTTTTTGGATGATCTTTTGATAATCTTTGGTTGCCTCAAAGCTCCCTTTTTGAAAGCTTGGCGGATCGATGATAATCATATCATAAGGTCCTTTTTTCTTCAGACCTGAGAAAGATTTGAGGATATTGTAGGGTAAAAAACTCACTCCGCGCATATCGATGCCATTAAGGGTATGGTTGGCTTTGCCACTAGAGAGTGCACCTTTACTCATATCGACATTTACCACACTTACAGCCCCACCTAGTTTTGCAGCGAGTGAAAACGCGCAGGTGTAAGAAAAAAGGTTCAGCACGTGTTTGTCTTTTGCATTTTGGCGCACAAATTCGCGTCCGTTTTTCATATCGGGAAAATAGCCACTGTTTCTATTAGAGAGGAGGTTGAGCTTGATCTTTATTCCATTTTCGAGCACATACAGATTCTCTGGGATCTCCCCTAAAAGTACCTCACTTGGAGCACCTTTGAGATAGCGACGTTGCACCACAAGAGTGTCGTGGCGAGAGGTGCTAAGATAGTGAGTGAGCATTGCTAAAAGCTCCTCCTCTTCTTTTGGCTCCATCTCAAAATAGAGTGCCACAGAGAGGATGATGTCGATGCTGTCAATGGTGAGGTGTCTCCACCCATCATAAAGCCCACCACGCCCATGAAAAAGGCGCTTAAATTCTTGGCTGAGATCTTTGGAATTTTCTTGAAGATGAAGAGTGAGTTCTTGGAGTGTCATGCTTAGTTCTTCTCCCAAAATGTTCCCTCAGGGGTGTCCATAATGCTCACACCAAACGCGAGTATTTGATCACGGAGGGCATCAGAGGCTACAAAATCTTTGGCTGCCTTTGCCTTATCTCTTTGGGTGATAAGATCAAAGATCTTCTCTTTTGTACTTGCATCGACTCCATGTTGAAAATACTCAAACGGGTTTTTCTCACCAAAGCCTAAAACTCTTTGGATGTAGGAGAGATTTGCAGCGGTGATGCGTTTAAACTCTTTATGTTTACCCGCTGTATCGAGTGTCTCATTGGCTTGGCTTACCATCGCATCGATAAGGGCTAGGGATGTAGAGACATTAAGGTCATCACTCAAAGCTTCGAGCAATGCTTTTTGAAATGGAGTGCTCTCTTGGTTATGAGTGATTCCAAAGAGACGTTTTTTAAGGCGATATATCTTATCAAGACGTTTTTTCGCACTCATGAGATCCTCTTCGTTGAAGTTAAAGTTTGAGCGGTAGTGCGTACTCAAAAGATAAAAGCGAAGCACTTCACCATCATAGACCTTGAGGGCATCTTTGAGAAAAAAGCTATTGCCAAGACTCTTTGACATCTTCTCTCCATCTATCGTGACAAAGCCGTTGTGCATCCAGTAGTTAGCGAGGGTGTGGTCTGTCGCACAACGCGTTTGCGCCGCTTCGTTTTCATGGTGAGGAAAGAGCAGATCGGCTCCACCACCGTGGATATCAACACCATAAGGGAGTTGGGGTTTGACAAGGTGCTTTTCTATCATCGCAGAGCACTCCAAGTGCCAGCCAGGGCGCCCAGCTCCAAAAGGGGAATCAAAAGTGATCGAGCCATCTTTGACACTCTTCCATAAAGCAAAGTCTGCAGAGTTTTTTTTGTGGCTTGAACTCTCTACTCTTTGGATCTTCTCTTCTTCCTCTTGCACACGCTTTGAGAGGCTGAGATATTCACTATCTTTGGATGTATCAAAGTAGATATCTCCATCCTCAGTACTGTAAGCATAACCCTTATCAATCAGCTCAGAGATCATCTCTATCATCGCTTCTAAAGATTCTGTCGCTTTGGGTTCAAGATCTGGGCGCACAACACCAAGGGCTTTCATCTCTTCATGGTACGAGTTTGTATAAAAATCGGTGATCTCTTTAATGCTTTTGTTTTGCTCGTGCGCTTTTTTGATGATCTTATCATCGATATCGGTGATGTTTTGAGCATAGGTCACATCCAAGCCATTGGCACGAAGTACACGTGTGAGTAGATCAAAGACGAGCGCACTTTTTGCGTGCCCTAAGTGTGCGTCATCATAGACAGTTGGTCCACATACATAAAGGCTTGCTTTGCCTGCTTCTTGAGGGATAAACTCCCGTTTTGTTTTTTGTACAGAATCATAAATAAACATGGATAAGTTCCTTGAAAAAGAGTAATAATGGTGTCAAAATCGCTATGCTAAGTGCCAAATAAAGGGCATAATGAGAGCGAAGTATAGCAAAAAACTTTTGCACCCCAAAGGTATAAATAGTGAGCACAAAGCCCGTAAAACCACTCAGAGTACTTGCAAGTGCGAGACCACCAACTCCCATAGGAGTTATAAGTAAAAGTGCTAATACTATATACACACCCAGCGAGTAGGTCGCGATCTTTGCTGCGCGCATCTGCATCTGTTTGGCATAGATCCACAGCAAAAAGAGCTTTTGCAAACCAAAGGGGAGAAGCCCTATCATATACATCTGCAATACAAAAGTGGTATTTGCAGTATCTTGGGATGTAAAGGCTCCACGCTCAAACAAAAGCCAAGTGATCTCATGTGCCAAAATGTAGCCACCAAGGGTGCTTAGGGTGAGTAAAAAAGCTAAGAACCAAAACGCTTTATTTAAAAATGCAAGTGCTTTTTCTTCGTCGTTGTTCTTGAGGTAACGTGAGATGCGTGGAAAAAGGGCTATGGATGTAGCAATAGCAAAAAGAGCGAGTGGGAGCTGAAAAATACGGTTGGCATAATAAAGATAACTTATAGATCCAGCGATCAAAAAAGAGGCTAAAAAAGTGTCAAGAAAGGCACTTACCTGTGCGGTGGAGTTTCCCCACATCGCAGGAAAAAACTCTTTGCGAAACTTTTTTGTATCTTTATGAATGAGTTTGGATTTGACGCGGAGATATTTCAAACCTCCAAGCAAAATCTTCATAAGACCCACTCTTTGAATCGCTAAAATATGTACCCCTAGTTGCATCAAACCACCGATCACAACTCCAAAACTCAGATAATAAACGATCTCACTCTCACTTTTGCCATCTGAGAAGAAAAGGGCGAAGATCAAAGAGAGATTGAGCAAGGCTGTCGAAAAGGCAGAGGTGGCAAAATGGTGCTTGTATTGGAGTATCGTACTTAAAAATGTTACAGCAAAGATAAGTGGCAGATACCAAAAATTGATCGCTACATAAGGAGCTGCGATACTGATCGTTTCTGCATCAAATCCCACCGCGAGAAACTTTGTAGCAAGTTGGGGAATGAGGTTGACAAGGAGTGTAAGAATGAGAATGATGGAGAAAAAGACTATAAAGGTGTGAATCGAGAAAACACCCTTGTGTGCTGAGCGCGCAAAAGCGGGGATAAATACTTGGGTAAATGCACCCTCGGCAAAGATGCGACGAAAAAGATTTGGAAGTTTAAAAGCGACAAAAAAGATATCACTGTAGATGTTTGCACCAAGAGCAGAAGCGGTCATCAGATCTCTGATAAATCCTAAAATTCTTGAGAATAAAATTCCAAAACTATTGGTGAAAATGGCTCTAAACATGGGCTTCTTTAAGTGCTTTATTATAAAAATGAGATACTTTTACGATATTTTAACAAACAATAGATTAAAATCAATCATCGATTTGAAAAGGTGGTTTGAGCAATATGGCATTATTTGGTTCTAATAAAGATGAAACGCCCACAGTAAAGCGAATCCGTCCTACTGTTTTGCGAACAGAAAATGTTGCAAAAGAGCTCATGCGTATTGCAAAAAGTAATGATGTGCATGTTGGGACCTTGGATTTTACCCTACTTGAAGTTCAAACGCTCACCAGAAAAAATGATGGCAAAAGTGAAACAGACTTTGAAGAGATCACTCTCGAAGATCTGCATGATATTGATGAAAACTCCTTTTTGGATGAAAAGTTCGAGATAAAACAGATCTATGAGGTGGAAGTTTACTCTAAAGAGGAGAGTGACCCTTATAAGAACTTTCATCTCGCAGTAGGAGCCAACGCCACCAAATGTAAAATATACCTCAGTATCAAAGCTGGTTCTGTCGTTGATTACAATCCCTCCTTTGATAAAGACCTTTTAAAAATGATCACAAAAGCAAAGATTCGTGCTGGAATCTTAGTTTATGTCTTTGATGAGATGATGGACTCTGTGATCTCAAAGATCTCTGCGCACGTTCGCATAGAAGAGCATGCTGAGTACACAGAAAATACGACGATTTTGATAGCAGAGGGTTTTGAACCAACCCCTACCATAGATGACAACTTGCTCTTGCACTTTGAAAAAAAAGAGGAAGTGGGTGAGAATGACAAAGTAGATCATGCCGCAAGGGGATTTATCCACAATGTCTACAAAGATGAACTTCTCATCGAATATGTTAAGCCACAAAAAGGGAAGCCTGAACGAGATTGTCGTGGGCACTTTTTGGCGCCAAAAGAGCCTGTAGTCTCCCATGAACCCCAGTTTAATGTGGATGATAGTATCAATGTCGTAGATACCCCAGAGCGTATCGAGTATAGATCCAAAGAGAATGGTTATATCAGCTTTGAAGATAATAAATATACAATCAAAACAGATGTGGATGTAGGGGAGATCAGCTTTCGTACGACAGGTTCTATCGCCTCTGGGCTTGATTCGGATGTATCGATCAGTGTGAAAGAGACAGATTCATTTAAAGATGCTATTGGCACAGGGATGCACGTAGAGGTAAGTGAGATCAATATTGAGGGAAATGTTGGTCCTAAGGCTGTGGTTTCTGCGAACAAAGCTACCATCGGGGGACAAACACATAAAAGCTCAGAGGTAAGCGCTGAGGAGCTCAATATCAATGTGCATAAGGGAAAAGCAAAGGGTAGCAATATCAAGGTCACACGACTTGAGCATGGCATCATCAATGGCGAGATAGTCAATGTTGCACAAGCGATTGGTGGGGTGATCAATGCCAAAGAGATCACGATAGGGATATGTAGTTCTTATGTTAAAGCAACGGCATCTAGACGCATTGTGATCGAGAAGCTCCAAGGGAGTGAAAACGTTTTTACCATTGATCCTTTACTGCAAGATGCAGCAGATGAGTTTCATGAAAACGAGGAGCAGGTCATCAAACTCAAAGCTGACCTCAAAGCTCTCGATAAAGAGCTAGAACAATATACACAGCTGGTCCATAAAAATACCAACGCTTTTAATGATGTCAAAAAACGTCTGATACACTATAAGAAAAATGGTGTTAAAATGCCAGAGTCTTTTGTCAAGCAGTATAGACAGTTTCAAAAAATGTCTGAGCATTTAACATCGCTTCAGGCTGATAACAAAGCAAAAAAAGATCAGCTCACACTTCTTACAACGAGAACAGCATCATTTCAAGACAATATTTTTGATGCAAGAATTATTAATAAAGATCATTGGGTGGGGCATAACCAGCTGAAAGTAAAGTTGGTCGATCCCCCTGTAGAGGTGAGTTTTAATCCACCTGAGGGATGCCCTGATAAAACATTTGCGCTCGTAGAGCTTGATGAAGGAGGATATGTGATAAAGGCGGTAAAAGAGTGATAGTAGGTTTAGAGGGAAAAATAGTTCACAAAGAGCCCTCTGTGGTTCATGTGAATGTCAGTGGTGTGATCTATGAGGTGTTTATCTCTTTACACTCTTTTGCAGGTTTGGGCAATGATGCCATCAAGCTCTTTACATCCCATGTTATTCGTGAGGATGCGCAGCTTTTATACGGTTTTTTAGAGATGAGTGAAAAGAAACTCTTTGAACGTCTCATCAAGATCAGTGGCGTGGGACCAAAGGTTGCTATGGCTATTTGCTCGACCTATAGTCCATCACAGTTTGCGACAGTGTTGCATAACAAAGATATCAATGGGGTCAAAAAAGTTCCAGGGATCGGACCAAAGAGTGCAGGGCGCATCTTAGTCGAACTGAGTGGCTTTGATACAGAACTACTCAGTACGCCAACACCTGAGAACCAAGCATTGAGCCAAGCGAGTGAGGCTTTAGAATCACTTGGGTTCAAAAAAGATAAAATTGCAAAAGCACTTAGCGGATGTAGTGCGAACGACACAGCTTCTCTTGTCAAAGAAGCTTTAAAATTACTTCAAACTCTTTAAAGGAAAACATTGAAATTAACTCTCTTATTTGGTGGTGCTAGTTATGAGCACGAGATCAGTATTGTAAGTGCAATAACGATCAAAGAAAAACTAGAAAAATTCAATCTTACATTTATTTTTTGTGAT
Organism: Sulfurimonas sp.; assembly: GCA_034005845.1. GTDB lineage: Bacteria > Campylobacterota > Campylobacteria > Campylobacterales > Sulfurimonadaceae > Sulfurimonas. Next base: position 15,924 of record JAVETX010000038.1, on the reverse strand, counting down.
AGCGATCATACTTTTTATCTCATAGACGCACAAGATATGAAAGCGACGACCTTCTCACGCGGGGCATACAAAAAGATGCCCAAACTCTCCCTCTCTCAGGGTGGATTCGTACAAAAATCTCTGCTCTCTTCTAAAATGCACAGTGGCACGGTTTTGAGCCTTATTCACGGAGGTGATGGGGAAGATGGAACCATCGCTGCTCTTTTAGACTTTTTTCATATCAATTATATTGGTCCACGCGTCGATGCGTGTGTTTTCTCATACGATAAGACCTATACAAAATATCTCTGTAAAGCAAAGAATATCAAGACACTTGAATATGAGGTGCTTCATCTAGATGAGCATAAAAATATTAGCCTCAAATACCCTGTGATCATCAAACCTGCACGTCTTGGAAGCTCTATTGGTGTGAGTATCGTGCGTGATGAGAGCGCGCTTGATTACGCCCTTGATACCGCTTTTGAGTTTGATAGATCTATTCTTGTAGAGCCCTTTATTGAGGGGGTCAAAGAGTATAATCTTGCAGGTTTTATTGCAAATGGCGAGCTACATTATTCGATTGTTGAAGAGCCACAAAAAAATGAGTTTTTAGATTTTGAGAAAAAATATATGGATTTTGCACGAAGCGAGCAAGTACTCAAAGCTGAGATCTCAGAGCAACTCATCGCAAAGCTCAAAGCAAGTTTTGAAAAGATCTATACAGGGCTTTTTGAGGGTGCGCTCATTCGTTGTGACTTTTTTGTGATCAATGATGAGGTGTATCTCAATGAGATCAACCCTATCCCAGGCTCTATGGCGAACTACCTTTTTGAAGATTTTCCACGTTGTATCGAGCTTCTTGATTCGAGTTTGCCACGCAAGAGCCGAGCAAAAGTCTCGTATGAGTATATCCACTCGATCTCTCGTGCCAAAGGGAAATAATGGCACTCAAATCGATCCAATATCTCCAACACACTATCACACTAAGCTATGAGATAATCAATCCAGAAGCAAAGGTGGATATGATCGTTTTGCATGGTTGGGGGAGCAATAAAAACCTCATGAAGCAAACTTTCGCTCCCTATATGGATAGTTTTCGCCACATCTATATAGACCTTCCTGGTTTTGGAAATTCTACATGTAATATCCCTTTGCATACATCCGATGTAGCACGTATTGTAGAACTTTTAATGATCCATATGAACGCTTCAAAAGATATAATCGTAGGGCACTCCTTTGGTGGAAAAGTTGCTACTTTACTTGAGCCTAGCGTGCTTGTGCTACTCTCAAGTGCAGGGATCGTGCGACCAAAGAGCTTCAAGATCAAAGCAAAGATCGCACTCTTTAAGGTTATGAAGCATCTTGGCTTTGCAAAGCTACGCTCTTTGTTTGTTGCCGAGGATGCAAAAACACTTAACGAACCGATGTATCAGACATTTAAAAATGTGGTAGATGAAGATTTTAGCTCCTATTTTGCAGAGTATAAAGGAAAAGCTTTACTTTGTTGGGGAGATAAAGACACCGCGACACCTCTGAGTTCAGCAGAGAAGATCGATGCCTTGATTTCTGATTCTAAGCTTGTTGTATATGAGGGGGATCACTACTTTTTTATGCAACATCCACAGAGTGTATCAAAAAATATAGAAGAGACCTTTTTAAAAACATTGGAGCATTAGATGGAAAATTATGAGATATTGGCTGCTTTTGTCGTAAACGTATTACTTGTTACTGTTTTGGGTTGGTATTTTATTACAAACTTGCAGTGGTATGATTATAAACTCTCGCGTGCGATACTCAAACACCACAAGCCTCATTGGCATATTATCTACTTTTTTATCCCTCTTGCTGCGTATTATACGACGGGCAAATTCTTTATCATCTTTTTTGTTTTTGCGATCCTTCCAGCGATGTTCGTGTGGTACAAAAAGCTTGATAAAAAGCTTGTACTTACTTGGAGGGTCAAACGCTTTTTGATTTTGCTTGTCTCTTTGACACTCTTTCAAAATGTGCTGTGTACCCTCAAAGACGCGTGTGAGATCTATGGTGTGATGATGCCACTTTTAGTGGCGTATGTGGGAAGTTACATGATAGAGAAGTTTTTGTTTGAAGCCTTTAAAAAAGAGGCAAAGAAAAAACTTGATGCACATAAGGATCTGGAGATCATTGCAATCACAGGAAGCTATGGAAAAACAAGTATCAAAAACTTTGTCGCACAGATACTCTCTCATAAGTACAAAGTCTATGCGACACCACGCAGTGTCAATACTCTTGGGGGAATTGTAGCAGATATCAATAATGCATTGCCAGAGGATACGGAGATCTATGTATGTGAAGCGGGTGCACGTCAAAATGGTGATATCTATGCGATCACGACCTTTATCGAGCCTCAAAAAGTTGTCGTTGGAAAAATTGGTGCGGCACATATTGAGTATTTTAAAACGATCGAGAATATCATCTCTACCAAACTTGAGATCATGCAATCACCTCGTCTGCAAAGAGCATTTATCCATAAATCCGTCACAGATGAGCCACATCCCAAGGTGACCTTTTTTGGAGATGAGATAAAAAACCTTGAAGCAAATCTAGAGGGAACATCTTTTGATCTTGAGATCGATGGTGCAACGCTCTGTTTACATACAGATGTACTGGGTGCTTTTCAAGCAGGAAATATTGCTGTGGCTGTACATATTGCAAAAAGTTACAATATAAGCGATGAAGAGATCATAGATGCAGTTGCAAAACTCAAACCTGTAGAACACAGACTCGAGATGATCAAAGCGGGTGGAAAACTGATCCTCGATGATGGATACAATGGCAATATTGATGGGATGTTAGAGGGGATTCGTCTATGTTCTTTGCATAATGGAAGAAAAGTGATCGTAACCCCTGGGCTTGTTGAGAGTAGTGAAGAGCTAAATCTTCAACTCATCAATGCTATCAATGAGACCTTTGATATCGCGATCATTACAGGTTCGCTTAATGCAGAGCTCTTTCGCAAAAATCTCACGGTCAAAAATAAGGTGATGCTCGCAGATAAGACTTCTTTAACTGAAGTGCTCGCGCATCTTACAAAATCGGGCGATATCATTTTATTTGCCAACGACGCACCAAACTTTATCTAACTATGAAAGCAATAGAGAAGCTCCTTCATTATCTCGGCATTATGACCGCTTTTGTTTTAGCGGCTTTAGTGCTTCTCATCGTGTATGATGCTCTTGTGCGCTACCTTTTTTCTGGAGGTTCGATCGCACTTCAAGAGTTGGAATGGCATCTCTTTGATGTGGTGATCTTGCTTGGGATCGCTTATGCGCTCAAAGAGGGTGCGCATGTGCGTGTCGATATCTTTTATACTTCGTTCTCTCATAAAACAAAAGCACTTGTCAATATGATCGCTTCTTTGTTCTTTATTCTTCCATTTTCTCTTTTGCTCATCTATCTTGGTGTTGATTTTGTGGCTTTAAGTTTCGCTCAAAATGAAGCCTCTTCCAACCCTGGTGGGCTCGAACATCGCTTTTTGGTGAAGTCACTTTTACCACTTGCTTTTGTCTTCGTCTCACTCCAAACACTAAGAGATTTTAAAGAGCAATATCAGATATTTCGCGATCCCAACCTAGCGCTTGATCTTGAAAAAAATAGTAGCTATGAAGCAGGGGAGAACTCTTTATGATCGCACTTTTGATGTTTGTCGTTGTCCTTGCTCTTTTGATGGTGGGGATCCCCGTTGCTTTTGTTTTTGGATCAGCAAGTATTGTGTTTGCGTTTTTTATCCCAGAACTTGGCTTGGATGTATTTGCTGTGTTGCCATTTCGTATCTATGGGATCATGTCTAACACCACGCTTATGGCAGTGCCCCTTTTTATCGCGATGGGGCTTGTGCTTGAAAAGTCACTGATGGCGGAGCGTTTGCTTATTGCAATGAGTGCGCTTTTTCGTGATGTGCGTGGCGGGCTTGCTGTAAGTGTGGTGCTTGTTGGTGCTCTTTTGGCTGCTTCGACAGGTGTAGTCTCTGCTTCTGTGGTGATGATGAGTGTAATAGCGCTTCCTTTGATGCTCAAAGCGGGCTATGACAAAGGTCTTGCAAGTGGAACGGTCGCAGCGAGTGGAACGCTCGGTCAGATCATCCCTCCCTCGATCATCCTCATTATTTTAGGGGATGTAATGAGCGTGAGTGTGGGGGAGCTCTTTGCTGGAGCCATCTTGCCAGGGATCGTTTTGGTGGGTCTGTATATTCTCTACATCCTCATCAAATCATTTCTCTCACCTGAGGTAGCACCAACATCTTTAGAGCTCAAAGAGATCAGTTTTAAAGAGATCCTTTTGGCTATCATCCCGCCACTTTTATTGATGGTAGCAGTGCTTGGCTCTATCTTTGCAGGGATCGCTTCACCAACTGAATCGGCTGCCTTTGGTGTGATCGGTGCTCTTTTACTCGCAGTGCTCAATAGATCTTTGAGTTTTGAGATGCTTCGTTATGCCTCTTTGGGTACGGTCAAACTCAGTGGGATGATCTTTATGATCCTCATCGGGGCAACCGCTTTTTCTTTGGTGTTTAACGAGCTTGGTGGAAGCGATCTGATCTTGGAGTTTTTTACTGAGGATATTGCGGATGTATGGATCTTTATCGCCATTGCGATGCTGAGTATTTTTATCTTAGGATTTTTTATCGATTTTATAGAGATCAGCTTTATTATTGTCCCTATTTTAGTGCCTGTAATGCACGCTTTTGGGATCGATCCTATCTGGTTTGCTATCCTCATAGCGCTCAATCTTCAAGCCTCTTTTCTTACCCCACCGTTTGGGCTCTCACTCTTTTTTCTCAAGGGAGCCGCGGGGGAGAGTATCAAGACCATAGAGATATACAAAGGGATCATCCCTTTTATCCTTTTGCAGGTGGTCGCTTTAGGGCTTGTGATACTCTTTCCTGATCTTGTGTTTGCTTTTTTATAAAGCAAACATCGAGAATTTCTCTAAAACCTTCACAAATAATTGCACTAATGTGATATATTGTTTTCTACAGAAAATAATATAAAAGTTTAATACTATCTTTGCTACAATCCTATCGACAAGACTTTAGGAAATGCAATGGAACACTCTTTATCGTACACATTTAAGTTTGAAACAGCCGATATTCTCGAACCTTCGAGTAAATTAAACAATATTATTATCATTTCAGAGTATGCTGGAAAAAAGCATTATGTTCAATATCTACAATGTCATAAAAGAGAGACAATTGATGCAAAAACCATAGTCTACTACAGACATATTGATATCAAAGTAGATAGAAAATATTATTTAGAGATTGCAAATATAGCGATTGATGATCTATCTAGAAGTCGCTATTTTTTTAGTATCTTAGGAAAGAGATGTTTTGGTGCAACGTATAATAAAGATGAGTTCTTTTTGCTTGATCATACGATCACCAAAGAGTCTCTTCTTTCATATATTCACAAAAATAAAAAAGATCTCACTCCCATTCTTTTGGAAAAACGCGATACCAATCTCAACAGATACTCGGCGTATCTCTTTGATTTTGGTGCAAAAAAATATGCTGCACTTTTTCAAGAGAATATTTCCCCTAGAAAGACTCTGCAAAAAAACTATTATGTAGAGCTATGCAGCGATGATGCACAGAGCTTTTCTCAAATAAGTTCAAGTGAATTACAAATAGAATTTTTATTTAGTGTTATTGGAAAAATATATTTTAGCTCTTTTGCGCTCGAGCGACTAGAGACATCAGAGATAAACTTAGAAGATGCATTAAACAAACTTACATTTAAAGAGCCAGTAGCATTGGAATATGCTGCAAAGATTTATGAAAATAGAGTCTATAATCAACTCAAAGATGATGCAAAAGAGATTGAAGCAGCATATTTTAACCTCTATCATAGAAGTCTTGCTTTTTTGCATAATGCACAAGAGTTTGATAGTTTGAAGCTCTTTAGTATTAGCGTTGTGCAGTTTGTATCGTACTTGCGCGAAGTGAAAGATTTAGAAGATCTTGTGAGTTATTTCACAGCGATACATCTTTTTGCGGATGATGGAAAACTTGGGTATTTACTTGAAAAAAAAGATAAGGATTTTGTGGATATCTTTTTATATACCCTCGAGTGCTTAACAGATTGGAACAACCAGCTCAATAGCACGAATAAAGATATTAAAGCGTTTAATATTGCCACAACAGACCTACAAGATGCGATGAAATACCTGTTTGATACCTATCTGAAGTTTTCACATCAGTATAGCTGCAATGATGCAAAAAAAGAGATAAAGCTTCACGAAAAAGAGCTAGAAAAGAGTCCGCTCAAGAGCAAGGCAAGAATCTCTGCGCCAGAGTTTTGTAGAGCCAACCCTATATATCCTGAAACCATTGATGAGCTACGTGAGCTTGAGAATGATACTGCGGTCTTATTTCAGACAAGACAATATGAAGGTTTTTTAAATGAGTCTGTGCGCAAGTGTTTGACGGGATATACGTCTATACTCAATGAGTATTTGGAACTAAGAAATCTCTCATACTCTTTGACATTAGTGATGAGCTCTTTGGCAAATGCGAATAAGATCGAGGATAAAGAGCTACTTCTTGTGTTATTGCAGTCTCTTATAACGACTCTTATCGAGTGGAGCAAGGCTGTATTTATAGAGCAAAATGTAGAAGATATCTGCTATATGGATGATGTATTTTACGAGTATATTTCACAAATAGAGATCGTGCTGGGTTCTATGGATGAGGATTTGGATCTGTATATAGATTGAGTTGTGAGTTTGGCTATAATTAGCTTTTCTAAGGAGAGTCGATGCAAAATATCCTTTATGCCCCATGGCGCACCGAATATGTAAGTAACAAAAAGATAGAGGGGTGTGTCTTTTGTCATATTAGTACCCATGCACAGGATGATGCCACACTTCATGTACTCTACCGCGATGAGCACTGTTTTATGGTGATGAATAAATACCCTTACACCCCTGGTCATTTTATGATCATCCCTCACAAGCATACAGATAAGCTCGAAGAACTCGATCCTGAGGTGTGGTTGCATATGAGTGCTTTGGCTCAAAAAGGGGTACGCCTGCTCAAAGAGGGGATGAAGTCTCATGGGGTGAATATTGGGATGAATCTTGGGAGTGCAGGGGGTGCAGGGATAGCAGAACATATCCATCTACACATCGTGCCTCGCTGGGAGCGTGATACTAATTTTATTACATCCATAGCACATAATCGAGTTTACTCTACAGACTTTGAAAAGATCTATCAGCGTATCAAAGAGCTAGTAGATATCTATATCTGATGCGTCTGTTGCTCTTTTTTTTTCTTCTCTTTGTTGGGGTAGAAGCCACGAACTATCCACAACTCTACAAGCAACTAGGAACACCTCTTTATGAAGCAAGCAGACATTTTGAAAAACTCAAAGATATAGAGGGTTTACAAGAAGATATAGAAGAATATAGCTCTGAGGCAAAAGAATTATTACAGCTTGGCTTGGATGCCCAGCAAAAAGGGGATAAAGAGAAAAAAGAGTATCTGCATTCACTGCGTGAACTTCAAAAAAAACATGACTATCTCATCCACCTTTTACATACAAAAGTACATGAAGCGATCGATAGCGATAATTATCCACTCTTTGTAAAACTCACCACTTATCCCTTTGACTCTTTTTTAGAGTCTCGTAGTATCTCAAAAAGATCGTTTGAATATTATCAAAGATATCGCTCTAAAAAGAGGATAGAGGTTTTTGAAAATATGGCGAGAATACGCAAGGGGATCGAAAACGCACAGCATTACAATGCCAGAGTTGAATATTCAAGCTTTGATTCAAAGAGTAAAAGTAAAAAAGAAAACTCTGTTGCCGTTATAACAAAACGATCTGAGGGGAAACTCTCTATTTTTGTGCACAACAAAAACCCTTATAGTGTTACAGTAAGCTTTGTAGGAAAATATAAAAATCTTCGAGTAAAGCCCTATACACAAGATGTTTTTGTAGTTCCAGCACATGCACAGCAACATTATGTCGACCTTTTACCTATCAATAACTCTCAATCGCACCGCTATAGCTACAGTTACCGCTGGATCATAGGCTCTAAAGATGCTAGACATGATGAGAGCTATCTTTATAGACTTCCTTACCAAAGGGGAAGTGCACACTTGGTCTCTCAAGGTTTTAATGGCAAACAAACCCACTCTGGTCAAAGCCAATATGCTGTAGATTTTGCTATGGATGTAGGAACAAAGATTTATGCCGCGCGCGATGGAGTGGTGGTGCAGACAAAATCAGACTCAAACAAAGGGGGTGGAAGTAAAGAGTTTGCCAAATATGGAAACTTCGTGACCATCGAGCATGATGATCATACACTTGCGACCTATTATCACCTCAAGCAATACGGTGTGGTGGTCAAAGTAGGGCAGAGGGTAAGTCGAGGCTCTTTTCTAGGGTATTCTGGAAATACAGGTTTTTCAACAGGTCCACACCTCCATTTTGCAGTTTTTAAGACCACAGCAGATGGAACCTCTGTTGCGTCTTTGCCCATACGTTTTGTCTCAGACAAAGGTATCATCAATGAGCCACAAGAGGGGAAATTTTATACAGCTAAATAATTCGTTTAACTATAATTCAAAACTAATTTAACTATAATACTCACAAATTACTTAAGGGAGATTTGCATTATGCAAAGGAGAGATTTTTTAAAAGCTTCATTGGCAGCTTCTGCCGTTGCACTAGGTTCGTCAGCTAGTGCTGGAGTGACTACACAACCAATTGATAACAGAAAAGTGTCTCAAATCGCTTTTCCAGAGAAAAAGCCGTTGATCACCTACTCAGATCGACCGCCACTTTTAGAAACACCTCGTGAGGCATTTACTCAAGCGATCACACCAAATGATGAGTTTTTTGTACGCTGGCATATGCCAGAGATTCCGACACATATTGATCCAGATACGTATAAGATCCATATCAACGGTCTTGTAAAAGAGGAACTTCATATTTCGCTCAATGAGCTTAAAACAAAATTTGAGCAAGTAGAGGTAACAGCTGTACTTCAATGTGGTGGAAATAGCCGTTCTGCTTTTAAACCTGTTGCTGGTGGTATCCAGTGGGGAAGCGGTGCGATGGGATGTGCAAAATGGAAGGGTGTAAGACTTCGTGATGTACTCAACCGTGCGGGACTCCAAAAAGATTCAGTATGGATCGGATTTAACGGTATGGATAATGCGGCGTATTATGAAACACCAAACTTTATCCGTGAGATGCGTATCGATGAGCTTGATGATCATGTGATCTTAGCGTATGAGATGAATGGGGAAGATCTTCCATATCTCAATGGCTATCCACTTCGTCTTGTGATCCCTGGAAAATACTCTGATAGCTGGGTAAAGATGCTCAGTAACATCACCGTTACAAAAGACTACCAAGAGCTTTTCTTTATGGATGTAGCGTACCGTGTGCCAGATAATGACTGTGAGTGTGAGACTCCAGATGAGCGTTATCCAAGAACAAAACCTATCACAACTATGAATGTCAAATCGGTGATCGGTTGGCCAACAAACAATACTGTGGTGTATCATAACTCGCACCTTGTCGTGCGTGGTGTCGCTTTTGATGATGGACATGGGATCCGTGATGTGCTTATCTCTACAGATAATGGAAAATCGTGGAAGCCAGCTCTTTTAGACAAAGATGCAAACCGTTATGCGTTTAGAGCTTTTAGATTTGCGTTCAAACCAAACAAATATGGAAAAGTCAATATCATGGCAAAAGCGATCAACCGTCTTGGGGATGAGCAGCCATTTGCACATGAGATCAAATGGAACCATGGTGGTTACAAATACAACGGTATCGATGTTGTAACGATCGAAGTGGTGTAAGGGAGTGAAGATGAAAAAAATTATACTAGCAACAATTCTTGGCGTATCTACTCTTTTTGCACAGGTAGATGAGCCTGTAGAGGTTCCATACATCCCATTTGAGATCAAAATGGGTAAAGGCTTTGATGCGATTCAGGCAAACTGTTTGATGTGTCACTCTTTTGGTTATATCACCAATCAAGGACCACAATCACGTAAACATTGGCATGAAAAAGTAGTGAAGATGGTGGTGCACTTTAAAGCTCCTATCACCGATGAGGATGTAGAGATCACAACCAACTACCTTTTTGAACACTATGGAAATGGTGAGCTGGAGTAGATGATGAGCGTACTTCTTGAATTTGCGATGTTTCCTACATCCGATGAGTGTAGAGAGGGAGCATCTGTTGCAAAACATGTAAGTAAGATCATCGATGTGATCGACAAATCGGGTGTGGCATATCAGCTCACACCGATGGGCACGATCATAGAAGTTGGGAGTATGAAAGAGGCTCTTAGTATCATAGAACTTGCATATGAACAGCTTGAGGATTGTGAGAGAGTTTACTCATCACTCAAGTTTGATATACGAAAAAACTGCGAAAATAGACTCAAAACAAAGATCGAGTCTGTAGAGAAAAACCTTCAAAGAAAAGTAAATCACTAAAGCAGTGATCTACTTTTCATCCTTATCTTTCTTCTTATTCTTTTTACTTGTAAGTACAAAATAAAATATTCCTATTATCACTATGAGTACGAGTGTACGAACCGTTAAATCGAGAGGATCAGTTGTATCATGCATAATTTACACCTTGAATTTTTATCTTATTGTAGCATCTTTTATGGATCGAATAAAATTCATTTTCATACCACTTATGGTATGATTAAATAAATAAATTGTACTTCAAAGGCAATCAGAAGCCCTCATGAATGAAGCTATGGGAACATCCGCGATAGAGGGTGAGATCCTCAATCGTGAGAGTGTAAAAGCCTCTATTGCCAAAAAATTTGGATTCAAAGATATAGAGTATAAAAAGATCAATGAAACAACAGAAAACCTGATAGAGATACTCATAGATGCCAACACGAACTATCATCAAGAACTCACTCTAGAGAAGCTCTTTGGATGGCATAATGCACTTTTTCCAAAAGGCTACAGTGGACTTTATAAAATAAATACAGCGGACTTTAGAAATGATGAAACAATGCAGATCGTAGGTGGTACGCTAGGAAAAGAAAAGATCTATTATGAAGCACCGCCAAAAGCTCAGCTTGAAGATGAGATACGTAACTTTTTAACGTGGTTTAATAGCACTCAAGAAAGTCTTATAAAAGCGTGCATTGCTCACCTTTGGTTTGTAATTATTCACCCTTTTGATGATGGAAATGGCAGAATCACAAGAGCTATTACCGACTTGGTACTCTCAAAAATAGAAAACTCAAAAATCTCAAGACTCTATTCGATGTCAAGTGCGATCAACAGTGATCGAAAGGGCTACTACAAAGCCTTGGAAAATACAACTGGTTTTGTACAAAAAGAGAACCTTTTAGATATTACACAATGGTGTGAGTGGTTTTTACAAACCCTTTTAAAAGCACTTCATGATACAAGAACTAGGTTTAACTCCATAGCATTGAAAACAAAATTTTGGGATAGATACAAAGATAAAAGCCTCAATGCGAGACAGATAAAAGTGCTCAACTTTATCCTTGATATTGGAGTAGATAAGTTCAAAGGCAAGCTCAGTAAAAAGAAATATATGAGTATAAGTGGTGCTGCTTCAACAACTGCTTCAAGGGATATAGCAGAACTTATAAAGCTTGGATGTATCAAACAAAAAGAGGGAACAAGTGGAAGAAATGTAAGTTATGAGATTGTTTTCGAGTAAAAAGTGGATGGGGTAGAGGGATTCGAACCCCCGAATATCGGTACCAAAAACCGAGGCCTTACCGCTTGGCGATACCCCAATAATGAATATTCAGTGTTAAGTCAATTTTAAATGTTGGTTGCGGAAGCAGGATTTGAACCTGCGACCTTCGGGTTATGAGCCCGACGAGCTACCGAACTGCTCTATTCCGCGATATTTTAGTTTACTCTGCGTCAGAACTCAGCTCACATATTACAATATGCTTCGCTTATCTCTTCCTTGATTAAACAAAAATATAATCTGTAAAAGATTATATAAAATTTGTGGATGGGGTAGAGGGATTCGAACCCCCGAATATCGGTACCAAAAACCGAGGCCTTACCGCTTGGCGATACCCCAATGTATAAATGCGATTTTTTAAAGATCATGTTGGTTGCGGAAGCAGGATTTGAACCTGCGACCTTCGGGTTATGAGCCCGACGAGCTACCGAACTGCTCTATTCCGCGTTCTTTAAAAGCTCTTTCACAACAAACTTCTTTGTTTGTGGAGCGAAATTATAGGAAAAATAATCTTTAATGTCAAGCCTCGTGGAGGTGAATTCTCATTTTTTTGTGATTTAGAGTAGATTTATCCATTTTTTACTATAATCAAAACAAATTATTGAAAAAAGAGAGTATATGACACCTACACAAAGAGTATTAGAAGCTATTGATGAGATCAAAAAAGGGAATATGGTCATTATGATCGATGATGAGGACAGAGAAAATGAGGGAGATCTGGTTTATGCATCTGCTTTTTCGACTCCTGCTCATGTCAATTTTATGGCGACACATGCAAAGGGGCTTATTTGTGTAGCAATCTCTAAAGCGATCGCAACAAGACTTGATCTCAACCCAATGGTAAGCTCGAATACCTCTTCGTATGAAACAGCGTTTACGGTCTCAGTCGATGCAAAAAATGCGCTCACGGGTATCTCAGCGGCTGAGAGAGATGATACGATCAAGATACTTGCAAACCCTATTAGCCATGCCGATGATCTGGTCAAACCTGGGCATATATTTCCACTTATCGCAAAAGATGGCGGAACACTTGTGCGTACAGGGCATACTGAGGGTTCAGTAGACCTTGCACGCCTTGCAGGTCTTAACGAATCGGCTGTTATTTGTGAGATTATCAAAGAAGATGGCACGATGGCGCGTCGTGATGATTTGGATATCTTTGGTGAAAAGCACAATCTCAAAACAGTGTTTATCTCTGACATCGTAGAATACCGCCTAGCAAACGAAAGACTTGTCAACGAGGTGGATGTAGAGACGATAGACTTTTTTGGCGTAAAGGTGAATCAGCATACTTTTAAAGACCACGATGGGATAGAACATACAGCGATCGTGTTTTATAAAGCAGGGGAGGTCGCAAACGTGCGTGTGCATAATGTGATCACAGATAAAGAGCTACTTCTCAACCAAAGCAAGTATAACAACCTTATCAATTCTATAGAATACCTCAAGCAAAATAGCGGTATTTTGATCTTTATCAACAAGCCAAACCATAGTGATAATGCAGCGATGAAAGAGTTTGGGATCGGAGCACAGATACTCAAATCTTTTGGTGTTTCAAAGATGAACCTTTTGACATCGTTAAAACAAACTGATTTTGTAGGTTTGGGTGGCTTTGGTTTAGAGATCAACGAGATCATTGATATCTAAACGCTTTGTTTATCTGAGGTTAAAGGCTATTGGTAAGATAAGTGTCGAGCGTGTTTGAGGTTTTGGCAATACTTTATCTTTGAGCGATAATGCAGCTTTGAGAGCTGCATTATCAAGAACCTCTTTGCCCGAAGATTTCAGAACGACCGCTTCTAAAAGCTTTCCATTGGTATCGACGATAAGTTTGATCTCCACTACACCGCTCCAGCCCATCTTTTTTGCCATTCTAGGGTAGCTTAAATTTTTTAGAGCCATATCACGTATAACAGAGAAGTTTGTTTGGATAAACTCTTGTTCTTGTTGGACACGTATCTCCTCTTGCTCTTTTTGGATCTCTTCAGCTGTCTTTTGAGGCTCTTGTGGCTCTTCTATCTCTTGGACAACTTCCTCTATCACCTCTTCAACGATAGGCTCCTCTACTACAGGCTCTTGCACTAGTGGCTCTTTTTCAAGAGGAATCTCTTTTACTGGTTCAGGTTTAGGCTCTGGCTTTGGTTTGGGTTTTGGTTTTGGCTTGGGAGGAGTTGGTTTAGGCTTAGGCTTTGCTTGTTCTACAGGTTTTACAACTTCTTTTGGCACGGGGGTATATGCCATAATATTCATAGGAATCGCTACAGGTTCGTTGCTTACATCCGTAGATTGTGTAGAGAAGTAAAACACACTTCCTACTACAAGAGTATGGATAGCAAGAGAGAACGCTAAGGCTTGTTTCTCGCTACCAAAGGGTTTTTTAAAAATCATAAAGCGGAAAACTCCATTTTTTTAGAATGAAACCTTTAAGCTCGCTTGTGCATTGAGACCCATTCCAGGATTGATCCCACCAGGAGCGCGCGAAGCGATATATTTTTCATCTGTAAGGTTTTTGATCGCTAGGTTCAGTTTTGCATTTTTGTTCAGAACATACCATGCATTTACATCCCAGAGATTGTAAGATGGAATTATACCTTTTTTTCCATCAGCTGTCCCTATTTTTGTCTCATCAAAGTCCGAAAACTGCTCACTTACATACGAAAAAGTGACACCCGTTCCCCAAGAGGCAGTCTTATAGTTTGCCATAAGGTTCAGCAGGTGCTCAGGAGCGTAGCTTAAGCGGTTTCCTGCGCGTCCTTCGTTATTGCTTTTGATCTCTGCTGTTTCTAAATAGGTGTAGTTTCCAGCCAATGCAAAACCTTTGCCTAGATCGATATCACCACTCAGCTCTAGCCCTTGGTTGAGTGTTTCACCTGCATTGGTCAGCTGTCCACCTGAGAGAGAATCTTGTGCGATCTGATTGGCAAAATCAAGTCTAAAATAGGTCGCCTCATAGTGTGCATTTTGTAATGTTCCACGAAGCCCCAGCTCATAGTTTGTACTTCTCTCAGCATCAAGAGCTACTGCGTCTCCATCATTGTCTATAGCATCAGCTACACGTGGAGGTGCAAAACCTTTGTGTGCACCCCCAAAAAGAGTTACCTCTTTGGCAAACTTATGTGTCGCACCGATCCCTGGGATAAACTCTGTGTTATCTGTTTTTGTCGAGGTCGCTGTTGCACTCCCATACCATGAATCTATCTTTCTTGTTTGCTCATACTTCTCTACACGAAAACCAGGTGTAACAGTTGTATTCTCACCTATATAGAGTCTGTTTTGTGCAAAAAGAGTGATTGCTTCTGCTTCTCTTGTATCTTTTTCACGGATACCATCGAGATACTTTCCAGATTCATCGTAAGAAGTGTTAATCGCATATGTATATTGATCTACAGTACGACCTCTTTTATTTTTCATCGTTTCTTGGTGCAGTTTTATACCAAACTCTGCACTATTATCGATATCAAAGAGCGTATAATCAAAAAGAGCACGAGAATCGATGCCCATCACTTCAAACTCTCTAAGTCTGCCATCTGCATCGCTGTCCATATCATTATAACCTGTAGTATCATTAAAAGAGTTGTTCTGTCTCCACCAGTCACGCGTCGCTTTATTGTAGTACGCAAGTGTTTTGATTCCCAAACCACTATCTGAAAAATATTGATGGGTCAGATCGATACTATCTCTCTCTACAAACATCAAATCATTTTGCGCCTTGTTTTGTTTGTAATCTTGTTCATACTCTTTTTGTGTAAGCCCTAAATAGGTGTGTGCTGCTTCGTGCTCATAGTGAGTAAGCTTGATCCCAAGCGTGTTGTTGTCGTTGAGTTTGAGGGCACCTTTTATCACTACATCCGTAGCATCAAAAGGCATATCTCTCCAGCCATCTCCCTCTTTTTTGAGCGCACTGATACTAAAGCTATAGTTATCGATCACCACACCATATTCGGCAAGAAGACTTTTGTAGTTGTAGTTTCCTGCTGTAAAAACTATGTTAGAACCATCACGAGGTTGCTTCGTGATATAGTTGATAACCCCACCGATATTTGAAGGTCCATGAGCGAGTGAGCCACTCCCTTTGAGGATTTCGATACGCTCCATTCTCTCTACAGGTGGATGGTAATACGCTGCAGGATCTGTGTATGGCCCAAGAGCGATGGGTGCTCCATCTTCGAGTAAGAGCACTTT
>JAVETX010000070.1:0-5829 GCA_034005845.1 Sulfurimonas sp. | reverse complement strand
CTTGTTTTTTTCAAACTCTTCATCATTTTCAAATGCGTCTACGGCAATCTCATTTTTGAAACTTTTAAGATAATGGAGTATTTTCTGTGCGACTGATGGGTCGTTAACATCTATAGCTATATGCATCTTTACAACTCCTTTTGACTTTATTTTTTTGAGGATTAGTATAACAAGTTTCTGCAAAGCTTTCGCTTTAACACAGGCTTTAGCCCGTAAAAAGCACTCTTCACTTCTTTTAACGAAGTCTCAATTGTAATTCAGTAACAAAAAAATTATAACATAGAAGTAGAGATTCACTCACAAGGATGTAGTGTGTAAAATGTAAGTTATTTATGTTAATTAAGGGTATTCTCCATATAATGTGTTTGAATGAATAGTTATATGAAAAGGAAACATAGTTGCCAGAAAATATGAATTGTTATTCCAATAAAACAGCACAAAGAATAATTAAAGAGATAAAAAATCTTGAAAGAAGCTTGGAATCTACAACACGTAATTGTGAAGGGACTAAAAAAGCTAAAAAAAAATTGGAAAAAATTCAAAATTTAATAAATGAAGCTCAATATGACGGTTTGCTAAATCAAAATGAATATAATGATTGTTCAAATCTTTTAAGTGAACCGATTAAAAAATTGCTTAGAGAAAAATTTGAAGGAAAGTGTTAGCAATACAATCATATAACAAATCAGTGGAGCCAATAAATTACCCTGCGGGCAATTTATTGGCTCATTTTAAACGTTATAACCTAAACACTTGAAACACATAATCTTTACATATATATGTTTATAGTGTATAATATTGTAAAGAAAAAAAGGAGTTGTTTATGAAAAAAGCAGTAAATCTACGCTTGGAAGAAAGTGTCATTGTTACACTCAACCAATTATCAGAAGAACTTCATACAACAAAAACAGAAGTTATAGAAAAAGCCATAAACTTTTTTTCAAAACAAAACAATTTAAAGCACAACCAATTATTGGAGTTTGCAGGTAAACTAAAAAGTCATGATGCTGACAATATGTTGCAAAGTATTGCAAATGATAAGAATTCAAAAGAGTTTGAGTTAGACCTTTCATGAAAAAATATTTAATTGATAGTGATATACTCATATACTTTTTAAAAGGGAAACAAGAGGTTGTCCAAAGACTTTCACAAATTCCAATAGATGATTTGTATATTTCAAGAATAAATTATACTGAATTACTTTATGGTGCTTACAACTCTTCTAAAATAGATCAAAATTTAAAAGTCATTGAGCCTTTTTTAGATAATTTCAAAGTATTGGAATTTACTAAAACATCAAGTCTTATCTTTGCAAAAGAAAAAGCAAGATTGAAAAAAAATGGTAATATAATCGCTGACATGGATTTAATGATCGCTAGTATAGCTATAGAAAATAATTGCACTTTAATTAGCAATAACATAAAGCACTTTAATAGAGTGCAAAACCTAGAACTTGAACCAAAGTTATAACAAGTGACAGGCTAAAGCCTGTGTTACGGAGTTGTGATAAAGAGAGTTTCGTAACACGGGCTTCAGCCCGTAAAAAACAGTTTCTACTTCTTTTGACGAAGCCTCAAGTGTAATTCAGTAATAAAATTATGACATTAAAATGGAAATTTATTCACAGGAGTATAAAGGTTTGCATTTTAGCTTACCTCTGTAAGCGCGCTCACTTTCACACCGATTTGCTTAGGTGGAAGAAGTGGCGCATGAAGCGCGAGAGGAGTGCGCGCTTGGCTTGATGTTGTGTTTGGATGTTGGGATGTAGATTAGAAGTTGTAGTTGATGCCTGCAAAGATATTATGTGTGTTGCTTGTCTCTATTGTGTATCCTGATGCTTTTGTATCTGGAGTTATGATCGCATATCGATATCCCATTTCTAGATCAACGTGTGAATGCACGCTGTAGAGTATTCCTAGAGAGATATTTAACCCGATCCCTTTTGTACTTGACCTAGAATCGTTATCTACATTTACATACCCAATACCACCACCAGCAAGAAGTTTTAAATTATTCTCATTGTAATAGATATAGTCATAGTTTGCGCCTATGTAAAGATTGTCTCCATTCACATATACTCTATGATCGTTCTCAATAAATGCACCTATCTTGATAGTTCTGCTTGTGGAGCTTATATCTTCATCGCTTGCAAGATACAAAGTATTTCCTTTGTATTTGTAATCGCTCTTTGAGTATCCATACTCAACACCCACAAAAGGATCTATTTTGAGCTCCTCTGCTTGAGAGAGTGAAGCGAAAAGTGTCGTGATGAGCCCTAGCTTTATGAATTTTGCATTCATGTGTGTCCTTTTTGTTTTTAGTTGTGGCTTATTGTAGCAAAAAAAGAAGATTGGTGGTATAGTGCCAGATGTTACATGACTAAAGCTTATCGAGCACTTTCCAAAGGCACCCATCCGTAATTCCTGTCTGATAAATATTGTGAGGCTCCCGTTATTTTGTTGTGTCTTATTTTCCATGAACTGTATTCATAAACCCCACCAGACCACAAAAACAATATAAACAGCAGTCCAACTGTAAACCCTACTTTTAAAATATACTCTTTGTTCATTATTTTTCCTGACATTCAAACACAAGATAATCAGGGCTTACTTTTTCATATTTTCCATTGCTATTTTTATGTAAAAAATCAGGTGACTTTATCGCATCAACTGCATATCCAAACAATCCTAAACCTTTAGCTTTAGTATATACCCAGCATAAAGATTTATTTTTTAAAACTTTAAATTCATCAACACTATCCCAACATCTTTTCACTTCAAATAGATTTCCGCTATTATCGCTAACGGCGTCTATTTGAACATTTTTGCATGATTCAAAAACTATATAAGATTTACATACATTTCCTTGAAATTCTCCTGTTGCACAATACTCTGCGTTAAGCGATATAAAACCTGCAACAACTAAACTATTTATTATCTTTTTCATAAATTCACATCCTCTCTTTCCCCTAAAATAGGAGTAACCGCTTCGGTTACTCTCTCTAGGTCTTTTTCACTTTCATACAGGCTAAAGCCTGTGTTACGGATTTGTAAGAAAGAGCTTTTCGTAACACGGGCTTTAGCCCGTAAACTTGAGTTCAAATACATTATAAAAACTAAAAAACTATCTTCCCATCTTCTTGCAAAGACTTGATGATCGATTTTGCTTTTTCGTGCCCTGCGTATGCAGCTTTACGGCAATAGTCAAGTGCTTTGTCGTGATCTGCTTCACATCCCACGCCTTGATCGTAGAGTTGCCCTAGATTGTACAGCCCCTCAGGCAAGCCCGCTTCAGCCGCGCGGCTAAAGCAGATAAAACAGCGTGCGTCATCTTGCATCACTCCATGCCCGTCTTTGTAAAGCACGCCTAGGTTATTAAAGCATTGCGGATGTCCACGTTTGGCTCCCTCTTCGTACCAAAATGCAGCTTCGGAGAAGTTTTGCATACATCCCAAGCCTCGCTCTAGCATAAGCGCTATCTCATACATCGCAGGTGGCACTTCACGCGTGGCTGCTTCCATAAAAAGATCGTGCGCTTTGAACTGGTCGTGGGACACACCACCAAGCCCGTTCATATAAAGAATCGCAAGATTAAAAAGCGCGTATGGCTGTTTCGCCTCAGCCGCTTTTTCGTAAAGCTCTAAGGCTTTTGCATCATCTTTTTCGCACCCTTGCGCGTTTTGGTACATAAAGGCTAGGGATGTTTGTGCATCTGGGTTGTTTTGCTTTGCGAGCTCTGTGTAGAGCTCCATAGCTTTTTTGTAATCGCCACTATTATAAAAACTGTGCGCTTGTTTTATCATTTTTGCTCATTTTCTGTTCTAATATTTTGTCTAAAAGTTGTTTGATTGTTTTTGCGTGCTGCTTTTGCTTGGCGGATCTTCTCTACAAGTGCTGCTTTTTTTGCAAGGTGCTCTTCACGGATCAAGTGCTCATCGTTGTTGCTTCCATCTACTTCTGGATCATAGTGCAAGATCTCTGGTTTGTAGTTTTTAAACATCGCCTCGATCTCTTCACGCTTCGCGCTAGAGAGCACTTTTCTTATCGTGTCATCTGCTCTCTTTTTGGGTGGAATATACTCTTTTTTTTGAGCACGCCCCCCATCAACGCTTGGGTCGTACTCTAAAACCTCTGGTACATAGTCTTTAAATAGCTCTTTGGCGTTTTGTGTGCTCATTGCTTTGTAAACCCTTAGATTAATCTCAAATTCTCAAGCAAATAATACTTAAAAATGCTAAAATTCCGATAAATAAACAACTCTAGGTGAAATATGAAATATGATGTAATTGTAGTGGGTGGCGGTCATGCTGGTGTAGAGGCTTCTTTGGCATCTGCGCGTATGGGAAACAAAACACTCCTTATCTCTATGCTCGCTGAAAATGTGGGTGCGACTAGCTGTAACCCTGCTGTGGGTGGACTTGCAAAAGGGCACTTAGTGCGCGAACTTGACGCCCTTGGTGGCGAAATGGGGCTTATCACCGATGAAGCAGGGATCCAGTTTCGCATACTCAACCAAACAAAAGGTCCGGCGGTGCGTGGAAGCCGCGCGCAGATCGATATGGACAGATACCGTGTGGTCGCGAGAAATACTATCTTAAACACCCCAAATCTTGATCTTGTGCAAGAGATGGTAGAAGAGCTTGTTATCGAAGATGCCGAGGTAAAGGGTGTCAAAACAAACCTCTTAAACCACTACGAAGCTTCACGCGTGATCATCACAAGCGGAACATTCCTCAAAGGGGTGATCCATATCGGTGAGATCAAGCAAGAGGGTGGTCGCTTTGGAGAACAAAGCAGTAATGGGCTGAGTGATTCTCTACGTGCAAGCGGCTTAGAGATGGGGCGCCTCAAAACAGGAACATGTGCGCGCATTGACAGCTCAAGCATTGACTTTTCTGTGATGGAAGAGCAACCGGGTGATGCCTTACCAAACCCGTTTAGTTTTCGCACCGATAGAGAGAAGTTTACCAAAGAGAAAAAACAGCTCCCATGTTTTATCGCATATACCAATGAAGAGACTCACAGCATTATAGAGGGGAATTTCTATCGTGCCCCTTTATTTACAGGACAGATCGAGGGAACAGGCCCGCGCTATTGCCCAAGTATCGAAGATAAGGTCAATCGCTTTCGTGACAAAGACCGCCACCACCTCTTTATTGAGCCCCAAACGGTGGACAATACAGAGTGTTATATCAACGGAATGAGCACATCCCTTCCTCCAGAAGTACAGCGCCAGATGATCCACTCGGTCAAGGGGATGGAAAACGCGAAGATCGTGCGCTATGGTTATGCTATTGAGTACGATTTTGTCGATCCGCGTGAGCTCAAGCATTCACTAGAGACAAAAAAAGTCGCAGGCTTATACCTCGCAGGGCAGATCAACGGAACAACAGGTTATGAAGAAGCAGCAGCTCAAGGGATCATGGCGGGGATCAACGCTTCTCTTTCACTGCAAAACAAAGAGCCACTCATCTTGCGTCGTGATGAAGCGTATATTGGCGTGCTCATTGATGATCTTGTGACCAAGGGGACAAAAGAGCCTTACCGTATGTTTACATCCCGAGCCGAATATCGCTTGCTCTTGCGTGAAGAGAGTGCTGATACGAGGTTGAGTCACTATGGACACGCACTAGGTCTTATCAGTGATGAGGTGTATGAAAAAGTAAAGCTCAAAGATGCACAGATCAAAGAGGGTGCACAGCTTTTAGAAGAGACAAAATTTACTCCAAACAAAGAGTTTAATAGCCTCCTAGAATCACTCGGTGAAGAGAAGATCAAAGATGTGATCTCTGCGGCGCAACTTGTAGCGCGTAAAACATTTGATATTGCA
>JAVETX010000037.1:0-25109 GCA_034005845.1 Sulfurimonas sp. | reverse complement strand
AATAGCTATTAAAATTGAGGGTGCTAGACATGAGTTTGACTCAGTACGTGGTATGCTTGAAGATATTTCAGACTTCATTTTAAATCTTAAAGATATTCGTTTTAAGTTATTAAATGGAGCTACTGAAGCTGACGTAAACTATAGCTTTGCTGGTCCGTGTGAAGTAAAAGGAAGTGATCTTAGTAACGATGCAGTTGAAGTTGTGACTCCAGAGACACATTTAGCTACATTGAACGAAGATGCAACACTTAACTTTACAATTAAAATAGCACAAGGTATCGGATACGTACCAAGTGAGGATATTCAAGATGAACTAGAAGATGGATACATCTCTTTAGACGCATACTTTACTCCTGTTCGTAGTGCTACATACAAAATTGAAAATGTACTTGTTGAAGACAATCCAAACTTTGAAAGAGTAGTTTTAAATATTAAGACTGATGGACAAATCTCTCCAGTAGATGCGTTTAGAAACTCTTTAGAAGTTATGTATGCGCAACTTGCAGTTTTCAATAGTGAAATTAGCATTAAAGCTCCAACAACGGTAGAACGTGTTGAAGAGAATCCTGATCTGAAAAAACTAGCTACAAACATTGATAGTTTAGGATTAAGTGCTCGTAGTTTTAATTGCCTTGATCGCTCAAGCATTAAACTTATAGGTGAGATCGTATTAATGAGTCCAAATGACTTAAAAAATGTGAAAAACCTTGGTAAAAAATCGTATGATGAGATCGTAGAAAAAGTGCAAGAGTTTGGTTTTGCAGTTGGTGCTGATCTTGCAGATGATGTGGTTACCGCATTAAAAAAGAAAATAGAAGCTAAAGAAGCTTAATAGAGGAATAACAGATGAGACATCGTCATGGATACCGTAAATTAGGTCGTACAAGTTCACATCGTGCGGCTTTACTTAAAAACTTAAGTATTTCGTTGATCGAGCATGGTAAAATTGAAACTACTGTTGAAAAAGCCAAAGAGCTTCGTTCATATGTAGAAAAACTTATTACTGTTGCTGGTAAAAACGATTCTAACGCTCATAGAGCAGTGTTTGCAGCGCTTCAAAGTAAAGAAGCTACAAAAACTCTCGTAAATGAGATCGCTCCTAAGTACGTTGATCGTGCTGGTGGATATACAAGAATTACTAGAACAAGAATTCGTCGTGGTGATGCTACTACGATGGCATTTATCGAATTAGTATAATTCACAACTTTTATATGCAAGAAGACTCTTGCGTATAAAACTCTTCTAACCTCTTTCAAACAATTTTTCAAAATAGCCAAAACAAACTAAAGGTGATAAAATGAGTCAATTCGCATTTGGAACTTATAGGATAAGTGACTACAACCCTCAACATATTGATGCACTCAAAGAAGCGATAAAATCTGGGATCAGAATGATCGATACTTCTACAAATTACCTTGATGGTAGCGCTGAGCGAGCTATTGCCCTAGCCTTAAGAGAATTTGACACAGATATGAGAGAGAGCGTTGAGATCGTGAGTAAGTTTGGCTACATCCAAGGGGAAACTCTTTTAAAACACCATGAAAAAGCTTTTGAAGAGGTTGTAGAATATAGTGAGAGTTGCTATCACTCTATAGCAAGATCATTTCTCAAAGAGCAACTCACTCAATCACTAAAAAGATTAGAACTCACTACGCTTGATTGCTATCTTATCCATAATCCAGAGTATTATCTTCTCGATGCGATCAATAAAAAAATAGATAAAGATACACGCCTTGATGAGATGTATAGACGTCTGTATGAAGCGTTTATTGGCTTAGAAGAGGAGGTGAAAAATGGGCGTATTCTCTCTTATGGAATTAGTTCTAATAGCTTTTCAAAGCCAATCGATCACGAGGAATTTCTCCCTTATGAAGATCTACTTGATTTAGCGCAAAAAGCTTCTCAAGCTGTAGGGAATGCGATCCACCACTTTACTACCATAGAACTCCCTATCAATATGCTTGAAACAGAGGGTCTAAAATGTGCGAGTTGGGCAAAAGAGAATGGGCTTCGTGTGCTTGCAAATCGTCCCCTCAATGCACAAAAAGAGCAGCTCATGTACAGACTCGCTGATTATGATGAGAGTAGTGAGTATTACCATCATCTTAATGAACTTTTGGATGTATGTGATAATGATCTTTTACGTCCACTTTACAATTTAATAGAACAGCTAGATGATAATAAACATAAGTTTGGATGGATTGGGGATTATGAGGCATTTTTATTTGCGCAGATCATTCCCCATATGAAAAAAACACTCGAGAAAGTGGATGAGGCCAATAGAGATACGATGCTGCATTTTATCGAGCTTTTTCTAACAGAATATAAAAAGATGGTTGCGTATGAATGTTCTAAACATACACGAACGATGCTAAAAGAAGAGCTCAAAGAGTGCTTTACAACCATGCAAGAGTGCGCGATAAAATTTTTACTTGCACACGAGCAGATAGATTACATTTTGGTGGGGATGAGAAAGCCTAGTTACGTCCACCAAATAGTTTCGTTTGAAAATTAAAAGCTATAAGATAGTTTTAATTTTTATCACTTGTTAAGCGATTTTGTCATATTTTATGAAAGTAAAAAATATACGATATATAAAAAGGTAAGTTATGATTCCATTCTCAGATGAAGAGTTAATTGCTCCAGTGAAAAGTGTGATTGACAAGGTGCGTCCGTCTCTTGCACTCGACGGTGGTGATATAGATTTTATAACAGTAAAAAATTCAAAGGTGTATGTGCAGCTCAAAGGTGCGTGCATCGGATGTTCGAGCAGTGGAAATACCCTAAAGTACGGAGTTGAGAGACAACTAAGAATGGATATACATCCAGAGCTTTGTGTTGTCAATGTGCCAATAGGTATGGAAAATAATATAGACAATTTATAATAAAGAATGAACAATGAGTGCAATAAGTAAATATAAAACATTAACACAAGCAAAAGAAAGCTTTTCCAAATCAGATTATAAAAATGCTTTAGAAAAGTTTGCAACGGTTTTACAAAACTTTCCAAACTCAAAAGAAGCATATAATGGTGTCATCCTCTCAGAGATGGCGATGAGTGGAGAAGGGGGCGCTGAAGCCCTTTTTGACTACTATGAGATCCTCAAAGAAGAGGACAAAGAACAAGCAGATACTATTATGAGTGAGATCCTTAAAAACCTTGATGGCACGATAGAGAGTCTGGGGGATATCTTCGCAGACCCAATACGTGACAGACTTGAGTTTGAAGATGGGATTCTTTATCAGGATTTCAAAAATATTGTAGAGCGTACACATAATTTTAAAGAGACCTTTGAAAATATTATGTTCTCTACACGTGTGATCATCACACAAAAAGAGGATTTTATAGATTTTTTAGAAAACCTTATCGAAAACGGTTTTACAGAGATGGCGCTCACTTATCTGGAAAATGCACTTGCTGCATATCCAAATGAACTTGTCCTTCGAAAACTTCTTAAAAAGTTGGCAAAGGGCAAAAACATTGAAAATTAAACTTCCAGCACAAGGCTTTGAATATGTCACTGAAAACTCGCAAGAGTGTGACGAAAACACCGCCTTTGTGCTCACCACACAAAACGAAAAATATCTTCAAGATGCAAAAGAACATCACGCACACTCTATAATCAATATTCAAGATATCGCGCCCCTTTTTGGTGTCGATCAGATCAAGATCGTTGGGATCACAGGAACAAATGGCAAAACAACCACAGCAAGTGCACTGTATTCTTTTTTGCTTGATCTTGGATATAAAGTCGCTATGCAAGGCACACGTGGCTTTTTTATGAATGACACGGTAGTGGAGGGCAAATCCCTTACCACTCCAAGCGTGCTCAATACTTATAAACATATCTATCAAGCGGTAGACGCGGGATGTGAGTTTTTTATCATGGAAGTGAGCTCTCATGCGATTGTACAAAAGCGTATTGAGGGACTCAACTTTGAGCTGAAAATACTTACAAACATCACTCAAGATCACCTCGATTATCATAAGACGATCGAAGAGTATATCGCAGTTAAAAATAGCTTTTTTCAAGATGGGGGCAAGAAGCTTATCAATAAAGATGAGCCAAGAGCCTCGTTTGAGATCAAGAACACTTTTACTTACGGTATTGAAAACCCTGCAACCTATAAGCTCATGGCATATTCACTCAATGAAGCTTCAAGTGGGATCATCCAACACTTTGCGCAGATCGTTCCTTTTAGCTCTTCGCTTCATGGATTTTTCAATCTTTATAACCTTATGGCAGCGATTGGAGCGGCTCATATACTTACACAAAAACCACTCGAAGAGATCGTCGATGTGGTCGAGAACTTTGCAGGGGTGAGTGGGCGTATGGAACAGGTGAGTGAAACACCCAATGTGATCGTAGATTTTGCACATACACCCGATGGGATGCAGCAAGTGCTCAATGCACTCAAAGAAAAAGAGCTTCTTGTGGTCTTTGGAGCAGGGGGCGATAGAGATAGAGCAAAGCGACCACTTATGGGACGAGTTGCATCTTCACTCGCAAAAAAAATATATATTACATCCGATAACCCAAGAACAGAGGACCCTCAAGCAATAGTCGATGATATCTTAAGTGGGATCGAAGACAAAAGTAATGTAATCATCGAGCTCAATAGAAAAAAAGCGATCGAGATGGCACTCAAAGAGCAAGAGGAGCAAGAGGTTGTGGTGATTCTTGGAAAAGGGGATGAAGCGTATCAGATCATCTATGACCAAAAATTTCCATTTGATGATAGAGAGATCGTGCGAGAGCTTTTAAAGATCTAAAAGCTCTTTTTTAAAAACGTGCGTTGAATCCGATATACCCGATATTTACATTCGAAGATCTACCCTCATCTTGGGATGTATTCTCTTCTCGCTCATACGATACTCCCTTATAAGAGTATCCAAGCTCAATATCAAAATGCTCCCCAAGCGGGATAAACATCCCAGCACCTAAATTAAAGCTTCCATAGTGAATAGTGCTTTGAGTTGTGCTGCTTGTCTCTATAAATCCTGCACCAAAACCTGCTTTGAAAAACGGATTGACATAGATCCCAAGATCAAACGCTTTGACGAGCTCTACATTAAGCCCATATCTCTCTTTATCATTTTGAGAGAAGATATTTTTGTCTTTCTCTACTACATCCACAGAAAACTCGATCGCATAAGCGGCGCGATCTCCATATCCTGCTTTGATACGAAGCATATTCGCATCATAAGACTCATCTGTTGCGTCAAAAGTTTCACTCAAGTAGCCCACAGCTGAGCCTACATAGATTTTTGCCTCACTATATAAAGAGGTGGTAATAAGTAAGAAAAAGAGAAGTTTTTTCAATGGTAATCCTTTAATTTCGCAATTATATCTTAAATATTTAAACTTATTTTGGAGCTTGAGAATAGCGGTGTAAAATTTTGCTATAATTGCATAAAAATTTCAAGGATTATTTATGGGAATTCCTCAGCCAGCATTTTATATTTTCAAATGTGAGCAATCAGCTCCTCCTGGTATGCCAAAACCATCATGTGTTACACCACAAACTCAAGACCTTTTTCAGTACCTCGCACAAGCGATCATGAAAGAGGGAATCATGGGAACAGTGCAACCGATCCGTACCTCTTGTATGAATCGCTGTAACGCTGGTCCTGTAATGTTAGTGGAGCCTGGACACACAATGTATGCTGGGCTTACAAAAGAGAAGATCGACCGTATTATCTCTGAGCATATCATTGGTGGTAATGTTGTAGAAGAGTATGTGATCGATTCTGAACTCTGGGATGCACCGATCACTCCAGCCGATATGAAAAAGCAGATGGGTAGATAAATGACAATTGAGATGTTGTATAGCAAGATTCACCGCGCGACAGTGACAGATGCAAACCTAAACTATGTTGGATCTATCACAATTGATGAGGAGCTTTTAGAGGCTTCAAAGATGCGTGTTGGACAAAAAGTTGAGATCCTAAACATCAACAATGGGGAGAGATTCTCTACTTATATCATCCTCGGTGAGCGTGGAAAAAGAGATATCTGCCTCAATGGTGCAGCGGCGAGAAAAGTACACAAGGGTGACAAAGTGATCATCGTTGCGTACGCGACGTATGATGAAAAAGAGCTTGAAAACTACAAGCCAAAAGTTGTTCTTTTAGATGACAATAACGATATAGACGAAATTTTAGAGAGTATCTAAACTATGTTTGGCAACCTAGGTGATATGGGAAAAATGCTTGAGGGGATGCAAGAGAATGCAAAAAAACTTCAAGAGGAACTAGAATCGAAAACTTTTTCTGTCAAAAGTGGTGGTGGGATGATCCACCTCACGGTAAATGGAAAAGGGGAAGCGATCGATCTTGATATCGATGATTCGCTTTTAGAAGATAAAGAGTCTCTGCAGATCCTTCTCATTGGTGCAATGAATGATGCCTACAAGATGGTTGAAGATAACAAACAAAACTCCGCTATGGGGATGTTAGGCGGTATGGGTGGTATGAATCCATTTGGAGCAAAGTAGATGTTTCGTCTCT
Organism: Sulfurimonas sp.; assembly: GCA_034005845.1. Taxonomy (GTDB): domain Bacteria; phylum Campylobacterota; class Campylobacteria; order Campylobacterales; family Sulfurimonadaceae; genus Sulfurimonas. Next base: position 18,598 of record JAVETX010000037.1, on the reverse strand, counting down.
GCTTTGCATTACTGCTAAGCTCAGTCGCTCTTTTTGCTTGTGAGGGCGGATTTGATTCGTGTATCGCTAAAGTTAAAGACTCTCACACAATTCAAAAAAATAAGCTCTCTATCCCTCTAAAAAATAATCAAAAACTACTTTATTCCCAAACAACTCCAAATAAAAAAATACTCAAACACGATCCTTTTTTATCTCTTTATCTCGTAGAAGAGAAAAATAATTTCCCATATCCCTTTGTGATCAATAATCATCTCAGCCTCGGTTATGCAGGAGTCAATGAGAAGTTTGCAATTGAGGGAAAAATGACTCAGCACCAAATAGGGCTCAATCAATTTGCACATTTCAATGAAGCACTCTTTGCCCCAGCTTTGCTTCTCAATAGTTGTTGCTCCCTTGAGGGGATCGTTACATCCCAAGGGATCATAGAAAAAGAGTACATCCAAAGGTTTATAAAATCTTCTGAAAATAGTTATGGGGATATTGGAATACGTGTGCAAGAGCGAGATAAAAAAGTCTATATCATAGCGATCGATCCTTTTTTAGAGAAGAACCCTTTTAGGGTGGGTGATCTTGTTGTGAGCTTTGATGGCAAAAAAGTACAAAGTGCTTCAGAGCTTATGCGCGATATTCTCTTTGCCAAAATTCGAACGGCTCATAGAGTTACGCTACAAAGAGAGAATAAACTTCTCAATGTCAATATAAAAAGCTACCAAAGATATGGTGGTGGGTATCTGAGTGATACTTTTTTAGAACAAAAAGGGATCTATTTTGATACAGAGCTTTGTGTGAGTAAACTCTCCAAAGAGGCACAAAGATATGGTCTCAAACTTCATGATAAAGTGCTTCAAGTCAATGGCAAAAGGGTTCAAACCCAAAAAGAGCTCCGTGATCTTGTCTACGGCGACAAAGCAAAAGTAGAGATTCTTTTACAAAGAGATGGGTTTCAGTTCTTTATGAAACTTCAGTAATACAACAGAGGAATATAATGAAAACATACTACTACGTACATACAGGACATCGCATTGGTCTTGACAGATTTCGACGCGCTACGACTATTATTCGAGCACTTGGGGATGTAGATATTACACTTCTTACTTCAGACTTTCGTATCGCACAGGTCTCACATGATTTTGGAGTAGACAAAAGTGTGGGTGTGGATGTGGTTAGAAATATACCACAAATTGCACATAATGGAGATCAGCTGATCTTTGATTCTATGGAAGCAAATCCTATAATGCTCGAAGATATGCGTCAGTATTTTTATCCACTGCTTCGTGTGAGTGATGACGCAGAGGACGTAAGAGATCAAAAAGAGTTCTTACTCTCAATGTATCTCAGTGGAGAGGGGATATGCAAGGCATATGTGATCGATGAGAAATACTTTTCTTATAAAGAGGTGACAAAAGATATAGAGATCTCTTTTTTCTTTGGGGATGATGATTATGAAAAAGATCTTGAAGCAAATCTTGATTTTCTAGAAGGTCTTGATCTACACCTGCAACTTGGCTTTTATTATTTCATAGATTATGAAGATCTGCTCAAAGAAAAATTTCCACAACATTTTGAGTTTGAGGAATACGACATGATGATACAAAGATCTAAGATCCTCATCACCGCTTCCCCACAAGCTGTTTTAGAATCTTTGGCAAGTGGCGCTAAACCGATCTACATCCAAAGAGAGGACTATGTGAGAGATTTTATCCCTCTTTTTGAGTCTTTGAATATTCCTATAATATATAATTATAATAAATCAGACTTATCTGTTATTTTAAACACAATAGATAATATTAATTACCAAAAGCCAGAAAATAATTGTAACAAAGTAGTCGATTTTATAAAGCAAAGCTTAAATTTATAGTTAATTAAAACTTATTTGGTATATAATGGGTGTTTAAAATTCACACAATAAAGTGAGCTAATATGATAAATGAGAGCCGTAGAGGTTTTATGGGTAAAGCATTTGGTGCTGTTGCAGCAGTTGGTGCAGTAGGCTCATTGGTTGCTATGAAGAGATCTTGGGATCCACTTCCAAGTGTTATGGCAGCGGGTTTTACTACTGTAGATATGAGTAAACTTGAAGAAAATAAACTAGAGATAGTAAAATGGCAAGGGAAGCCGATTTTTCTTTTAAAGTTTGCTGCGGATATGCCTGCAGTTGAGAAAAGAAGTGTGAAAGTTGGCGAGCATTACTACTCTGTAATGATCGGACTTTGTACACACTTGGGATGTATCCCTGCGTATTCATCTGCAAATAAGCAATTTAAATGTGCATGTCACGGTGGTGAGTTTGATGCAGCGGGTATTCATACATTTGGTCCTCCTCCACGTCCACTTGATATTCCACCTTTTGCGATAAAAGATGAAAATACAATTGTATTAGGTGAAAGTAGTCCAGAATACGAAGCGTTGATTGCTAGTCTTTCAACAGATAACAACATTGCGTAAGGGGAGCTAGATGGCAGAATTTGAAAAAGCTAACTCTGTTGGCGAGTGGTTTGACCAAAGACTAAATACAAGTGGTTTTTGGCGTGTAATGATGACGGAATATTGGATTCCTAAAAATATTAACTTTTTATGGGCGATGGGTGCGCTTTTAGCGATGCTTTTCACTCTTTTACTCGTAACAGGTATTTTCTTATTAATGTATTACAAGCCTGATGTCAATATGGCTTTTGATAGTGTTAACTATACGATCATGCAAGAAGTGGCGTATGGCTGGATCTTTAGAAATATTCATGGTGTTGGTGCATCGGTTGTATTCTTAGTGATCTACATCCACATGTTTACAGGTATCTACTATGGTTCATACAAAAAGGGTCGTGAGATGATCTGGCTCTCTGGTATGCTTTTATTCGTGCTTTTTTCAGCTGAGGGATTCTCTGGATATATGCTTCCATGGGGGCAAATGTCTTACTGGGCTGCGTACGTAATTACTGAAATCTTTGGTGGTATCCCATTTATTGGTGATGAGCTTGTGATCTGGATCCGTGGTAACTTCTATGTTGCTGATGCAACACTGACACGTTTCTTTATGCTTCACGTACTCTTGATTCCTTTAGCGATTCTTGGTGCAATTGTATTTCACTTCTACACACTTCGTTTTCCACACGTTAACAACGAAGAAGGTGAGTTCTTTGACTACAAAGAAGAGAGTGAAAAATATTTAGCTGGAGACAAAAAAGAGTCTAAAGTTATCGCTTTTTGGCCTGACTTTTTAAGCAAAGACTTTATGGTTATCTCTATCTTTATGATCTTTTTCTTTTATCTTGTTTTCTATCACAATGCATTTGCAATGGATCCAGTAAACTTTGATAAAGCAGATGGTCTTAAAACACCAGCACACATCTACCCTGAGTGGTATTTCTTATGGTCGTATGAAGTTTTACGTGGTTTCTTCTTTGATATCGCTGGAATTAGCGGGAAGTCTTTAGGTCTTATCGCATTTGGTTTTGCACAAGCTATTTTCTTTGTATTGCCTTGGTTAGATAAGTCTCCAATGGTAAAACCAGCAAATCAAAGACCTGTGTTTAAATATTGGTTCTGGATCTTGATGGCAGACCTTTTTGTACTGACTATTTTTGGTAAATTACCACCAACGGGTATCAATGCATGGGTTGGTTTTTATGCATCAATCACATTTATTGTGCTATTTTTAGCATTACCGTATTTAACGAAGTTAGAAGCTAAAATGGTAGGGGGTAAATAATGTTTTCTTTAATCGTAGGTTTAGTAGTAGCAGTAGTACTGCTTGTTGTAAACATTGTTCTCTCTAAGATCCCTTTTGTTCCAAAAGAGCTTCGTATCTTGACTGTTATCTCTATAATGGTCGGATATGTATATTGGGGATTTGAGCCATTTGCACACCATGAGATGCACCCACCAGTTGCAGCTGCTGAGTACAAATTTGATGGTAGCAATGATGTAGCAGCCCTAGAGGCGCAAGCAAAAGAGATCGAAGCAAAAGGTGGAGATAGATCTGCACTAGACGCAGAGATCGCACAAACAAAAGAGTTTTGGGCAAATGTTGTCTCTATCGCAAAACTTGATGGAAATGTAGAAGCTGGAGCAGAGCTCGTTGCAGCAAACTGTACAGCATGTCACTCTATCGAGAGTGCAGGTTTCCCTCAGCTTATGGAAGATGCTGATGCAGCAGCAGCATATGGTGTAACGCCACCTGACTTGTCTCTTGCAGGACGTATCTATGATAAAAACTATATGGCAGCGTTTATTTTAAACCCTGTAAAAGCGATGCATATCGAGCATAAATATCCAGCGACAGGAACTAAAGTATTTCCAATGCCTGGATCTGACTGGATGAGCAATCAAGAGATCGCTGATATGGTTGCATATTTAGAAGATGTGGCATCTCAAGTAGATGCACCTGCAGTTGCAGATGGTGCAAGTGATTTCGAGATCGCTAAAGCAAAAAATAAAGAGGTTTTTGAAGCAGCTTGTGTACGTTGTCATGCAATGGATTATGCAGGAATTGAAGCAAAAACTCCTGTGGATGTAATGAAAGAGTATATTGGTGCAACACCACCTGACTTGTCTCAACATATCAGAAGTCGTGGAGCAGAGTATCTTCATAACTTTATCAATGACCCGCAAAGAAAACTTCCTGGAACAGGGATGCCACGTGTTGGTCTAACGCTTGAAGCGGAAAAACAAGTGGTTGAATATATGGAGCAGATTGGTGATTCTAAAAAGCAAGAGAGAGAAGCTCTTGGACCGATCGTACTTATCTATTTGACTATCCTTGCAGTATTTGCTCTTCTTTGGAAAAAGCAAATCTGGAAAAAACTACATTAATATGAGCGCTCAGTGAACAAAGTTCATTGAGCGTTGTTCCACTTTTCCCATCTTTTTAATTTTCTGCTATAATCAAAAAAATTTGATATGGAGAAATACAATGATAAAAAAATACCTACTAGGCGCACTTTTTACATCCTCTGCACTTTTTGCACAATGTAATTTTGATTCACAAGATATTAAAGTTGGTTGGACTGCTTTTAAAACCTATGAAAAAATAGGTGTTGGTGGGAGCTTTGATAAGGTGGCTTTGTCATCATCTTCTGCTTCAAGTCTTGCTAAAACCCTTGAGGGAACATCTGTAGAGATTGATACATCTTCTGTCAACACAAACCATGCTGAGCGTGATGCGACACTTGTAAAATCATTTTTTGAAGTACAAAATACATCCTCGATCAAAGCAAAAATTCTCAAAGTTTCAGAAAAAAGCTTGGATGTAGCGATTGAGATGAATGGTGTTACACGTACAATACCGTTTAAATATACAAAGAGTGAAGGGAAGGTCGAAGCTCATGGTGTGATCGATCTGGGTGACTTTCATATGCTTTTAGCTTTAGGTGCGATCAACAAAGCGTGTTATGATCTTCATGCAGGCAAAACGTGGCAAGATGTGTCACTCTCTTTTACGCTTCAACTCGACAAAGAGTGTCGTTAAGCTTCCAAGTCTTGTGTATAAAATCTTTTTATTACACAAGGCTTCCAATCTTCATTTTATCTACAAAAGATATAATTCGTGCATAAAAAGACTATATGAGGATAAGTGATGCTAATTGATAGCTATGACAGAGTTGTAGATTACCTTCGTGTCTCAGTTACAGAGCGATGCAACTTTAGATGTCAATATTGTATGCCTGAGAAACCTTTTTCGTGGGTTCCAAAAGAAAATTTACTCTCTTTTGAAGAGCTTTTTGAGTTTATCAAAATAGCGATTGATGAGGGTGTAAAAAAGATACGTATCACAGGGGGAGAACCCCTTTTACGTGAAGATCTTGATGCTTTTATCAAGATGATCTATGATTATAAAAACGATATTGATCTCTCAATGACAACCAATGCTTATCTTCTCAAAGGGGTAGCACAGCGACTCAAAGATGCAGGGCTTAAACGCATCAATGTAAGTATCGACTCGCTCAAACCCGAAGTAGCACAGGCAATCGCTGGAAAAGATGTGCTTAAAAATGTACTTGAAGGGGTCGAAGAAGCTTTGAGGGTTGGGCTTAAAGTAAAAGTAAATATGGTTCCTATGAAAGGGATGAACGAAGCTGAGATCCTTGATGTGCTCGAATACTCTAAAGCACGTGGAATGGATATTCGCTTTATTGAATATATGGAAAATGCCCACGCAAAAGCGGATATAAGCGGAATGAAATCAGACGAGCTACTTTCTCTTTTAAAAGAGCACTATAGCTTTGAAGATGAGGGCTTTGATGGGGCTTCTCCATCGCACTATTACCGCATGGATGATGGGTATCGCTTTGGGATCATCGAGCCTTATGAAGATGATTTTTGTAAAAAATGTAACCGTATCCGCCTTACAGCTGAGGGATTTTTGATTCCGTGTTTGTATTTTGATGAGGCGATGAGCATTGCTGAGTCGATCAAGCGTGGAGATATCAAAGGTGCGGCATTGGTGCTCAAAGAAGTGGTACGAACCAAGCCTGAGAAAAATCGCTGGGGTGGAGAAGATGGTGAGGTCTCAAGCCGCGCTTTTTATGAAACAGGTGGCTGAGAATGCTCTATCTAGTTGAGCATTTTTTCTCGATCCAAGGGGAGGGAAAATATATAGGAACTCCCTCTGTATTTTTTCGCTTTGGTGGCTGTAATATGCGCTGTGAGGGCTTTGGATGTAGCGAGATCGCTGATAATGGCACCAAGGTGATCGGATGTGACACCGTATATGCAGTCAATAAAGAGCATTTTTCAAAAAACTGGGTAAGCATAGAGAATGCGAATACTCTTTTAGCAGTGCTCGATCTTTATGAACTCCCTTTGGATGTAGATGTCGTGCTCACAGGTGGAGAGCCTCTGATTTACGCGAATGATCCGATCTTTATAGAGTTTTTAGAAAGGCTCACAGATGCAGGACACCAGATCACTTTTGAGACCAATGGTTCTTTGGATGTAGATTTTGAGAGATATCCTGTGTATAAAAAGTGTGTTTTTGCACTCTCTGTAAAGCTTTCAAACTCTGCTGAACCACTGCATAAACGAGTACGCTCGGATGTGATCTTTTCACTCTCACAAAATGCAAAAGATGCTTTTTTTAAATTTAGCATTGATGCAGAATCGATCGATCTAGGCTTAGAAGATGAGATCGAGAGTATTTTAGAACACGCTCCAAAAACGAAAGTCTATTGTATGCCTGTGGGTGCCAATAGAGCCGATATCGAGCGAAATAGCGAGCCTCTTATAGAGTTTTGTAAGGCAAAGGGGTATAATTTTAGTGATAGACTCCATATTCGAATATGGGATGCAAACAAAGGTGTATAGATGATTATTCGCAAACTTTTTAAATTTGAAAATGCGCATATTGTACGAGGATGCTCGAGTATCAAGTGTCGCAGCTCTGTGCATGGACACTCCTACAAAGTAGAGCTTTTGTTTGCATCGAATTTTTTAGATCATGGACAGATGGTCTATGATTTTGGGCTGATGAAACAAAATATGAAAGCGCTTATAGAGAGTTTTGACCATGCTATTGCTCTATGGAGTGGTGATGATGAAGACTACAAAGCAGATATGAAAAAGCATTCCCAGCGTTGGGTAGAGCTCCCAGTTTCTCCCTCAGCAGAGCAATTTGCGCGGGTAATTTTCATTTTAATTGATAGACTCTTAAATCTCACAAGCACAGTCAACGGAGAAAAAGAGGTAAAGCTTCAAAGCGTAATAGTTCACGAGACCGACACAGGTTATGCCCAAGCTTTTTATGAAGACGCCTACTCAGAGCAGATGGGCACAATAGATCTCAAAGAGATCGTTTTTTCAGATGCAGTGCGCCAAGATTGGGCACGAAGTGATCTTTTTGAGAAGATCAAAAAGGGCGAGCGTTTTATTAATCCGCAGAGCGTATAAGATTATTTACTTACTAACTCTAAAGGCTCGTCTGTATAAAACCCAAAGCGTGTAGGGACCACTTTCACGTACATCCCAAGCTCTAAAACCTCACAACTCTCATCTACCATGATAAAAGCGTTTGATTTTGCTAGGGGTGAGACCATTCCTGGGGCAAACTTTTGGCACACTTCAAAGCTTGAACCATCAAAATAGCCTGGTAATAAAGAGCGTCTTCCAGCTTTGAGCTTGTACTCGCTTTTCATTTTTGTCTCAATAGCGCTTAGGTATTTCTCTTTTGTGCCAGAGAGTGCGAGGATAATACTTTGGGCAAAGAGCTCGAAGTTTAGAGCTGCTGCGAGTGGATTACCTGGGAGGTTGAGGATATAGGTATTTTTGATACGTCCAAAACTTGTAGGTTTTCCAGGTTTGATCTCTATCTTGTCAAAAATATTCTCATATTCAAAGGCATCAAAAGCCTCTTTGGTAAAATCAGCATCGCCCACACTCACGCCACCTGAGGTGATGATGAGATCGCTATCAAGAGCACTTTGTATATGGGCTTGTATATCCTCGAGCGTATCGTGCGCCGTACCTATAAAATCAACCTCACATCCAAGCTCTTTGGCGCGAGCGATAAAGGTTGGCGTATTGGTGTTATAAAGTTGGTATTCTGTGACCCGCTCAAAATGCATCTTGAGCTCATTGCCCGAAGCAAAAAGAGCGATGCGGGGTTTTTTGTGTACCTTGATATGGGAGATCCCCTGAGAGGCGAGCAGGGTGATATGGTGTGCTGCGAGCTTTTGCCCTTTGGATAAAAGTGCCTCATCTTTGCTGATATCTTCGCCAGCTCTTCGGATGTGGCGTGATGCTTGAAGCTCTTGTGGCAACATAACACCCTCAGTGCATTCAGATGTATCTTCTACAGGTACGATACACTCACACCCATCAGGGATACGCGCACCTGTCATGATCTTGATAGCGTAGCTCTCTGTGAGCTTTTTTTGAGAATTATCCCCTGCAAAAATAGTGTGTTCAACTTTTACACATTTGCCTGCATCTGAGAGTTTTACGGCATAACCGTCCATCGCAGAATTATCATAAGGTGGGAGATTGTGTGTCGCGATGATATCTTCGGCTAAAACAGAGCCAAGAGCCTCTTCTAAAGGGAGGATTTTAAGAGATTTTGTTTTGATATTTGTATAAATTAGACTCAGTGCTTCTTCAACTTTTACAGCCATATTTGCCCCATAATTATTAAAAATATAGTAAACTTCCATTATGAATGAAATGTATGCGATGGGTATTGTAACACACAACATAGGTGTTATGGGTATGTTGGCGGTGATTTTGATTAATTTTTTGATGCTTGTGGGCGCACAAGATATTCGTAGATATGCCAAGCGTATGCGCATCTTTATGCCTATTGGCGCGGGGCTTATCGCGACGATCCTCTTTACGGGTGCTGTGATGATGGCAGCAAAACATCTGCACTTTACATTTGAAAATAGTGTGATGACAGTGTTTGGAGTCTTACTTATTATCTTAGAGGCAAAGCGCTACAAAAAGCTTAAATATATTAATATGAATGAGCCAAATCCGCTTGAGCGATACAAAGCGATCGCTTATAAAATACTCTCAATAGAGTTCTTTGGCTCTTTACTTATCACTGTTTGGATGTTTGTGTGATCTATATTTTAGAAGAAAAAGCGGGTGCGCCCACACTCAAAATCGATGGGGAAAACTTCAAATATCTCATCAAAGTGCGCCGTCATAAAGAGGGTGATATCCTCACATTTCGCTCGCATGAGAAGATAGAGATAAAGCATAGCTACAAAATAAGTGAGATCCAAAATAGATCTCTTCTCTTAGAGCTTATCGCTTCGGATGTAGAATATGTCTCGCCCAAAAAGCAGCTTCATATCGGTTGGTGTATCATCGATGCAAAATCGATCGAAAAAGTGCTTCCATCTTTGTGTGAGATTGGGGTAGCAAAGATCACTTTTATCTCTTGTGAGCGAAGTCAAAAAAACTTTAAACTCGACCTCAAACGTTTTGAGAGGATCCTTATAAGCTCGATGCAACAGTGTGGACGCACAAGTTTTATAGAGTTTGCTACATCCAAAGATCTTAAAAGCTTTTTAAGCGAAAATCCTGAAGCAAAAGTGTTTGACTTTTGCGATCAAACTTTAGAAAAATCTCAAGAGATAGAGACGGTGGTGATCGGATGTGAGGGTGGCTTTAGCCAAAATGAAAAAGCACTCGTAGAGGAGAAAAATAGATTTCGCCTTGACACTCTGATGGTATTGCGTAGTGAAAGTGCTGTGCTCGCTGTGGCTTCAAAAATTTTGCTTTAATTGTAAATATAAAAAACTTTAGGTATAATTGCATCTTTAAAATATCCGCCCCCATACGGATGTAAAAAATATATCGCATCTCGTACTTTTGACGAGAGCAAACAAGGTAAAATGATGAAAAAAGATCTTCACCCAACTTTAGTTACTTGTACTGTTACATGTGCATGTGGAAACACTTTTGAAACAAAAAGTCAAAAAGATGCTATGAATATTGATATTTGTAATGAGTGTCACCCATTTTTCACTGGTTCTGAGAGAATGGTAGATACAGCTGGACGTATTGATAAGTTCAAAAAACGTTACAATATGAACTAAGGTTAGCTTTTTGCTAACACTTGTTCCAACTCCGATTGGAAATATCGGCGATATATCTCTTCGAGCTATGGATGCTCTAAGAGATGCTGATATACTTCTGTGTGAAGACACACGCTTTACAAAAAAACTCCTCCATATTTTACAAGAACGCTACGAGATCGTTCTCAAACCTGAGCAACAATTTTTCCCTCTGCATTCCCATAATGAAAATGAATTTATTCAAAAACTCACACCCGATTTTTTTGATAAGAACATTGTTTATGTAAGCGATGCGGGGATGCCAGGGATTAGTGATCCTGGGCAAGAGCTTGTTCGCTACTGCATCGATGCAGGGGTCAAGTATGATGTTCTCCCTGGTGCGAACGCTGTGCTTACAGCCTTTGTCGCAAGCGGCTTTGTGGGAACACAGATGCTCTTTGCTGGCTTTTTGGATCATAAGGGAACTTCGCGTGAGATGGGGCTTCAAAAAGCACTTCACAGTGGCTATACGACCATTTTGTATGAATCTCCCCATCGAATCGAGAAGCTTTTGCAAGAGATAGACAAGCTTGAGAGCTCACGTGAGATATTTGTCGCCAAAGAGCTGACAAAGAAGTTTCAAAAATATCTTCATGGCACGGCCAAAGAGATTCTTGAAAAATTAGCTAAGAACTACAAAGGGGAATGGGTCGTTGTACTCAAGGCCTCAGATGCCCAAAATGAGAGTGCTATTTCACAAGCGGATGTTTTAGAACTTGATCTTCCTAAAAAAGTGCAAGCAAAACTCATCAGTAAAATCACGGGCGAAAATACAAAAGCTTGCTACCAAAGACTTTTTTTAGAAAAATAGTACAAACAACCCAAGAAATCATTTTTTTTCGCTAAAATACTTCTCATGTTAATTTATGCTAAACAACCAATCTATTATATTATCAATAACTATCCACAAAAGATAAAAACTTTGTACCTTGCAAAAGAGCTCGAGAAAAAAGAGTACTCACGTCTTATGAAAATGGGATTTGAGATCAAGAGAATTCCCTCAGATGCAGCAGGAAAAATGTGTAAGAACGCTTCACATCAAGGCTTTTTAGCAGAAGTGGATGAATATGAGCTTCATCCTTTTTCAAGTTTTTTGCAAAAAGATTTTATCTTGGTGCTCTCTAACCTGACAGATGTAGGAAATATTGGTGCCATTGTGCGCAGTGCTTACGCTCTTGGAGTCGATGCGATTGTCGCTTGTGGTGTAAAAAGCCTCCCGATAGAGCCGATACTACGAACGAGTACAGGGGCACTTTTTGATATCCCTTTCGCGTTAGAACACAACATCCACAACGTACTTAATGATCTCAAAACCTCTGGGTTTACGATCTATGGAGCCGATATGGGTGGTGAAGATATCCGTGATGTGGATGTAGCGCAAAAACGTGTGCTCGTGCTTGGAAGTGAGGGGGAAGGACTCACATCTCGTGTACGTAGCAAACTAGATAAGGTTGTCAGCATAAAAATGTCACATCAGTTTGACTCTTTGAATGTAAGTGTCGCTGGTGCTATTTTGATGGATAGGATGAGAAAATGAGCGAAGGTTTTGAAAAGTTAAAAAATATAGGTGCACAAAAAATACATGAAAAAACGCATATAGCAAAACATCATGTCCAAGCTCTTTTACATGAGAGTTTTGATGAGATGACAAAAGTGCAGTTTATAGGTTTTATCTCTATTTTAGAGAGAGAATACAATATCAAGCTTCAAGATCTCAAAGAGAGCGGTCTGCAACATTTTCAATCTCTCAAAGCGTTACACGAAGAGGAAAATCAAGTCTTTGTCGCACCAAAAAAGAAAAAGAACAATACTGCAATCTATATTCTCTTGAGTCTTTTACTTTTTGCAGCAGCGATCATCTATAACAATACAAGTAATAGTGAGTCTCTTGAAGAACAAAATGCTACATTCCAAGAGTTAGAGAACACTATAGAACCTAAAGAGATAGAAGCTATCCAACAAGAGAGTAATAGCTCAGAGATCCTTTTAAATACAGTAGATACAAATATCTCCAGCGAGCCAGTTGTGGCTCAAGAAGTAGTTGTAGAAAAATCCTTAAAAATTATTCCAAATGCAAAACTTTGGTTAGGTTACATCAATCCAAAAACACATCAAAAATATCAAAAACTCTTTAGTGATTCTTTTGAGCTTGATGCCCAAAAAGATTGGCTCTTACACTTAGGACACGGGGATGTAACGATCGTCGTTCATGGCGAAGAGAAAGTGTATCAAAATGCTGATAATATGAGATTTTTATACCAAGATGGTGAATTAAAAGAGATCAATTTGAGTGAATTTAAAAGTCTCAATAGAGGCGATCGATGGTAAAAAAGAGTCTTTTTCTTTTTTTCTTCCTTTTCTGCGCTGTTCTTTTTGCTCAAATTCCCAAGCAACAGATCTCTAAAGAAGACCTGCTAACACAAAAGATCAAAACCTTTCTTGAACCAAAGGTGTACCAAGAAAATAAGGCCTTTATTGAGATCATATTCTCTCCAAAAGAGGAGTATTATTTCTCAGAGAGAGTCGATGTGGTCAAAGTTGCACAAACACTCAAAGACAATGGACTTCTAAATCTTTTTTTTGTAAAACCGCAAGAGTTGACTTTGCATTTCAAAACGAGTGGCGCACCACTTTTTTTCGTCAAGATCATGGGGGATTCTCTGCGCAATATGGGGTATTACCGCTATGTCACCAAAGAATCAACGCTCAATGAGTCTGAATTTGTCTGGACGATCACCTTTACATCCGAATATGCTACAGACCCTTTGATCTTGCAAAAAGAGTTGCAAAAAAATGGCTGCGATATCACCGATATTCAGAGGGAATCTTCTGTAGATTGGACCTATACTGTCGATATGCGCGATGCGAATCTTGATATCGTACGTTTAGAACAAGGCAAAGAGTTTCAACTCAAGCGCTCTTTGTATGCTCATTGGCTTGATGTATCGAGTGTGCAAAAGCTCAAAATCAAAAGTTCATCACGCAACAATTGGTACCCATATATTGCCTATTATGATCGTTCGATGCACCTTTTAGAAGTGATCAAAAAAGATAAAAAAGTACGCACGCTCACCCTTGAGATCCCAAGATATGCGAAGTATATAAAAATATCCGATCTTTATACCCTTAAAAATATTCGCGATGAGCTTATTCTCATCCCAACCGCAATAAGATAGTTATCCAAATCTCGATATTTTTTGCTAAAATGTCATCAATGTTTTTAGGGCAGTATATTATGTACCGAGTTAGGATATAAAATGTTTGATGAAATAGAGTTTGACAGAATAAAAAAACTTCCAAAGTATGTCTTTGCAGAAGTAAATGAACTAAAGATGCAAGAGCGTAGAGCTGGCGCAGATGTTATCGATTTTTCGATGGGAAATCCAGATGGTGACACACCTGAACATATTCGCGAAAAACTTATTGAATCGGCCCAAAAAACCAAAACACACGGATACTCTACATCCAAAGGGATCCCAAAACTTTTAATGGCGATCTCTGATTGGTATAAGACACGTTATGACTGTGAACTTGACCCGATGACTGAGTGTGTTGCGACGATGGGTTCTAAAGAGGGATATGCGCATTTAACGTATGCGATCACAAACCCTGGGGATGTAGCGATCGTTCCTGATCCAACGTACCCTATTCATGAGTATTCTTTCCGTCTTGCGGGTGGAAATGTGATGAAATTTGGGATCGAGTTTGATGAGCACTACAGACTCAATGAAGACAAATTTTTTGAAGATCTTGTGCGCACGTTCAAAGAGAGTTCACCAAGACCAAAATATGTGCTTGTGAACTTTCCACATAACCCTTCAACTGCGACGGTCACACAAGAGTTTTATGTACGTCTTGTAGCACTTGCTAAAGAGCTTCGCTTTTATGTGATCTCTGATATTGCTTATGGAGATATTACCTTCCGTGGATATAAAACACCATCGATCATGAGTGTTCCAGGGGCAAAGGATGTAGCAGTTGAGTCGTTTACCCTCTCAAAAAGCTACAACATGGCAGGATGGCGTGTAGGATTTTTCGTAGGGAATAAAAAGCTTATTGGAGCACTTCAAAAGATCAAATCGTGGCTTGATTATGGGATGTTTACACCGATCCAAGTAGCAGCAACCGTAGCGCTCAATGGAGATCAGCAGTGTGTGCGTGATATCACAGCAAAATATGAGCACCGCCAAGATATTCTTATTGATGCTTTTAATAGAGCTGGCTGGCCGATGCAACACAATGAAGCGAGTATGTTCGTATGGGCGAAGATCCCAGAAGCAGCGGCACATTTAGGCTCTTTAGAGTTTTCTAAAAAGCTCCTTGTTGAAGCGGGTGTGGCAGTTGCACCTGGTATTGGCTTTGGTGAATATGGTGAGGGTTGGGTGCGTATCGCGCTTATCGAGAACGACAATAGAATCCGCCAAGCGGCAAGAAATATAAAAGAGTTTTTAAAACAATTTGAAAAGTAGGACAAAGTATGATTAAAGTAGGAATTATAGGCGTTGGGACAGTTGGAGTAAGTGTAGCACAAATTTTAAGGGACAATGCTGATGTAATTTCTGCTCGTGCTGGAGTTGATATTATCGTAAAAAGTGGGGTGGTAAAAAACCTCGAGAAAAAAAGAGATGTAGATATTCTCTTGACAGACAATGTAGATACGATCCTTGATGATGATGAGATCGATGTTGTTGTAGAGCTCATGGGTGGCGTAGATGAAGCTTATGAAGTGGTAAAAAAAGCGCTTCGTAACGGCAAAGCTGTTGTCACGGCAAACAAAGCACTTTTAGCGTACCACAGATATGAACTTCAAGATATCGCCAAAGATATCGCTTTTGAATACGAAGCAAGTGTGGCGGCGGGTATCCCTATCATCAACGCACTTCGTGATGGACTCTCGGCAAATCATATCGAATCGATCATGGGGATCATGAACGGAACAAGCAACTATATGATGACAGAGATGTTTGAAAATGGTGTGGACTACGACACTATTCTCAAACGTGCACAAGAGCTAGGTTATGCTGAAGCAGACCCTACCTTTGATGTGGGTGGCTATGACGCGGCTCACAAGCTTCTTATTTTAGCTTCTATCGCTTATGGGATCGATGCAAAACCTGAAGATATCCTCATAGAGGGGATCGAGAATGTCTCAGGTGAAGATGTCTCTTTTGCAAAAGAGTTTGGCTATGCGATCAAACTTTTAGGGATCGCCAAAAAAGATAAAAATGAAGTGGAGCTACGTGTACACGCTTCGATGATCAGCCAAGATGAGATGATTGCTAAGATCGATGGTGTGATGAATGGTATCTCTGTTGTAGGTGACAAAGTGGGTGAGACACTCTACTATGGACCAGGTGCAGGTGGAGATGCAACAGCTTCGGCTGTGGTTGCAAATATCATCGATATCGCACGCAGTGGCAAAAGTAAACCGATGCTTGGATTTGATCGACCGATGGAGGGCAAGCTCACGCTCAAACCAATCGATAAGATCGAGTCAAAATACTATCTACGCATCAATGTTTCTGATAAAGCGGGAGTTCTCGCACGTATCACGCGCCTTTTTGAAGAGAACTTTATCTCTATTGAGACAATGTTGCAACGCCCAGCGCAAAACACTTCTGCAAACCTTTTGATCTCTACACATATGGCGGTTGAAAAAGATATCCAAAAGCTTATCAAAGATATCGCAACACTTGATTTTGTGAATTCAAAACCTGTGATGATCAGGATAGTATAAAACATACTATCCACCCCTCTTTTCTCTTTTTCCCTTCAACATATTAACCCTATACAAGTATAATACTCCAAAAAAGGAGTCTCTATGAAGTTTGTTACTTTGGTCGTTATCGTCCCCTCAGAGGATGAAGATAGGTTCAAAAAAGTTGCAAAAGAAGCGGGAGCAAGTGGTGCTACTGTGATCCAAGCAAAAGGGAGCGGAGTGGAGGAGAAAAAGAGCTTCTTTTCTCTGACATTTGAAGGTAATCATACGGTGTTACTCTATATTTTAGAAGAGAATATGTCACGCTCTGTCCTCAAAGCGTTCAAAGCTCTTATTGAAGAGGAAGAGAATGATGGTCTTGCTTTTACCATGCCAATTTCAAGTATTGTCGGGCTTGATAAATCACTACTCAGTAAATTTGAAAAAAACATTGAAGAAGAGGAGATACTCTAATGGAGAAGAAAGTTTTAGTTGAAGATCTGATGAAGAAAAACGTAACAACGATCAAGGCGCATGCAACACTCAAAGAAGCGTTGCAGCTTATGAAGCAAAAAGGGATCAAGTCTCTTGTGGTAGAGAAACACTCCCCAAGTGATGCTTATGGGATCATTACAAACTCTCAAATATTACGCAGTGTATTGGCTGAGGATGGTGATATTGAGCTTTTGAATGTTTTTGATATCTACCAAAAGCCCGCTTTTTTCGTTTCGGCAAAAATTGATGTGAAATATGCGGCAAAAACAATGCTTACTCACAATATAAAAAGAGTAGTAGTGACTGATAATAATGAGCTTAAGGGTGTTTTGAGCATTACAGATTTGAGTGATTATCTTCTTGCAATGGTAGAATAGAACTGTTATGTATGAGATAGTCAAGCAACTTCGAGATGCGCTCAAAGAATCGGTTTATAACATTTTGCCGATCCTTCTTATAATTGTAGGGTTTCAGCTGCTTGTTTTTCAAAGCGTACCTGATGAGTTTTTCTCTATCGCTTTTGGCTTTGCTATTGTTGTTGTGGGAGTGGCATTTTTTCTTGTAGGCTTAGAACTTGGTGTATTTCCCCTTGGAAACTCTCTCTCTAACGAGTTTTTAGAAAAGCGTTCTATGTTGCTTTTTACCCTCTTTGGTTTTGCAATCGGTTTTTCTGCTTCTATCGCTGAGCCTGCAATTATCGCAGTGGCGATGCAAGCCCAAGAGATCACCGCGGGTGCGATAGATGCTTTGACGCTGAGGCTTATTATTGCAACATCTGTTGGTGCTATTACCGCTTTTGGAGTGCTTCGTGCACTTTTAGGTTGGTCGGTTTCTAAGATCATTATAGGTGGCTACATCCTTGTTCTTGCTATTACAGCGATGACTCCTCCTCAGATCATTGGGCTTGCGTATGATTCTGGGGGAGTTGCGACAAATGTTGCGACGGTTCCACTTATTGTAGCTATTGGGATTGGGATCGCTTCATCATTGAGTGGACGAAGTGTACTTAAAGATGGTTTTGGTTTTGTAGCCCTTGCTGCTATCACCCCGATGGTGAGTATTCAGCTTTATGGTATTTTTGCTTTAGGGGATGATTTTGGAATGGCTGAAGTGGCACTCGAAGCAAATGTAGAGAAGGTAAAAACAATAGCAGATTATACTTTTATGAGTGTACTCGCTGGGATATTTGAGACCTTTACAAATATTGTCCCTATTTTAGTGACTATTTTTGTATTTCAGTATCTTGTCTTACGCAAACACTTACCAAATTTGGCGCGAGTAATCATAGGATTTGTTTTTTTAGTGATAGGTTTATATGGTTTTATTGTTGGGATCAAGCTTGGGCTCTTTCCTATTGGAGAGTCAATTGCGAGTAATCTCGTCGAGATGAATAGCCATTTTTTTATCTATCTCTTTGCTTTTTTGATAGGCTTTGGAACAACGATGGCAGAGCCTGCTCTTGTGGCGGTTATCAAACAAGCTGATAGATACTCAGAGCTAAGTCTTAATGTCACACTTATTCGTATTCTTGTCGCCCTTGGCGTGGGATGTGGGATCTTGCTTGGAACCTATAAAATTGTGCATGGGCTTGATATTTGGGTGCTTATCACCTCTTTGTATGCGCTTGTTGTGTTGCTCACATTTTTCTCACCCAAAGAGATGCACGCTTTTGCATTTGATCTAGGTGGTGTGACCACCTCTGAGATCACTGTGCCACTTGTGACCGCTTTTGGGATCTATCTGGCTACAAACATCCCAGGGCGTGATATTTTGATGGATGGTTTTGGGCTTATCGCTTTTGCTTCTGTCTTTCCTATGATCACTGTGCTTTTATACAGCATCTTAGCAAAGAGAT
>JAVETX010000069.1:0-5926 GCA_034005845.1 Sulfurimonas sp. | reverse complement strand
ACGCGTTTTCTGAGATAAACTCATCTCTTGTCTCTATTTTGCTAAGTTTTGCAGCCTCTTTTGGTGCAGTGTACGAAGGTATCACTATCTTCGGTCCTGCGCCACAAGATGCTAACATCAAAGCAACTCCTGTTAAAACACCTATTTTCACACCGTTTTTCATTGTATCTCCTATAAAAACTTTAGTGATAGTATTTTAATTACATTTAAGTTTTGATTAATTGATACACATTTATTTGAATATTTTTTAATAGTGTCACTTCTTTTGCTTCTATTTGCTTTATGAGAGAATCAAATTTAGGATTATTCTCTAGTGCCAATAAAAATAAGATCTGATCTACATTTTTGGCACCCGCAATTTTTTGGAGTAACGCAGCATCCTTACCTTGGAGCTTTTTTGGTTTTTTAAACTTGATCTGCGCTACCAGATAACCCGCTAAAAATGTTAAAAGATAATAGAGATACTCAAGTTTATAAAAAGTTTGACTCTCTTGTGGAGCATCAAGAAGCTCCTCAGCTTTGTAGCCAGCGAGCACCTCTACATCCAAAGGTTCCAAAACAAGTCTCTTTTTTCTTTGTTCGCTAAGATCAAAATACTCGATCTCTACCTTGGGAATCGTAAAGTTCCCCTCGCTGACAAAAGCAAACTTTTGATGGTATTTCCCGATATAGCCCTCTTTAGACAAAGCAATATCACGATAAGGCTCTTGTGCGAATACTTTAACGCCATCCACTTGAATATCTAGGGCTTTGATATCTTGAAGATTTCCATTCCCTTTGAGCGTAAGAGAGAGGTGAAAAGGCTCATAGGCTTTGACTTGCAAGGAGCTAAACTCTCTTTGGATCTCGTAAGAACCCACCAGATCACTCGCAGCATCCTCTACATCCACGCTTAAGGTCTCTTGGCGCATATGTTTGGATGTATAGTCTACAAACTGTGCATTATCCCGCCCAATGATCGTATTTTCAATCGAGTCTTGCGTGGTTTTTTTCATCACCATATCAAAGGTAAAATCTACTTTTTGTGCTTTTTTGACAAAAGCGACGAACGCATAGCGATTCCTTCTTTTGCCATCTTTGTAGCTTACATCTTCACTTAAGAGTTTAAGATCATAGAGCTCATTCTCCCCCACAGGGTCAAAGTCTATCGTGTAGAGTTCCCCTCTATCTTCAAACTCACAGATATACTCAAGGTAAATAGCCTCGTGCGTCATCGCTTTTGTTTTATTGATAGATGCGCTCCATTTGTACTCTGAACCCATAAGCACACTTGCACACAAGCTCAGAAGAAGAACAAAAAAGCTCTTACCACGGTTTTTTTTCATTCACTCCCCTTTTGTTGATAAGCTCATATTGCGTGGAGCTTAGTTTTGTTTTGGATTCATTTTGGCTAAAGAGCGCTTCAGATTTTGTCTTTTTGCCACTCTCACCTGCGCCACTACTTGCATCAGTTTTGACTTGCATATTCGATCCGCCCCCCTCTTTTTTCTTTTGCGAGCCTTGTTCTTTTTTTGCGATCTCAGATTTTTTGTCACTCTTTTGTTGCCCTGTGGTCATGCTTTGTTGCTCGGCTACATCTTTGATATAGGCGAGATTTTCATCTGCTTGGGATGTATAAAAAAGTGTGAGCGATTTGAGATACGCTTCTCTTGCCTTTGCAAACTCTTTGAGGCGCACAAGGGTATTTGCCAGATTGTAAAAGACCTGTGATTTAAACTCAGGATCATCTGAACGCACACGCATAAAAGAGTGCAGTGCTTTTTCATATTCACCCAGTTTATAATAGCTACATCCCACGTTATAGTACGCTCTATTTTTCTCTATCTTTTCATACAAAACAGCAGAGCGATTATACTCTTGCGAGTCGTACGCTTCTGCTGCATTTTTTTCATAAAAATACTCCAAAACAGAAGCCTCAAGAGTCACACCAAAGAGTAAAAAGAGTGGCACAAGAATTTTTTTAAGAAATCGCTTGAGCCGCGTCATACTCACCACAAAGATCCCAAGTGCGAGAGCGACAAAATAGTAAAAAAGTTCGCGGTTTTGATACACCACACTTTGGGCTTTATAATCATCCTCTCTTTGGGATTCTAGCGCAGAGATGATCGTGTCAAAATCTTTGCTATATACCCCACCCGTGGCATCAGAGATCAGCTTAATATGTGCGTTTTCTCGACTCACCACAATCGCACCACTCTCATCTGTGAGTAAAGTCCCATCTTTTTGTTTGAGGGTTCCACCAAGCGTTGTTGCGAGCATCAGGGTATTGACTACAAGATTGTTCTCTTTGGCATAACGCGCATGCGCCTCATAAGAGATCTCGTCTGCACCATCACTCAACAAAACAACACGAAGATTTTTTGACTTCGATATTTTTCGCGCAAGCTGGAGTGCTGGCATCACGCTACTCCCTTTGGTGGTGATGAGTGATGCATCCAAAGAATCAAAAAGATGCAACAAAAGCTCGCTATCTTGTGTCAGTGGAGAGAGGATCATCGCGTTAGTCGTAAAGCCAAGCACTGCATAACGGTTTTTTTGATTTTGCTTTACAAGACCTTGAAGCAGCTCTTTTGCTTTTGCAAGGCGGTTGGGCGTGATATCTTCTGCTTGCATTGAGTAAGAGAGATCTACGGCTACCACCACATCGCTAAGGTATTGCTCATTTTTTACCGGTTCTTGCTCGATCACAGGGCGTGCAAGCGCGATCACCACAAACACAAAAGTGAGCATCAAGCCAATAGAAGCGGTATTGATAGCAAAACGCTTCCTTTGAAGCAGAGGTAAAAACAATACAAGCAAAAGCCAAAAATAATGTGGATCTAAAAAGCTCATCGACGCATCCCTCGAAATAAAAGCAAAAGTAAAAATGCACACGCTAGGAGTAAAAAGTAGTGATAATAGTACTCTTTTTGTGCATATTCTCTGCTCTTTATCTTGGAAGATTCGAGTGTGTCTATTGTTTCATACACCTCTGCGAGCTCTTTGGCGTTAGAAGCTCCAAAAAACTCCCCTCCACTTTTCTGTGCTATTTTTTGAAGTAAGGCGCTATCTGCTTCCTCTTTATTCCCCACCGCAATAGTGTAGACTTTTATCCCCTCATTCTCTACAAGTTCCATCGCCTCTTTTGGCGATATTGCTCCACTATTGTGCTCTCCATCAGTGAGTAAAATGATGATCTTTGTCTTGGCACGCGAGTGTTTAAAAGCGCGCACTCCCATCGCCAGTGCTTCACCAATAGCGGTATTTTGCCCCGCCATCCCTTGATTGAGATAAGAGATCATCTCTTTGAGAATATCTTTTTCATAGGTGATAGGTGAGGCGATAAAAGCAAAATCTCCAAAGAGCACCACCCCAATATTATCCCCATCACGACGGAGAATAAAATCACCCACAATATGCTTGGTGATCTCAAAACGGCTCAACCTCTCACTTGCGATACTCTCATCAAGATCTAAAAAGTCATTACTCTGGGCATAGCCCGAAGAGTTCATCGATCCACTCGCATCAATAGCTAAGACAATATCTTTCCCTTTACGGTTGAGGGGATCATGTTTATCTATCACAATAGGGGAACAAAGCGCAATAACAAGAGAGATCACCAAGAGAATCTTTACTATCCACTCTAATTTGAGAAAGTTTTTTTTCGCTGAGAGAAGATGCAGATGCACAAAATATTTACTCTGTGCAAACTCTTTACATCTATAAAGACAGTAAAGTATTGGGGGCAACAGTAAGATCAAGTAAGGATATTCAAAACTATAGTAATTCATGCCAAGGATTATAACTAAAAAATATATTATGTGTTACCCAAAAAGGGAGAAAATCAAACTTTTTTCAAATTTGTCACTATTTTTCTTGACATTGAAATCTAATTTGTCTATAATTCCCATCCACAAACGCAAAGTTTGTATCTGTCTCGTTAGCTCAGCTGGTAGAGCACGTCACTTTTAATGATGTGGCCGATGGTTCGAATCCATCACGGGACACCATTTTTTCTATCTACAAAGTATCCTTAGTGGCCCCGTCGTCTAGCGGTTAGGATCCATGGTTTTCATCCATGTTACAGGAGTTCGATTCTCCTCGGGGTCACCAACTTTATTTCAAACAATCCCTATACATATTTTTTAAACATACCTTTTTATTGCACTTAGGCTACCCTTTCTTCACTAGCAAGCCACCAAGCACAATGAGTCCAATCCCACAAAAAGCCCAAAAATCTGGAAAAGCATCCCCAAGCATATAGCCAAATCCAATAGCAAAGGGGATATTGGTATAACTCACTATTCCTATAATTCCAGCTTGAGAGAGGCTATAAGCTTTAGTAAGTAGCCACTGAGAGAGCGTTGCTATGATCCCTATGAGTAGGATCAAAATCCATGTTTGAGGGCTTGAGGGCATTACAAACTCTGTGAAAAGAAAAGCGATCGATTCGGGTGGAGTTATATATGGCGCTATAAAAAAAAGCAGCAAAGGAAGAACTGCCCCCGTTATAGCAAACGATAAAACAATTGTGCGCGCATCGTAGATATGTTTGATCTTTTTGATCGTCGTGTAGGCAGCCGCTGCGAGGAATCCACCCAAAACCCCTAGAAAATATTCATATCCTAATGTCAATCCGATAGGCTTTGTAATCAAAAGAACTCCTCCAAAGCCTATAAAAAGGGCTAGTATTGCTCTTTTAGAGAGGCGCTCTTTAAGAAGAAAAAACGCCAAGATAGAGACAAACAAAGGCGAGGTTTCATTGAGTGTGATTGCCATTCCAAGAGGGATAGTTGCTATGGTGTAAAAAAAGAGTATCATCGCGCTAAAACCAAGAACACCACGCAAAAAAAGCATAAAAGGTTTTCCCCCTGCAAGCTTTGTTGGTGTGTGTTTGAGCATCACAAGTAAGAAAAGCATCCCTACAATACTTCTAAAAAAAACAATTTCTAAGGCGGAGAGATCATCTGTAAGTACTTTAGTAAGGGCTCCATTAAATGCTGCTGCTAATGCGCTTAGCAACATAAAGAGTGCGCCTTGATCGATTCTGCTTATCATATTTCACCTATCTTTGAGTAATTTTTTCGACATTGTAACAGCATGAGCTTAACCCCTACTTCCATATAAAGAGAACATTTTTTGTGCTATACTCTATTTTATTCTTCATCTCAAGGAACTCTTTTTGTTACTCTACATCCGAACCTTTTTACTTCTAGCTCTGCTGCCATTTTCACTCCATGCCAATCCTGTTGTACAAGATCAGATTCACAAGAGCGCCGTTGTTTTTGTCTACCACCGTTTTGGAGAATCTAAATATCCCTCCACGAATATAAAGCTCGCACAATTCCAAGAGCAACTCGATTATCTAGAATCTCATAACTACAATGTAGTAAAGCTCTCCACTATCATAGAGCACATCAAAGCAAAAAAAACACTCCCACCAAAGAGTGTTGCTTTAACAATGGATGATGCGTACTATAGTGTCTATACCAATGCCTACCCAATGCTCAAGGCTAAAGGCTACCCTTTTAGCGTCTTTGTCAATACAAACCCAATAGATAATAGATCCAAAAACTATGTCACTTGGGATCAGATGCGCGAGATGCAAGAAAATGGAGCAGAGTTTTTTAACCACTCTTTGCGCCATGATTATCTCTTGACCATGCAAAAGGAGACACAAGAACAAGCAAAAGAGAGGATCACAAAAGATATCCTCCAAGCACAAAAGAGGCTTGATGCAGAGTTGGGGACAAAAACACTCAAAGTACTAGCTTATCCTTTTGGGGAGTATGATCTTCAAACCAAAGAGATACTCAAATCTCTTGAGTTTATAGGTGTTGCACAAAACTCTGGACCTATGGGACTTCGTAGCGATCTTCAAGCTCTCACGCGCTTTCCTATGGCTGAACTCTTTGCAAAAATGGCTGGATTTAAAACAAAACTAAAT
>JAVETX010000036.1:0-25540 GCA_034005845.1 Sulfurimonas sp. | reverse complement strand
TCAAAGAACTCCAAAGAGCAAATAAAATGAAAAGAATAAACTGTAGACGTTGCGTGCACTATTTTGTAACTTGGCAAGCAGGCAAACCTCACGGATGCCGTGCCTATGGCTTTAAATCACAACAGATCCCCTCTTTGGTAGTATTTCAAAGTACAGGAACAGATTGCAGTTTTTTTACTGAGAAGCATCCTGCCAAATAAGTTTTTGTTTAAAGCTGTGGCGAGTGTATCCCAAATTGTTTTAACTTTGCAACTTCTCTTTCAAAATACTCTTTACTTATCCATGTCCCTGTATAGAGTTTGATTCCATCAAATTCATAGATAAAAAGACTTATCAGTTTTTTTCCGTTTAACACACGAAGGGCATTATTCTTCTTAAAATCTTTAAAAGACATGCCACTATTTGTTATCCAATAGAACTTAGGCTCGTAAGGTATTTCTAATACTCTTCTGTTACCGTTTTTATCCATCTCAACATAGGCAGAGTAAATATTATCCTGTTTATAATATCCATTGTCAAATCTCTCTTGGTACTCACGTTGAGACAACCAGCGAGTAAATTTACTCTCACGAATATCCTTTTTATTTGCATCTAGTTTTGAACTTTTTAATAAACTTGCAGAAACAGGAGTAGCACCTTCTTTACTCAAATTTCGGGTGTTCGTTGTCCTAGAGAATATGGCTGTCTTTTCTTGTTTTATTTTCTCAGCTTCAAGTTTTGCTAAATATTCTGCTTCTTTTTTCTTAGTCTCTTCGACTTTTTTTTGCAACTCTATCTCGTTTTCCAACACCTCACTGTAGTACTTCGATTTATGTTTTTTATAAAACTCGATTGATTTTGATCTTATAACATTGTGGTCTAATAACTCTTGTATATCTGCATCTATAATTTGATGAAATTGTGCAAAGTTTTGATCTTCTATACTTTTATGAAGGGTATTTCTTATTGTGTATAAAAGATGTTGATACTCTGCGTCTAAACTTCGGAGCCTCTTTAAATATTCTTTTTGCTCTTTTTTGTCTAACTTTTCTTTTTCTAATAATGAATCGGCATAACTTTTGAGATCTTCAATACGGGTAGAGTAATCACCTATAGGCGATATTAAAGTTCTAATCTCTCTGAGCGATTGCAATTTTAAATCATTTTGCGTAAGTTTCATAGAAAGACTTTGATAAGGCAGAGCTATAATTCCAAAGCTTAGAGAATAAGCGAGAAACAAGGTGTACAAAATTTTCATTTTTTTTCCTGATTTTCAATATGAAAATTATTATAACAAATAAAAATAAAAATAATTATAAATTTTCATTTACTCCAAACCAACTTCTTTCCAAAACCAAGCGTATTATCCGTAAATTTAAAATACTCCACCTCTATTATCCATAAGGTTGGATTCATTGCGAGTGCGTAGGGAAAGGCTTTGTAGTAGTGTTTTGCGAGCTCTTTTTCTTCCAAAAGTTTGCATCTACCTCGAAACTGTACTCCTTGGATCTTGCCCACTATTTTTGTTTCGAGTGCTATGGTGCCAGCAACTTCTGGGTTTTCAAGCAAATTTTGTGCGTGTTGTGTTTTCGTATCGCTTGCAAAAACAAAAATATTATAGCTTGGGATGTAGGTGTAAAAAAGGGTGCACGCACTTAAGCCCTCACCATCAGACGAGGCAAGGCTTAGGATGTGGTGCTTTTGCAAAAAAGCGTTGATCTTTTGAAGTGTCGTATCCATCAGTGTGTATCTATATAATCACTCAGCGCGTACGCATCTCCGAGTGAGCGTTTCTCAAGCATCTGCCTTGCAAGCTCATCTTCACTGAGCACCTCATAGATCTCTACAGGGTTTTTGAGGTTGTAATAACTTCTGAGATACTCAAGCAAAATATCAAAATTATCCCCGTTTTTTGTATAGTCGTTTGTTTTAAAATCTTTGTAATCTTCCCAGTTTATCTTGACCATTATGGGTTTCCTGCCCTCATTTGTAAAGCGTTTTGAAGTTGTAAAACTATGCGTGACATTATATCAGAGGGCACTGCAAAATTCAGACGCATAAAGCCACTTCCCTCACGACCAAAACTTATCCCAGCATTGAGCCCAAGCTTTGCATCACGTACAAAAAACTCCCGAAGCTCTTTATCTTTAAGCCCCATCGCCCGACAATCCAGCCATGCGAGATAGGTTCCCTCAATCGGGGTGAATTTTATTTGCTCAGGGTAGCAAGCACAAAGCTTTTCAAGCTCTTTATAGTTGCTTTCTAGATGCTCTAAAAGTTCTTCCAACCACGCTTCTCCCTCACGATACGCCGCTTCAAAAGCAACATGTGAGAGTATATTTCCCTGTGCGAAGTGGTTTTTCTTATACACCGCCAAAAAACGCTCACGAAGCTCTTTACTTGGGATGTAAACAGAGCTCATCGCCAAACCAGCCATATTAAAGGTCTTGCCCACACCCATCGCTGTGATGCTGATCTCTTTTGCCTGCGCATTCAAAGAGCAAAACGGGGTGTGTTTGTTGGGTGCATAAATAAGGTCTGAGTGGATCTCATCGGCAAAGACCACGATATTGTGCTCCAAGCAAACTTCGAGTATCTGCTCTAACTCCTCAGGCTTCCACACTCGCCCCACAGGATTATGCGGCGAACACAAAAGCAAAAGCTTGGTGCGTGGCGTGATCTTGGCTTTGAGATCTTGTATATCAAAATGGTACATCCCCTCTTCATCTTGCGTCAGTGAATTTTTTACAAGCTCTCGTTTGTGCTCTAAGACAGAGTGAAAAAAGGGCGAATACACAGGGGTTTGCACGATCACCCCATCCCCCTCGTTTGTAAACGCCTCTATCGCCACACTCATCGAAGCCACCACCGAGTGGGAATGAAGCATCGCGTCAAGCTCAAACTCCACACCGTGACGCTTTTTCACCCACGCGATCTGTGCTTCATACGCTGAACTTGGCACATCTTCATAGCCCATGATGGGATGGTGAAGCCTCTTTTGGATCGCCTCGATCACAAAAGGGGGAGTCTCAATATCCATATCCGCCACCCACGCAGGCAACACATCTTCAGTGCCAAAGAGTTTTTTACGCAAAGTATATTTCTCAGCGTTGCTCTCTTGGCGTGGTGTTGCATGGGTGAAGTTGTAGCTTACTTCTTTTTCCAAATACTCACCTCTGCTATTGTGTGCTGGTATTTGCGCGCCGTCTCGGCTATCACAAACTCCAAATCTTCTACAGCGACAAGCTCAAACTCTGCGCCAAGTATCTCCTTGAGACTCTCGAGTGTGCGCACCTCTTTACCATTTTCTTCATAGCCACCAAGCCAAAACTCTTTTTGTGTTGAACTCTCTTGCCAAGTGTAAGGGGATGTTATCATCAAAATCCCCTCATCATTGAGGCGCTGTGCAACATCTTCTAAAAAGAGGCGTGGCTGATAGAGTCTGTCGATAAGATTTGTCGCCATAATCAGATCATAGCCTCTAAAATTTGGCTTGAGATTACACGCGTCCCCTTGCCAAAAATCTACCTTGTGTGCGAGATTTTCATAGCCTAGATCTGTTAAAAAGATCGATTTTTTCTCACTTAATTCTCCCTCTTTGAGGCAGTTCCATGTGATCATCCCCTCATTTTTAAGCTTTACCCCCACACCAATAAAACGAGCAGAAAAATCGATCCCCTCTACTGCATCAAAACTCTTTGCCAGCTCAAAGCTTGCACGACCTGTTGCACATCCAAGGTCGAGTGCTTTGCCTTTTTTATTTGCATATTTTGTAGCAAGCGCGGCACATGCAAGGGCAAAATTTTGCACCCCAAAATGCTCTGAGCCATATTGAAACTCACAATATTGCGACACGAGTGCATCGCTCTCATAGATATCTTCTGTTTCGATTTTTGACTCCTCTGTATTCTTTGTAACCGCGTAGCGAAAGCCTGCGTTTTGATAAAAATGGCGACGAAAAGCGTAGCGCGAATATTTCATTATCAAGTTTCCGCTACTCGCCCACGAAGCGCCACAGATCATGGCGTGTTTTTCATCGTAAGTAGGCACGGTAAAATCATCATAAGCTCTGTGCACCTCAAAGCCCTCAAAGGGGCGAATCGGTGTGCGGCTCCACTGCCACACATTGCCACTTACATCGCCAAACCCTTTTTTCATAAACATCGTCACAGGGCTCGAGCTAAAATAATGGGTAAAGTTGCAATTCAAGGCTTTGTCATCAAACTCAGGAAGATCTTTTATCTCGCAATACTCCACAAGTGCACGATACTCCGCTTCACTTGGCAAGGTGTATTCTCTGCTCTCTTTTTGGCTTTTATAGCGACAAAATGCCATCGCTTCAAGGGCATTTACATCCACAGGCCAATCAAGTGGCATCTCTATCTCACTACACAAAGTGCGGTAAAGATAACGCCCCTCTTTTTGCACCCAAAATGGAGGATGTTTTGCCCCACTTTGTGCTAAAAAAGCAAGCCCCTCTTCATCCCAATAGCTCTCCTCTTCATAGCCACCCGCTTCGACAAACTCCATATATTCGCCATTGCTTACCAAATATTTTGAAAGCTCAAAACTCTCTAGAGTGTGCTCTTGCGTGCCATATTCATTATCCCATCCATAAAGATGATGGCTTTTTTCTTTACCAAGGTTCACTTTGGATGCGGGGATCTCAAGCATCTCATTTTGTGGGGCATCACCACTTTGTGAGCAAATAGAAAATGCTTCGATCTCTTGGACAAATTCTAGGGGCATCTGACGATGCAAGACCAAAGAGGTTTCAATATGAATTCGCTCATGTTCGATCCCCATAAGGATCACCCACATCGGGCTCTCCCAAGTGATAGGGAGGCTAAAATCGATCGTGGTGATCAGCTCATCTACAAGGGTACGCACCCTATCACGATACGCTCTTACACGTGCCACCTCGGGCCATGCATAGTTGGTCGCGTTGGTGTCATCCCACTCCATCTCATCGACACCCACAGCAAAGATCGCTTCAAGATCAGGGTCGATGCGCTCACTTATGATCTGCATCAAAACAAGTTTATTGATAAAAAAAGTTGCAGTATGTCCAAAATAAAAGATCATCGGATGGCGCGTTGGCTCACTTTTGCGATAAAAGACCTCATCGCTTACAAAAACATCAAATATCTTCTCAAAGAGGGTAAAAGTATTGTGAAAATAGTCTCGGATCTCTTCTCGCTTTTTCTCTACATCGACTCCATCAAGTGTCGGTGGGTACATACTTATCTCTTTCAAAACATCCCTTTGTCATTTTAAAATCGCACCATTGTAGCAAAAGCATTTTTAAACCTTTATTGCTATAATTGTTCATGCAATTATTTAGCCCAGAGAATAAAGAATTTTCAAATCTAGTCGCCACCTTTACATCCAAAGATGATGGAAACCTCGCTTTTCATGTCGAAGATAATCCTTTGGATGTAGAGCGCAACCATGAAAGACTTGCCAAGCATTTGGGCTATGACAAGAACAGGCTTGTCTATATGAAACAAGTCCACTCCAACGATGTACATCTTGTCACTTCAAAAGATACATTTTATACACCCTCTACATCCGATGCCCTCATCACAAACCTCAAAAATACCCCGCTTATGGTGATGATGGCGGATTGTTCAGGCTTACTTTTTTATGATAGGGTGTGTGAGGTAATAGCAGTAGCTCATGCTGGTAGAGCGGGTGCTTTTTTAAATATTGCCAAAAATGTTGTAGAGAAGATGCATACAGAGTTTGGCTCAAAGCCAGAGGATATTTATGTGTGGGTGAGTGCAAGTATTGGCACTTGCTGTTATGAGGTGGGAGAAGAGATCGCCAAAGAGGCCTCTTACTTAGGGCTTGATTATGCAATGGATAAAAAAGAGGGTCGCTACTATTTGGATGTTAATGCGATCTTACATAAACAACTTCTGAGCGTAGGGATCTTAGAGCAAAAACTTCACTTTTGCGATATCTGTACAGCATGCAATACACAAGAATATTACTCTTACAGGGCTGAGGGCTTGACAGGGCGTTTTGCAGGGCTGATCATGTTAAGAGAAAGCCGCACTTAAATACCCTACAACACGGCTTGTATCATCACTCGCATCAGCACTTGTGCGGTAATCTAAAAGAGTAGCTTTAAGATGTCGTCTCTTCGCACTAAGTAACATCCCCTCCACTCCCAGAATACCACACGCCTCACAGCCTCGATGCAAAAGGGAGATATCAAGAGATTCTACCGCTTGTACACAAAGTCTATCGAGCTGATTTGCCTCTTCGAGTGTATAAAAATGGCTCAGATCTGTACTGATAATCACACCACTATCAGGGAGTGAGAGCACCTCATCGATAATATCACTCAGAGTACTTGCTTCTGTGCGTCCATAGACAAGCTCAACGATTTTCGCATCGGGACAGTAGTGTTTGATAAAAGGAAACTGTACCTCTGTGGAGTGTTCTTGATGTGCAATTTTTTCTTTCAAGGCAAAACTCTCTTGAAGATGCTTGTACAAAGTTCTGCTCGCATCCAGATTGCCAAATGGTGTTGCATAACTCTGTGCCTCACACATACTCACCCCCTCAAAGGCAACACGGTGAGAAGGTCCGATCACCACAAAATTTTTCAAACCACTCAAAGCAAGAAGCCGATAAGCGATATTTGCTGTATAGCCTGAATAGATATACCCTGCATGGGGAACAATGACAGCTTTTGGCTTGAGTGTGGGAAGTGTGAACTCCTCTTCATAAAGCTGGGTAAAATGTTGAAAATAACGCTCTAACTCTACATCCCGAGCTGGATAAAAAGCTCCAGCTACACTCATCTCTCTTCGCATCTTTCTCTCCTATATTGCACTCATCGTGTTTCCCAAATAGACATTTTTTATCCCAAAACCCTGAGCGATCTCTTGCGCTCTTTGCATCTTTGCTAACTCTGTAGGATGGGTCTCTAACATCTTATAATCAGGATGAAACGCGCTGAGATGCCAAGGGATATCGCACCCTAACTCTGTGGCGATAAAACCTGCCATCTGTGTGACCTCTTCGACACTATCGTTGATATCAGGAATAAGCAGCGTTGTGATCTCCAAATGAATATCACTTTGTGCAAGTGTTTTTAGGGTCTCTAAAACTCCATCAAGTTCCCCTTTGAGTGTTTTTTTGTAATACTCTTTAGAAAAACTCTTAAGATCTATATTTGCCGCATCGACCCAAAGTTTCATATCTTCAAGCACTTCACTTGATTCAAAACCATTGGAGACAAATACATTTTTAAGACCTCTTTCTTTGGCTAAAAACCCTATATCTCTCGCATAAGGGTACCAGATGGTTGGCTCATTGTAAGTGTAACTGATACTTTGGGCTTCATGTTTAAGCGCGAGTTCTACGATATCTTGGGGCGTGTAGGTGATGCTTGTATCGACCACCTCAGTTTGTGAGATAGAGTAGTTTTGACAAAAAGGGCAGCGAAAGTTACATCCCACGGTTCCAAGGGAGAGTGACTTACTTCCTGGCAAAAAGTGGTAAAGTGGCTTTTTCTCAATAGGATCTAAATGCAGTGCGCTTGGGTGGTTATATACAAGGTTTTTGAGCACGCCACCCTCGTTGATATTCACACCACAAATACCCCCTTTATCCTCTTTGAGTGTGCAGTAGTGCTTACACAAAAGACAGGTGATAGAGTTTTCACTTTTATAGCGATGGTATTGCATCAAAAGACTCCTCAATCGCCTTGACTCTGTAGCGAAAGAGCTTGGGATGTAGAGCATAGATATCTGGAGAACTTCCCGCTTTATAGCTGAGTTGCTCCAAAAACTCATACACATTGGGCAACTGTTCCCACACCTGAGGTAAAAAGGTACCTTGATGTGCGCCATGCTGCAAGATCAATCCATCTTTACCTACAACAATTTTTTTGCAAAGATCCTCATAATCATCATAATGGATCTCTTCTGGTGGGGTGAGTATAGAAACCTCTACATCCAAAGAGGAGAGTTCTGCATGTTTAAGAGGTGGAAAGCGTGGATCGTGCAGGGCTGCTGAGAGGGTATTGGCAACTATATCATCAAATAAAGAGCGATGAGCAAGAACGGAGCCAATACACCCACGAAGTGTGCCATTTTTGTGAAGCGTGACAAAAGAAGCACCCTCTTCACCCAAAAGCGGCTCTTTTTTGATACAGCTTTCTTTATCTGCACCAGAAGCAAGCGAAAAATGCTCTAAGATCGTATTTTTAGCGATTGAAAGAAAAAGAGTTGGGACCATCTTTGACTCCTTAAAGATCACATCATTTCATATATGATACCATAACTTTAGAAGCTTTCTTTCACCCTCTTTGCTAGTTGTGTAGGCAAAAGTCCCAAAGACTCCTCTACAAGCTTTGTATTACCGTGGGTTATAAATGCATCTTCATATTCAAAGCTCACAAGCGCTACACCCAAACACTTGTGTTTTGCTAAAAACTCTAAGAGAGCAGAACCAACTCCACCCATTTTTGCACTATCACTAAAGACGAACCATTTTTTATGTTTTGATGCAAGATCTAAGAGCATCTCTTCATCCAGAGGTTTGACAAAACGCAGATCTAAAAGCGCTACATCCTCTTCTAAGAGATCGGCCGTTTGTGCTGCACGCCCCACTCCATTGCCATAGCCCAAAAACAATACATCCCCAGCACTCGCACGTAAAAGCTGTGCTTTTGACAACTCAAAAGGCTGTGACTCGGGTAAAGAAGCTTCTAAAAAAGCGCCTCTTGGATAGCGCAGAGAACATGGATGCTTATATTCAGAGGCAAATGCCATCGCTTGATGAAAGCTTTTCTCATCGCGTGGAGCAAAGAGGGTCATATTTGGGATCGCACGCAAAAAGCTGATATCAAAGACCCCTTGGTGCGTCTCTCCATCTTCCCCTACGATCCCTGCACGATCAAGGGCAAACACCACAGGCAGATCCATCAAACACGTATCATGGATCACTTGATCATAACCGCGTTGCAAAAATGTAGAATAGATGGTACAAAAAGGTTTGAATCCCTCTTTTGCCAAAGCCGCCATCGAAGTGACTGCATGTTGCTCTGCGATCGCTACATCCCAAAAGCGATTAGGGTAGAGTTCCATCAGTTCACTAAGACCCGTACCACTTGGCATCGCAGCAGTTGCCCCAACGATCTTTTCATTGTTTTTTGCCAAATGCATCAAAGACTCTGTATAGATCTGTGTTGCAGCTTTGAGACTCGATTTTTTCGCAGACGCTCCACTATCAAGGTCAAAAGGACCCACACCGTGCCACTTCTCTTCTTTGCCCTCAGCGATCTCATACCCTTTACCTTTGAGGGTTTGGACATGCACGATCACAGGTTTTTTGAGTGCCTTTGCTTTTTGGAGAATCTCGATGAGTGATTTGAGATTATGCCCATCAACAGGGCCAATATAATCGATGCCCATCTCCTCAAACATGATCCCAGGAGTGATAAGTTTGAGAGACTCTTCCATGCGCTTTGCAATATAATGAGCACTCTCTCCAAAGTTATCTACAAAATTTTCTGTGTGCTTTTTAAAGCGTTGGTAAAAAGGACTTGCCATAGCACTTGAGAGCATACGACTCATCGCACCTATTGGCTTGGCGATACTCATCTCATTGTCATTGAGGATAATCACCATCGGATATTTTCGATCCCCTAATTCATTGAGCGCTTCATACACCATCCCAGCCGTCATAGAGCCATCGCCTATCATCACAACAGGGATACGCTCCTCTTGCTCCCCTTTAAGCGCGATCGCTTTTGCAGCCCCCACACCCAAAGAGATAGAGGTAGAGCTATGCCCTGCTACAAAATAATCGTGCTCACTCTCACTTGGCTTTGTATAACCACTAAGCCCTCCAAAGGTGCGAAGCGTATCAAAAGCCTCCCAACGATCTGTAAGGAGTTTATGCGCATATGCTTGATGTGACACATCAAAAATAAAAGGATCTTTTTTACTATCAAAAACCTCATGCATCGCGACAATGATCTCAGTGGCACCCAAAGTAGAGCTGAGATGCCCCCCGTTTTTACTCACAACTCGAAGGATCTCATCACGAATCTCTTGGCATTTTTTTTCTAATTCTTCTATTTTATAATTTTTACTATCCATATATTCTAAAATCCATCTCTTATTTATTCACTCAAAGCCGCTTTTTTGACTCTCTCAAATCTTTTACTAATCTGCGCATCGATATTGCCCGCATCGCTCAAGGCAATGACACCACCCTCACTCACCGCACTATCAGAAACAAGGCTCACATTCTCTAGTTTTCCAAGACTCTCTGAGAGTGCTCCGTGGTTTTTAGGGTTGATCTTGAGTGTTACTTTTGCAGCACTTTGAAGCTCTTTGATCAGCTCGCTTGAGAGCACTTTTGCTATCTCATTAGAATTTGTACTCAGTTCTACTTTAATTACCTCTTTAGAGATATCGAGTGCTGCAGAAATTAATTCTGATTTAATCCCCTCTAGAGCATCTGCAAACGCTTGAGCGCTCTTTTCTAAGGTCGCAACAGAAGTGCTAAACTGATTCAAGCCATTTTGATAATTTTTCTCTACATCCTTAGATGCTTCGACCTTCCCAGCTTCTACACCCTCTGCATAAGCGCTCTCTTTTGCTTTTTCAAGTTGGAGCTTAAACTCCTCCTCTTTACTCTCTAGCTTCATCTGCAGCTTGATAAAGTTTGAAGACATCTCATCTGTCTTTTTAAGCAAAGACTCGATCAAAGAATCTTTAGAGTTTTGGCTCATAGAGCTTGAATCAACCGAGCTTGGCTCTTTTACCTCTTGGGATGTAGTACTTGTATCTGAAGTACTCTCTTGTTTTTTTATAAATGTTGATTCTTTTGGGGGTGTGCTGTTTTGAGTCGAGCCCGCACCCATACCCAAAACTTTAAAATTGTATTTGTCGATGTTGTGTCTTTGAAGCTTATCATTAGATATAACTGTCGCCATCACTACTCAACCATCTCTTCTGTAGAGCCCATCATAATCGTACCAGCTTCAGAAAGTGCATTGACGGTCTCAACAATTTTTCTTTGTGCGCCCTCAACATCTTTCATCTTCACAGCACCCATAAACTGCATCTCTTCATCAAACGCTTCTTGCGCACGCTCAGACATAGCAGAGAAGAACTTCTCTTTGAGCTCTTCTGGAGCGCTTTTGAGTGCGAGCATGAGGTCTGCTTTATCGATCGCTTTGAGGATCTCTGTGATCGCTGTTTTATCAAGTGTAACAATATCTTCAAAAGTAAACATCATATCTTTGATAAGTGCTGCAAGCTCTTCATCTACCTGCTCGATTTGCGAGAGTGTTGCTTTAGAAGATTTTGCACCAAGACGGTTAAATACATCCGCAACCGCACGCGCACCACCCACTTCAACTTTATAAGAAGCAAGAGATTCGAGTTTAGATTCAAGAACAGCCGAAACCCTTTTGATAACAGAGGGGGAGATATCCCCAAGTTTTGCCATTCTCATCGCCACTTCACTTCGTAGATCATCTGGGAAGAACTGCAAGGTATCTGCCGCTTCGGTCGCATCCATGTGTGCCAAGATAAGAGCAATCGTCTGTGGATGTTCGGTGATAATAAAGTCAGAG
The DNA here is from genome assembly GCA_034005845.1 of Sulfurimonas sp. Classification (GTDB taxonomy): domain Bacteria; phylum Campylobacterota; class Campylobacteria; order Campylobacterales; family Sulfurimonadaceae; genus Sulfurimonas. The sequence continues at coordinate 13,950 of JAVETX010000036.1, read as the reverse complement.
AGCTGTTGTGGCTTGATCTTAGAAAGATAGGCAAAGTTTTGTGTGCTTTGCATACTTTTAGTAAGTTTATCAAGTACTTTTTTCGCTTCCTCTGCTCCGAGTGTACGATAGAGAAGTTCACGCGCATACTCCATACCACCCGATGTAATGAACTGACCCGATTGAAAAATCGCATAAAACTCTTCAAGAACCGTCACGGCAATCGCTTTATCGATACTTTTGCCATTTGCAATGTACTTTGAGACCTCAGTGATCGCATCAACATTCATATTAGAAAATATATTCGCTGTTGATTCTTCACCAAGCTGTAACAATAAGATGGCGATCTTTTCTGCCATACTCATCTCATCAAAATGGGCTTGTTGTGTAGGACTTAAATTCATCTATCACTCCTATCTGACTTGGAGACATTGATCTCATTTTCTTCACTCAGTAGTGCTTGGAAAAGTGCCGCGATCTCTTCAGGTTCATCCTCAGCCATCGTTTTTACTTTCTCTAGCAATACATCGTATTTCAGCTCATCTTCGTTAAAGCCTTCACCAACACCAAGTTGGTCTTCCACTTTTTTACGCATCGCTTGTACTTTTTCTACAAGGTCTTCTTCCTCGTCATCTTCAAGGTTAAGCACAGGTTTTTGATAATCATCTTCCTCTTTGGAGACTTCAAGCATACGCTCTGCAAATGGAGAGATCACTTTTTTGTACACAATAAGTAAGAGGATCAATACAAACACATACTTCAACAATCCAGAAAATGGTGCAATATAGGTTTGACTAAACGAAATAGCTTGAGATACACCATCTTGCGCTCCTTGTACTCCAGAGCGTGTGAACTGAAGGTTTCGCACAGAGATCTCATCTCCACGCCCCTCATCGATCCCAATAGAGCGACTCACTAGGGATGTAACAGCTTCCATATCTGCTTCATCAAGAGCGATGTACTCTAGCTCTTTAGTCGAAACACCAGCCTCATCTAGTTTTGTTTTATATTTACCATCTACGATCACCGCAGCTGTAATTCTCTTAATACGAGCAAACTCTGATTTTGTTGTTGAGACTGTCTTGCCCACCTCGTAGTTTGTCGTACCTGTATTTTTTTCGTATTTATCGGTTGTTTGATTACTGCTAAGCCCCTCAACCGGGCCAATATTACTCACAGTTCCAGGAACTCCACCTACATCCATAGGGGTTGTTCCCTCTCTTTTTTCTTCGCTTATCTGTTCGCTACGCACCACGTTTTCTGGGTCAAAAGTCTCAGAGGTTGAATTTTTGATAGAGAAATCATAATCGATCGTGACCTGTGCGACCACTTTGTCACGTCCACCTACAAACGGGGAGATCACATCGATGATCTTCTCTTGTCTCTTTTTCTCCTCTTTGAGTTTATACACTTGTTGGGCAACAGAAAGCTCACCTAGCTGTGCAAGCTCATTCTCATCGCCAAGTGTGACTCCATTGCTATCGACTAAAATAACATTACTGATAGAGAGTTTTGGCACAGCTGCAGCGACAAGGTTTTTGATCCCTCGTATCTGTTTACTTGAGAGTACGCGACCCTCGGCGAGTGTGACCATAATAGAAGCGGTGGGAGCGACCTCTTTTGAGACAAAGAGAGATTCTTTTGGAAGGGCTAGGGAGACACTGGCACTCTCAATGGGTGCCAGAGCATTGATCGTTCGGGCAAGTTCCCCCTCGAGTGCACGCAAAAATTTAACATCTTGATCAAAACTTGTAGCACCAAACTCTTGAGTGTCAAAAAGCTCAAAACCTACACCTGTATTTTTTGGAATACCCAAAGAAGCGATAGAGATTCTTTGTTTGTACACATGCTCTTTTGGTACCTTGATAACGTTGTTATCTTCAAGCTCATAGGGAATGCCATCTTTTTCTAATTGTGTAACAACCTTAGAAGCATCCGCTGAACTCAGAGAATCAAAAAGTACTTCATACTTGTTATCGGTACCCTTTTTTGCGGTATATACAACCATAAAGATCAAAAAAGAAACGATACCAATAATCGCAGCAGCTATAATCATTTTTTGCTGCTTAGTTAGTTTTGCGTATAAAACAACTAATTGCGAAAAAAGTACCTTAAAATCCATTAGAGTTCCATTGTATTATATTAATTTTGAAAAGAGTTCAAAGAATCTGTCGTTTTGTTCTTTAGTTCCTATTGTCACACGAATCGCGTTCATGTCGTAGCTACTTAAATTTCTTACTATCATCCCTTGACGTAAAAGCGCATCAGAGATCTCAGATGAATTGTGTGAGTTTTGAAACATTAAAGTTATAAAATTTGTATAACTCTCAATTATATCTATTTTTTTCTCTTTTGCAAACTCTTCATAACGTTTCATCTCATCAAAATTGGCAACTATACTTTTTTGCACAAAATCCTCATCTTCAAGAGCTACGGTTGCTGCTTCTAGCGAGAGTGTCGTGATATTAAAAGGTGGTCTGAGCTTATAAAGCTCTTGAATGATATTAGCACGCGAGAGACCATAGCCCACACGCATTCCACCAAGACCATAGGCTTTTGAAAATGTCCCTAGATAGATAAGATTTTCATAAGACTCGATCAGCTCTTTTGGATCCACTTTTTTCGCTTCATCTTTATGCGCTGTATACTCCATATACGCCCCATCGATCACTACAAGCGTTTGCTTATCGATCTTGTCAAGAAAGGCTTTGAGATCGGCTACATCCAAAGCATCTCCTGTAGGATTGTTCGGTGTACAAATAAAGATGATCTCTGGTTTGTGTTCTAGATAAAGAGTATAAAACTGCTCAAGATCGTGGTGTACAGAGTTGGTACGAATCACCTCTGCACCTATATGTTTTGCATAGATCTCATACATCGCAAAAGTGATCTTGTTCATCAATATTTTTGAGCTAGAAGAAGCTTTTGCATGGATCAAAAATTCGATCACCTGATCGCTTCCTGAACCGATAATAACATTGTTTGATTCAAGTCCAAAACGCTTTGCCAAAGAGGCTTTGAGCTTAAACATCGAATCATCTGGATAGAGTGCCATCTTAGAGATGATTTTCGCAACACTCTCTTGAACTTTTGTAGAACATCCAAAAGGGTTCTCATTACTTGCGAGTTTTACGATATCTTTTGGATCGATCCCAAAATCACGCACCACTAACTCTATTGGCTTTCCAGCCTCATACGTTTTTATATTCTCTAAATTTTTATTAAATTGCATCGTCGCCCTTTACATAGCTTCCAAGCCAAGTGACTTCACCCTCATGCTTGTTTATAACCTTTTGTATAGATTCTTCGTCAATATGTCCGTAAAAATCTATAAAAAACCAATAGCCAAAACCACTTTTATCTTTAGATGGACGTGATTCAATCTTAGAGAGATTGATCTTCGCCGCATCAAAATCTTGCAAGAAGTGCACCAAAGAACCTGACTCTTCTGCGTTTTTAAGACGCACTAAGATCGAGGTTTTATCTTCGCCACTTATCGCATTTTTAAAGTCACTCAAAATCAAAAAACGTGTCGCACTATCGTGCTGATCCTCGATATTATCAAACATCTGAGGCACCCCATAAAGCTTTGCTGCAATATGTGAACAGATAGCTGCACTGTTATACTCTTTTGCTGCGAGTATTGCCGCTTTTGCCGTTGATTCTACAGGGATCAGTTCTACATTAGAGAGTCCATGTTCCGCTAAGAACTCCCTGCACTGTCCAAAACCTTTGTCTTTAGAGTATATCTTTTTAATATCCTCTAATTTTCTCGCTTTTGTTGCAAAGGACATATGAATAGGCATATAAAGTTCTGCAACGATCTTTACCGAGCTTTTTGCTAAGAGATCGAGCGTCTCACCCACGATTCCATCGCGTGAATTCTCAATTGGCACCACTCCAAACTTTGCACGTCTAGCTTCGAGTGTTTTAAAAACAGCATCGATGGAGTTTAGTGAGAGGTACTCACTCATCGCTCCAAAACGACTCTCAGCTGCTTGGTGGGTAAAACTCCCCTCAGGCCCCAAAAATGCGATGCGTTCAGGAAGTTCGAGGTTTCTAGCCACTGCAAAGATCTCCAAAAAGATAGCTTCTATCGCATCTTTGTTGAGATCTCCCCCACTCTCTTGAGATAACTTTGTGAGTCTCTCAATGATCGCTTTTTCACGCTCAGGGCGGTAGATCGCGGTTCCAGAGGAGTTTTTTATCTCTCCGACGCGATGGACAACTTTCATCCTTTTATTCAAAAGATCTAAGATATCGCTATCTATCGCATCGATCGCTTCTCTACACTCTTCTAATGTATTCATAATGCCTCCAAAATTGCTTGCATGTCGGAAAAAACTGCATCAGGTCTAAGCTTTTCTTCTATAGAGGGGAGTATCTCCTCTGCTGATCGGTATTTTCCACTTGTCACAAAGATCGTATACATCCCAAGCTCTTTGGCTCCACCGAGATCCCCTTTGACATCATCACTAATGATCTTGATATCTTCAAATCTTACCTCGGGATTTTGCACGCGTAGCATCTTCAAAGATTCTTCATAAAAAGCGACACTTGGCTTGCCGATCACTGTGTATTTCATCGATGTTGCGAACTCTAACATCTTGAGGATCGCTCCCACTCCAGGATAGCGTTTTGCATTTTTGGCATAAATAGAGGTCTCATGCATCCCAACAAGCGCTGCACCTGCGAGCAAAAAGTCGATCATCTGTGCAAACTCTTCGTTTGTAAAATCCTCTTTGATCCCTATAAGTACTGTTTTTGGGTTTGCATAATTTAGCTCATAGCCCATCTTTTGAAGTACCTGCAAAAACTCAGCGGAGCCATAAGCTGCAAGGGCTTGTTTTGGAACACTTCTCTCTAAGATCATAAGGGGATCGAGATAACGCTCATACGCAAAAGAAAAACCCAAAGATTGTAAAAAATCGTAAAAAACTTTTGAGTCTTTTTTTGTGTTGTTTGTGATCACCATGTAGGGGATATTCTCTGCATTGAGCTTATCGATAAACTCCCTGCTCCCACGAATAGGCGATTTATCCTCATCACTGATCAAAGTTCCCTGAACATCTATGAAATACAAGCTATCATCCCCTTTATAAGAGATCTTTCTCTAAAGCGATCAGATCTTCAAAACTCTCGCGTCTACGGATAAGTCTTGCTTTGCCATTTTCAAGTGCTACCTCAGCACTTCTTCCGCGTGTATTATAGTTGCTTCCCATACCAAAGCCATAGGCTCCAGCGCTATGTACAACAAGCAGATCATTATGTTCTAGCTCTGGAAGCATAATATTTTTTGCAAGAAAATCCCCACTCTCACATACAGGTCCCACTACATCCACAGCTCTTGGCTGGGATTCTTTGGATGTAAGCGCTTCTATCTTATGATAGGCATTATAAAGGCTTGGGCGTAAAAGGTCATTCATTGCCCCATCGACTACCACGAATTTTTTTGCACCATTTTGTTTTTCGTATAAAACTTTTGTCAAAAAATAACCTGCATTTGCAGTTAAGAATCTTCCAGGTTCACAGATCACAGTAAGATCGAGTCCTCTGAGTGTTCCCAAAATCGCTTGTGCATAATCATAAGGTGCGATCGTTGTCTCATCATTATAAACAACCCCTAAACCACCACCGATATCAAAGAACTTTAACTCAATATCGATCACTTGGAGCGAGCGCACCATATCTGCCACGATCTCAGCTGCTTCGCGAATAGGATCAAGCTCTGTAAGCTGAGAGCCGATGTGAAAATGGATCCCTACAGGGTCAAGATGCTCAGAGTTTTTTGCAAGAATATACATCCTTTTGGCACTTTGGATATCAACACCAAACTTATTGTCATGCAAGCCTGTAGAGATATATGGATGTGTTTTAGGATCGATATTTGGATTGACACGGATACTGATACGAGAGATGGCACCAAGCTCTTTTGCGATAAGCTCTACACGCAAAAGCTCTGCTTCACTCTCTACATTGATATAGAGGATATCACTCTGTATCGCTTCACGGATCTCATCATCACTCTTTCCCACTCCAGAAAAGATGATCTTATATGGAGCTATCCCTGCGAGAAGTGCGCGACGCACCTCACCGATAGAGACACAATCAGCACCACTTCCCAAACCTGCGAAGTGTTTGACTACACTCAAGTTCGAGTTTGCTTTCACAGCATAGGCAAGGATCGATTTACGCCCTTTAAACGCCTCTTTTAACGCTTCATACTGTGCACTCATATAATCAAAATCATACACATACAAAGGTGTCTTATACTCATTAGCCAGTTCTCTAAAATGTATCATAAGTATCCTAAAAATATTTTTTGCAATGATACCAAAAATGTACTTATATAAATATTTTATTCACCGCTCGTACGATGTTTTCTCCATTGCCACAGTGCAAGAAAAAAGAGGAGAAGAACCGGAGCAACAACGCCCAGTTCACTTGGTATTGTTTTGTTGCTTGAGAGCTCGATCAGCATAAATAAAACACCCCACATCAATAAGCTCGCCAAAATAGCTCCAAAGCTAAAAAGAGAGACATTCAAAAAGCGTGGGCTAATAGGAACAAAAAAGAAGATGATCACGATAAGGCAAGGCACAAAAAAAGGATAGACAAATATCTTATAGAGTGCCCCTTTGATAGTGCGCGTATTGACATTTTGATCGCTCAGTAAAAAGAGTGCATCAAAAGCATCACCGATGGTAAAGTTCACTTTTCCCTCATAAACCTGATCGAGTATCTTTGGTCGAAACCCTTCTAAAATATGAAGATTATGTGCTTCATCGACACGAATACCAAGAGAGTCAAAACCTATATCATCTGGCTTGGTAATAATATTGGCCTTTTCGATCACCCAGCTCTCATTGCGATACACCGCACTCGATGCAACAAGTACCTCTTTGAGAGAATTATCTTTGATACTAAAGACACGTATCCCCTGTGCACTCTCTTGCAAAGGAAGCATTTGTGAAAAATAGACATATTTATCTTGATAGGTAAAAAAGAGATCTCGTGTTGGGCTTAAGTATTCTGCATTGTCTTTAATATTTCCAGAAAACTCCTCTGCACGCGAAAAACTCGAAGAGCTATGAAGCGTGATGAAAAGGAGTGTGATAGTTGTAGCTACAAAAACAAAAGGTTTGAGTACATCGATACGTGAATACCCTAGGGAATAAAAAGAGACCAAGGCATTAGAGCGTATCAAAAATATCTTGGTCGTGATCATGGAAAACACAAGGGCTAGAGGCAAAAGAGTATCAATAGCAAAAAAGGATTTGTACACCAAATAGATCAGTACCAAGTTCGCAGAATCTGAGAGTTTTTCAGCCTGACCCATATAATCAAAGCCTACAAAAAAGAGCACCAAAGCGATTAAGATAATAAAAAAATATTTGAGATAATGAAAAGCAATGTATCGAAAAGCCAACATAGGCGCGCACCCTTTGGATTGTGAAAATAAGTCTTATTTTAGCTGAAATTTTTTAATACTATATTGGGAGGAGACATCTTCAAGTGAGTTCTCTAATAAAGCCTCAATAGCTTTGGATGTATGCTCGATCCATTCATCCAAATGCTTCGCTTCATCTAAAGAAAAATCACTCAAAACATAAGAGGCCACTTCCCCTTTATGTTCAGGTTTTCCAATCCCCATGCGCACACGAATATACTCACGAGAGATCTTCTCATCTGTCGATTTGAGCCCGTTGTGTCCACCATGCCCACCACCAAACTTAAAACGCAGTGTTCCAAAAGGGAGATCAAGATCATCATGGATCACAAGCACTTTATCGATTTTATAAAAATTCTTTACCGCAGCAATAGATTCTCCTGAGAGATTCATATAGGTCATAGGTTTGAGTAAAAAATGTTCAGAAAATTTATAAAGTTCACCTTTAAAAGATGAGGAGGAAAGTTTTGTGGCGTGGTGTTTTGCTATCAGTGCATCTATCACCATAAAACCGATGTTATGGCGTGTTTTTTCATAGTTCGGGCCAGGGTTCCCTAGTCCGACTATAAGCATGATTACTTCGCTTTAATTACACTTAAAACTGATACACGATCAGCATCTGTTAACGTGATGTTTTCGTAAGTATCAAGATCACGGATAAGTTTTGAATCACCAACATCCATTTTTGTAACATCTACAGTGATTGCAGCTGGAAGATTTTCGATTGCAGCTTTTACTCTTAAACGAGGTTTTGAAACGTGTACAAGACCTTTGTTTTTAAGACCAATAGCCTCACCTTGTGGTACAACTGGTACATGGTAGTGTGTCACTACACCTGGTTGTGCTACCATAAGATCAACGTGTAAAAGCTTTGCAGTTACAGGGTGAGATTCATATGCTTGAACTACAACTTTCATCTCTTTTCCCTCGATTGATACAGGGAACGATAAAGTATCTTTGTTACGAACTGTACGGATATATTCATTCTCTTTGAATGCAGCATTGATATTCTCAAGACCTTTTCCGTAAATATTCGCAATTAGATAACCATCACGGCGTAAAGCCTTTGTTTCAGACTTGCCAGTACTCTTTCTAATTATGCCTTCTAACATAGTGAATCCTTAAATAAAAAAATAGGCGAAATTATACCGATTTTAGCTTTAAAATTTATTTAAGGTCGAAAATATCATCCCCTGAATCTGTAGTGCCTTTTGCTCCTGTGCCATTTGCACCATTTTCTGAGATCTTTCCTCCGGTGAGACCACTCATACGTAGTTCCATATCTGAAGAGCTTGTTGCATAGTCTTTTGCTTTTTCTTTAGAGATAACACCCTCATGGTAAAGATCTAAAATATGCTGATCGAAACTTTGCGATTTGTAGTGATCACGCCCTTTTTCGACCGCATCGCGAATCTCATAATCTCTATTTTCCATAATAAGTTTTTCTATCGTTGGTGTGCGCACTAGTATCTCCATCGCAGCACGTCTTCCACCATCAACTGTAGGGATAAGTCTTTGAGAGATAACACCTTGTAATACTCCCGCTAAAGAGAGTCTTACACGGTTTTGCTCCTCCGTAGGAAAGGTCGCAATAATACGGTTGATGGTCTCTTTTGCATCGATTGTGTGGAGTGTTGAGAAGACAAGGTGCCCAGTATCTGCAGCATGAAGTGCCAAGTTGATCGTCTCTCTATCGCGCATCTCCCCAACCAAAATAATATCTGGATCCTCACGAAGCGCTGCACGAAGAGCATTTCCAAAAGAGAGGGTATCTTGCCCTACTGAGCGTTGATTAATAATACATCCCCTGTCTTTATGCACAAACTCGATCGGATCTTCAATCGTGATGATATGTTTCTTTTGTGTCAGATTGATCTCATTGATAAGTGTTGCCAATGTTGTAGACTTTCCACTTCCTGTCACACCCGTTACAAGCACAAGCCCTCTCTCTTTTTTTGTAAACTCGCGTAAGATCTCAGGAAGATGTAACTCTTCAAACTTTGGAATCGTAACAGGGATCACACGAAAGACAGCCGAAACCCCATCCATTTGAAAAAAGATATTGACACGAAAACGATTCTTTTCATCAAAAGGGTATACCAGATCCACCTCTTTATTCTGAATAAGTTCAGTAAATCTCCCTTTGAGAAGCTCTTTTGCAAAAGTGAGAGCATCCTCTTTCGATAAAATCCCTCCAGAAAACTGGATCAAGCTTCCGTTGATCCTCGCACGGATCACAGAGTTTGCTTTAACATGGAGGTCACTCCCCCCATTTTCGATCATCTTTTTAAGATAGCCTCGTATCTTTTTTAACTGCTCAAATGTTAATTTACTTACATCTACTTCGTTTGTACTTACACTCATAAGGACTCCAATATCTCGCCAAATGCATCTTTAAAAGCTTGCAAGCCATCACGAATCTGCTCTTGCACAAGTGCATCAAAATCGATGCCAGCTTGCTCGATCGCATCAAAATGACTCACGATCACCTCTTGAGCGATCGGCAGGGCTTGCTCTTTTTTTCCATTTTCATGAAACGCTTTGATCGTATCGATAGGTGCTGTATTGACACTATTATATGCTAAGAGTTCATCTACATAATAGTACGCAGGCAGGCTATCATCTTTAACTCCCGTACTTGCAAAAAGGGCTCTACATCCAAGCACTTCCATATCCTCTATGAGTGTATAGATCGCAGCCGAGTTATAGATACCTGTAAGTGCTGTTGGAATTCCCACCTCAGCGAGTTTTGCATCGAGTGCTCGATCGATGCGACTTACAAAAATGCTTATGACCGTATCTACTTTTGCGCCAAATTTTTTCACACCCGCTTCAAAAGCCTTTGCACATGCAAGTGCTTGCGTGCTTGAGAAGATCAGTGTAGCATTGACTGGAATCCCAACACTTGTGAGCTCCTCCATTGCAATGTACCCAGCAGATGTTGCAGGCACTTTGATCATCACATTTTTGCGATCTATGCTTGCAAAAAGTCTTTTTCCCTCTTCTATAGTCGCCTTGGCATCATCACATAAAAATGGATCCACCTCAATGCTTACATAACCATCATCACCCGCATCATGCAAAGGCTTGAGAATATCTGCAGCTTTTTGAATATCATAGATCGCAAGTGCTTCATACTTCTCTTTTGGGCTCAAACCACTTAGTGAAGCGAGTTGTTCTTTATACGCTTGGGATGTAAGTATTGCACTCTTGAATATCGCTGGATTGGATGTAGCACCGTTAATAATCTTCTTTTGTATTAACTCTTTGAACTCATTATCAAGATAATCTCTTTCGATAAAATCAGCCCACAATGAAAACTTTAAATCCTCTAAATACATCTATTATCCTAAAATTTTTGTTCATTATAACTCAAATAAACTCAATCTTTTTTAAAAAAAACGCTTCCTTGAAAAAAGAGCAATAAAAAAAGAAAAATGTGCATTATTGTGAGTAATATCAAAACCTCAAAACTGAGATAATACTCTTTTTCGATCTCGCCCAAAGAGATGTAAAGATCAAAGAAAAAATCGTTTGTGAGATAAAAGAAAAAGCTAAGAGTACTGAGAATGGTGAGATAAGAAAAAAGGGGAATTCTTCTAAAAAAAGAGTGAAACTTTGTAAAAACAAGCAGTAAACTCAACAGCCCAATAAAATAGAGTAAATAACTCTGAGCACTAAAGAGTGTAAGCAAAATATGATGCTCTAAAAAAAGTAAGAAAGGACTCATCCAAGAGCTCTTACTTAACAATATAAACAAGAAAAAAAAGAGTGGAAGAAAAAAAGCAAGCCAAGTTTTGCCAATAAAAAGCAGTGAGAAAAGATCTAAAAAGAAAAGTCCTAAAAGAGCTACTTTGAAATTCAAGGCAGATACACTTTATCTAAAAGCTCTTGATATTCACTCAAAGCATCGCTCTCTAGGGTGATCCCCCCTCCACTTTTATACACATAACCCTCTTGTGTTTTTTCTAAAAAACGGATCATCACACCACTATCAAAACTCTCCCCATTAAAGACTCCAAAAACACCGCTAAAATAACCTCTTTCATAGCCCTCAATAGCATCGATGATCTCTAAGGTACTTTTTTTAGGGGTTCCACTAATGCTTCCAGCGGGCAGAAGTGTTTGCAAAATACTCCCAAGCCTCTCTTGCCACTTTTCGCCGAGATCTCCGCTAATATGGGAGCTCACCTGCAAAAGCTTTTTTGCACCCGCTTCTATTGTGTCAATATAGCGAAAGCGCTGTACTCTTACATCCGAAGCGACCATAGAGAGATCATTTCGTAAAAGATCGACCACCATAATATGTTCTGCCATCTCTTTTTCATTCGCCAAGATCGTCTCAGCTGCATTTGGCAGCGCTGCATCAATGGTTCCTTTCATAGGAAAAGTGTGGATTTTATTGTTTTTGATCTGGATAAATTTTTCAGGGGAGAAACAGAGAAACTGATCTTTATAGCGAAGCTTGTAATGAGCATTAACATCTTTAAAGATCTCTTGCAAAGAAGCAGAAGGAATCACTTTTGTTGCTTGAGTGAGGTTTAAAAGATAGGTCTCACCCGACTTTATCTTCTCAATCACCTGCGCCATTTTTTTTTGATACAGCTCAAAATTCAAAGGCTCTTTTTGTAAAGTGTGGCGATGTTTTGTGTAGGTATAATTTTCATCGATAGAGTACTCTACATCCCAAGCCTCAAGCTCATCTAAAGGGATGACATGGATATTTTCAAGCCTAAAGTCACTCACAAAAAGAAAAGGTATTTTCTTTTTTGCTAGTGTATTGATGGTGTCAAATATCATATATCAATTTTTTAAGCACTGCCATTCTAATAGAGACACCATTTTTTACTTGCTCGAGCACCTTACATCTCTCATCTGCCAAAAGAGCATCACAAATATCGATATTTCTATGTATTGGTCCTGGGTGGAGCAAAATAATGTCACGCTCTCCTAAGAGCTCGGATGTGATACAAAAATCACTCGCATAATCTTTCAGCGAGGCATAGTTTTGTGAAGAGTGGCGCTCTGTTTGTGTACGCAAACTCATGATCGCATCCACTTCATCGATGATTTCTTCTAAAAAATGGGTCGTCTTAAGCGATGTTTTTGGCAAAAATTGTGGGGGTGCGACCAAGATCACTTCCATCCCAAAACGAGTCAAAAGTTCTATATTGGAGTTTGCAACGCGAGAATTTTTAATGTCTCCCACTATCGCAATTTTTTTGCCATGAAGATCTCCAAAATGTTCGCGAAGTGTATAGAGATCTAAAAGTGCTTGGGTTGGATGTGCGTGCGCGCCATCTCCTGCGTTAATGATCGAGGCATTGGTATAGTTAGAGAGGATCTTTGGAACCCCTGCATTTTGATGGCGCACGATCATCGCATGTGGACCCATCGCATCAAGATTCATCGCTGTATCTACAAGAGTTTCCCCTTTTTTGGTAGAGCTTTTTGCTACATCAAGATGGACAATATTCGCTCCCAACCTTTTTGCCGCGATCTCAAAAGAGCTGCGTGTGCGTGTGGAGTTTTCAAAAAAGAGCGTGATAATGATCTTATCTTCTAAAATTCTATCAAATCTCCCATCACTAAACCTTTTAGCATCGGCCAAAATTGCTTCGATCTCTTGAGTTGTAAAGTCGTCTGTGCGAATTAAATGTTGCATTTAGAAGTCTCTTTTTTTAGGAGAGATTATACAAGAGATCGCATATAATATCAATATCACGATCTACTTTTAAAACTTTTTGTTTGCTATGGATAAAATAAGGTTCTGAGATCTGTGCAAAACTTGCATCATTCTCGCGACAATTAAAGGCGGTAACAAAATCGATCTGCTTTGCTTCGAGTGCTTTTTGGCTGAGAATCGTATCATTGATACATCCCAAGGAGCAATGGGTCACTAGAAGTGCCTTTGCATCAAAAAATTGTATAAGATCTATCATCATCGTCTCTGCATCCACAGGCACATATAAGCCCCCAGCACCCTCGATGATCACAACATCACACACCTGTTCCATCTCTTGGAGTGTTTTTTCTATTTTTTCTCTATCCAAGGGAGTATTATGAGACGCGACAAAGGGAGCTGCGGGAAGCTCGTAGGTGATTGGCACAATATCCTCTACATCCAAAGACCAAAGCTTAGGGTTGAGCTGTTTGAGTGTTTCTAACAGGGCTTCACCATCAGCAGCGTAGCCATCTATTACTCCTGTTTCAATCGGTTTTATCACCCCCACCAGCAAACCACGTTTAGCAAACTCTTGCAACAAAAGCTTTGTGGTGTATGTTTTTCCTATGTCTGTATTGGTCGCTGTTACAAAGATCCGTTTTTTCATCCATTCCCCATCCAAGATTCAATTGCAATATTATACACAAGAAGTTCTTCTATAATTAGCACATCTTTGCTATAATAATTTACTTATGTAAAAGCAATCCTATAAAGGATAACTTAAACGAGAGGTAAAAACTAAAAAAGACAATAGTTTATTAGCATTAAAATTTCAAAGAACATAGCAAGAGTTGTT
>JAVETX010000068.1:0-6026 GCA_034005845.1 Sulfurimonas sp. | reverse complement strand
CACTTACGAAGCTTACTATTACTTCATAAGATTCTAGTACTGCACTCTTACCTTTGATCTCATAAACACTATACCCCTCTCTGAGTCCGCTTATCTTATCGCTGGTATACTCTGGTAGCTCTAAGCTCGCTATTACTCTTTGTGGGGCTCTTGTTGGCATGGGGGCTCTTTTGTTTGGATTATTATTTGATTGTTTTACTTTGTTATATTAAGTTTATAATAGTAGTGTATTATAATTAAAGTAAGATAAAATTCAAGCTTTTTTACTACAATAACGCTCATAATCAAGAGGAGCAACGATGATAGTGATCTACATCCATGGATTTGGTGGAAACGGAGAGGGTAAAAAAGCTACTTTGTTTCGTGAATATGCAAAGAGTAAAAATTACAATTTTATCGCGCCCTCACTCTCTTACATCCCAACACTTGCTATCAGTACTCTAGAGGAACTTGCCGAGTCTTATATCGCACTGGGTCAAGAGGTGGTCTTTGTAGGATCTTCGCTTGGTGGATTTTATAGTATCTACCTTGCAACGAAATACAAGACAAAAGCAGCCCTAATCAATCCTGCTGTACAACCCTACGAAACGCTTTCTCGCATCATCACACAAGGAAGAAGTTACTATGATGGCTCCATTTTTGAATGGAACGAGGGACATTTAGAGATGCTCCACCACTATCAAGTAAACTCTATTGAGCCTGAGCGTTTTATGCTTTTGGTGCAAAAGGGCGATGAGATCTTAGACTATAGCTACGCTACACAAAAGTTTGCTGACTCGCTTCAAGTCGTAGAAGAGGGTGGAGATCATAGTTTTGTGGGGATCGAGCGCTATTTTGAGCGGATGTGTGATTTTTTGCAAGCTCATTGAAAGCATACTCAAAGAACGATAAGTTATGCTAAAATACACCAATAGTAACAAGGGTATGGAGGCTTGAATTGCCAACAGTTCTTCGAGCAAACGGTTTTAGGTTTTTCTTTTTTAGTGATGAACATTTACCGCTACATATTCATGTAGAAAAAGGTGATGGTTATATGAGAGTCGAACTTGAGACGTTTAGGGTCACTCAAAGATACAAGTTTTCTAAAAATGATGAACGAAAAATTCTAAGCATCATACAAGAACATCAACAAACCCTTATAGGAGCATGGAATGAATACTTCAATTGTCAGAGTTGATTTTGGAGACAAAATTTATATTTATTTGAGTAGTAATGATATTTTGACTCTGCCTTATAGCTACACCAAAAAAATTCAAAATGCAACAAAAGAGCAACTTCTAAATTATCGTTTGATTGGTGGTGGTATTGGGGTGCATTTTGAAGAGATAGATGAAGATATCTCACTAAGTGGAATTATTGCGTATAAAATAAGCCATGAGCTCAAAGCATCATAAAAACATATGAAAATAGCCTTAAGTTGATTTGGCTTTATATTTGAAAGTAGTACAAAATGTTTAATAAATTAATAATTGCAATTGCCCCATGGAGAGTACATTGGTCAATAGTATTTACAATAATAACTATGAAGCCATTAAGTCAGGTTTTGCCTGCTTCATTTCAAGGTCATTGGTATACATTGGTTTTTATTATAATATTTTTCATGCTATATTTTTCATTATTTAATTTTTTATTTGATAGAGCATTATTAAACACACATAATGTAACTAGGTATCAACAATTAGTTTGGCAAGCTATTTTAATATCTGTATTTGCATTGGCGTTGGTTCTTAGTTTAACATTTGCATTAATAATTTGAATGAAATACATAAAAAATCTGTGAAAGAAGTAGTTATGAGTGTTTGACTAGTAAATATAAAAAGGACAATAAAAATGAATAAGCTTATAAATAATATAAAGGTTTTTAGTGTTGAAACTTATATCAGAGAGCTGAAATAGTGCTAGAAGATATTAAAAACTCTATTAAAGCCAAACTTTATGATTTTACTTACACTCCATTTATGAGTTCAGTGGTAGTATCCTGGATTATACTTAATCATAAATATTTGTTAGTATATTTTGGTGATGCACCGCTACAGCAAAAACTTGCTGTATTGAATGCTTATAATTTTTCATGCCCACTTACAAATATGGTGATTCCATATGCCATGAACATCTGGTTTCCTCTTGTTTTTGGTTTATTTTATGTTTTCGTATATCCATGGGCGAGTGAAATATTTTATGAATATACATTAAAAAAAACTAAAAAACTAAAAGAGATTAAACAAAATATAGAAGATGAAACACCTATTACGCAAGAAGAAGCTCGAAGTATAAGAGAAGGTATTGATCGCTTAAGAGAAGCACGAGATGATGCTTTAAATAAATTAAGAAAAAAAGAAGAGGAGTATAAATTAGAGTTAGAGAGTGAAATTAATCCTATCACAAGTGAATTAAATACTTCTAAAAAAAGTATCGAGTCCTTAACTTCTAAAAATGAAAGTTTAAAGCATGAACTTTCACAAGTGAAGCAATTATTAAGTGAAAAAAGTGAAGAATGTGAGAATATAAAAAAGAAAAAAGAGTCTGAATTAGATGGGTCGAAAGACGAACTAGTGGCAAAATCTGTAGGTACAAAAGTACCCAAAGAAACACTATTCAAGCCAAAAGAAAAAGATAAAGAGCAAATTTTAGAATATTTATATAATTCGTATGAAACTACATATGAAGCAACGTTACTAGATGAAATTACTGAAACTACTGGTATGGCTAGAGCCAAAGCGAGAAATATTATTGATACACTTATTGAAGAGGATATTTTAGAAAAAAATAGTATTAATCAAATTAGTATTACAAAAAATGGTGGACGTAAGCTTGTTGAAGCGTTTGAAAATAAATAAAAATTACTTCCCTACGAGCAAATTATCGCTATGATAATACAATTTTCTATCGTCAAAAAGAGAGGTTAAAAAATGCCGACAAGATACGGTTGTCCCTTTGAGCTATGAATTTGAAGAGGATGAAGAGCCGACGTGGCTTATCAAGCAAAGAGAAGACGCGAAAATCGCTGAAGAGTCCTATGCAAAAAATGAAAAGATCATCTATAAAGAGGGTGATCAGGTAGGGAACTTTCTCTTTGTAAACTACAACAAGTTTAAAAACCGTGCAACATTCAAGTGCCAAGAGTGTGGAAGAAAGTTCACTTACAACATCTACTCAATCAAAAACAAAAAGCGCTGCAAATGGTATAAGTTTCATGAGAAGAGATTCAAATCATAAGCATCTCAGACCATGGGATGTACCTCTTTAAGTGTTTACTCAAGATCGCCTTTATCTACGATCTTTTGTTTGAGCAGTTCTCGAAGCACGATCTCAGTCATATCACTTTTAAAAGGAAATTCGTAGCGAATATCCATTACATAGGCTTGGATCTGCATATCTAAAAATGACTTTCTTTGGTAGATCTTATTGCTAAAAAGCACCACTATAGGCTTGTTGAGATAGACATATTTTGAGACCTGTGCTGCTTCTATAGCTATCTTGCGTACTTTTTGTGTGTCTATATCGATAGGGAGCGCTATGTTTGCTACCACTTGGCAGTAGAGTTCCCCAGCATTTGTATTGGAAACCGAGCGGTTCATTAGATCCATGTTTGGAATCACGATCACAGAGTCATCATCAGTCACGATTCGCGTCGTTCTAAGCCCTATATTGATCACCTCTCCGTAGTATTCCCCTAGACCTATTTTATCACCAACTTTAAAAGGGCGATCAAAAAGGAGCATCAAACCACCAAAGATATTTTTGAGAAGATCTTGCGCTGCAAACCCCACAGCGATAGCTACAGAGGCAAGAGCGGTCATCAACATCCCAATAGGTGGGTTGTAGATCACTTTGATAATGAGCACGATGATGATCGTCCAAAGTCCGATGCGTAAAATAGGGATGAGGCTTTTGATAGTGATGCGCAAACGAGAGCTTTTTTCTGCAAAAAAGATGAGTGTTTTTGTAAGCACCTGCATAAAAAAGTAACTGATAATAAAAAGCAAGATCGTCCATAAAACATCAGACCAAGAGATGATAGAAAAAAAGTCAAGTGGGTTTGCCTCTTGGGCACTTTCAAGAGATTTTGGCATCTCTAGAGCCAAGAGTGTTTGAAAACAAACAAGAGATAGTAGAAAAAATAGTTTCATAAAAAAGAGTCCTCTCTAGTGGATAAAATTTTTGGACGCAAGATAGTCATAGATATGCTTGTAGATTACAGGATTGATGTTGTACTTTTTGTTTGGCTGGATCAGTAAACCTTTTTCGAGCATAGGCATCAAGATATTGCGGCAGGTGTATTGCGGCTCGTTAATAGCGATAGAAAAATCTTGCAAATTCAGCCCATCGTGAACGAGAAGTGTTTGTAGGGTAAAAAGATAGTTTTCTGAGAGGTTTTTAACAAAAGTATAATCAAGATCGCTGATCTCACCTACGCGTAGATGATTCTCTTCTATCCCCTCGATCGCACGCATCCAGTAGAGTTTAGCTAGGCTGATATTGCCATTTGAGAGTTTATGGATCAGTTTGAAGAGCTGCTCTTCGAGGTAGTCTTGTTTTTTTTCATCACTGAGTTTATTGTAGCTTTTGCTTTGCTGGGTTTGCTCACTTGCGAGATATTCCACCTCGTATTGTCCAAAGCCCTCATGTTTTAAGATGATCTCTTTAATAACCTCATAAGGCAAAGGTGTGAGTGTAATCTCGCTTGTAAAGTAGTTGGATGCAGAGATCGTTTTGTCTAGATAGTTCCAAGAAGCAGGGGTGAATGTGCCTATCCAAAGGATCTTTTTGCTCGTGTAAGACATCAACTCAAAGAGCATCTTCATCGCTACAAAGCCATCGACACGCTTTAAAAACATATGTTGAAGATTTTCTAAAACCACAATGCGTCTTTGTTCTGAGTTATTGACAAACTCGATAAGCTCTTTGTTGCTTGTGATATCTTTTGCTCCCAAAAGACTACTCACAAAGGTCATATAAGAGTTTTCTGTATAGATCTTTTGGTGGAGTTCGTGTCTGATGATCTCTACATCCTCTATGGTGTGGAGAAAATAGTTGAGTATGGATGTAGACCCACCCCCTTTTTCCCCTATGAGTGCGCACGTGACAAAACGCTCTTTTTGCCAGTCTATAAAGGTGTTGCTTAGACGTTCAAACTCTTTTTGTCTTCCTACAAAGAGGTTGTGATGCTCTACAGCTTTGATCTCAAAGAGTTCACGGTAGTTGCTAGGGAGTCTTTGAAGTGCATTTTCTGTTTCTTGCATAAATTCTGAGAGTTCAAAAGAGATAGGCTCTTTGAGATCAACGACACCAAAATATTTTTTGATCTCTTTGAGTTTTTCTTCAAATGTGTCTTTGAGGTTTTCTAACATCAAGCATCCCGTGATTCAAATTTAGTACACTAAGTATAGCACTAAATCGCGCGATCTAGGAAGCTATGTTAGTAGATCTAAAGTAGAAAACCTGTACAATAAGAGTAAAAATAAGAGCACGGGGTGTCAATGAGACTCACATTGAATAAAAAAGAGGTTGAGTATATACTCAAAAAAATAGAAAATAGAGAACTTGAAACAAAGATCAAAAAACAATTAGAGATCGAAGAGCAAAGGGATGTGAGCAAAAAATCAAAATCTGCCCTCAAAGCCACTAAAATACGAAGTGACAGAGCCAAAGCAAAGATACAAAATGCTATCAATATTCTACGTATGGAAAATAGAAAAATAAGCTACTACTCCATCGCACAATCGAGCGGTGTGAGTTACTCTACAGTAAAAAAATACGTCACTTTGTAATATAGAGCTTCAAAAGAACTTTCCCACTTTTGAAAAATGGTTAGTTCCTTTGTATGCTGTTGCCTTTTTTAAGATATCACGCTCTTGCTTTAGTATCTTATTTTCTCGTCTGAGGCGTTTGTTCTCTTCATCTAGTGTCTCAGTAGAAGATGATGTACCTGTAGATCTTGTAGGTATGTTATGCTCTTTTTTATAGCTACTTATCCAGTTATATAATGTCTTTACATGTATATCTAAATCAGTAGCTATCTTTGC
>JAVETX010000035.1:0-26803 GCA_034005845.1 Sulfurimonas sp. | reverse complement strand
ATTATACGATGACAGTTAAGTCTTTTTTCATCCTCTCAAACTTTTCTTATTGTGCCTCATTAGTCTATCTTTTTTCGACACTTTTAATTATACGATGACCACCACTCAGTCATCCTGAACTTGATTCAGGATCTTTTAGATAGAACGTTTAAATTCAGGATAAGCCTCAACCCCACATTCACTTACATCCATACCTTCAAGCTGATCATCATCTGTAGCTCTGAATTGAGAGACTTTGTTGATAAGATAAAGGACAATAAAAGAGAGCGTAAAAGCATAAAAACCTATGAGAAGAACCCCTTTGAGTTGATCGACAAAAGAGATACTCTCTACAAAGATACCTACAGCTAAAGTTCCCCATATTCCATTGACAAGGTGCACAGAGAGCGCTCCAACAGGATCATCAAGGCGAAGCTTATCAAAAAGTGGAACTGCAAAAACCACTAAAGCCCCACCTACTGCACCAATGAGAATGGGAGTATACATATCATAAAGATCGGGTGCTGCTGTGATGGCAACAAGTCCACCGAGTGCACCATTGAGGATCATCGTGATATCAAAAAGCTTGTAGCGGATATGCATCAAAATCCCTGCGATAATAGCCCCACAAAGACCTGCTGTGTTGGTATTCATAATCGTCTTTGCAACACTATTTGCACTCTCGACACTTGAGATAGAACCCACGCTTCCACCATTAAAACCAAACCAACCGATCCAAAGTAAAAAAGCTCCTAGCACCACCAATGGGATGTTAGATGCTGGAATAACACGCACTTTCTCCTCAAGGTAGCGCCCCTTTCTCGCACCCACAATAAGAAGTGCTGCCAAAAGTGCCCAACCACCTGTAGAATGGATCACAGTAGAACCTGCAAGATCATACATATCGATATCTAAAAACGTCCCCGATAACAGGTCTGCACCCCAAGTGATATTGACCACACTTGGATAGATAAAAGCTCCCATGATCACTGCAAATAAAGACAGGGGAATAATACGCACACGCTCACTCACCCCACCACTCATAATATTGATCGTCTTTCCTACAAATGCCATCTGAAATAAAAACGCAGCCCATAAGCTCATCGAGCTATTTTCCCAAGATCCAAAAGCAAGGGTGTAGCCAATGAGTAAAAAAGAGATCGAGGCAACGGCATAGATCATCACATTGATAGTAAGTACGGATGTAACGTTCTTTGTACGTACAAGTCCCGCTTCAAGCATAGCAAAGCCAGGAACCATAAAGATGATGAGCACCATCGAAAAGAGTGCAAAAAATGTGTCGATGATGTATTTGAAATCAGTTTCTACCATATGAGATTTCCCCCTTAAATGAATGCGGTATTTTATCAGAATGAAATATGCATAGAGGAAAAAATTGATTAATTTTTAATCATAGTTAAAGAGGGTTTGGGATGTAGAGAG
This sequence comes from Sulfurimonas sp., assembly GCA_034005845.1. Lineage (GTDB taxonomy): Bacteria > Campylobacterota > Campylobacteria > Campylobacterales > Sulfurimonadaceae > Sulfurimonas. The sequence continues at coordinate 25,381 of JAVETX010000035.1, read as the reverse complement.
TCTACATCCCAAGAGGGAAAAAGAGTGTTAGATAGCTTCGTTGTCTGTTTCACCCGTACGGATACGGATGATCTTATCAATATCACTTACAAAGATCTTTCCATCACCGATCTTGCCAGTGCGTGCAGCTTCAACGATCGTATTTGTCACTTGCTCTACGCTTGCGTCATCTACGATCATCTCTAACTTGATTTTTGGCAAAAAGTCTACAACATACTCTGCACCACGGTAGAGTTCACTGTGTCCTTTTTGACGACCATATCCCTTTACTTCACTCACTGTCATACCAGTGATCCCGATCTCTGCAAGGGAGTCTTTGACATCTTCTAGTTTAAAAGGTTTGATTACCGCTTCGATTTTTTTCATAATTATCTCCATTTATTCATTTTAAAATTGTATCTATATTCGTGGTGAAAATCAACTACAAGTTGAGTAATTTTTCACCATGTACAGCTTCATCGAGACCAGCACTTTCAACTTCTTCGTTGACTCTGCCACCACCTGTAAGAGCTGAAGCGATATAGTACACTATCACTGTACCAATTAAGGTAAAGAGACCTACTACGACCACTGATTCAACTTGAACAATGATTTGTGCCATTCTATCTCCTGCATCTTTGAGTGGACCATCCCAAAGGAGATCTTTATCATTAAGAGCAAAGATACCAGTTGCGATCGCACCCCATAGACCAGCTAAGAAGTGGATACCAAAAGCATCAAGAGAATCATCATAAGCAAGTTTTTTCTTCAGACTTGCTACACCCCAAAATGCGATAGCAGAACCAAGCGCACCGATAATGATAGCACCAGTTACATCCACAAACCCAGCTGCAGGAGTGATAGAGACAAGACCAGCTACCACACCTGAAGCAGCACCAAGAAGTGTAGGTTTTTTATACACCATCCATTCGATAAGTACCCAAGTAAGAGCCGCTACAGCTGTTGCAAGAGTTGTTGTAAGATATGCAAGTCCAGCGATTGCGTTTGCACCAAAAGCTGATCCACCATTAAATCCATACCATCCAAACCATAAAAGAGCTGCACCAAGTGCTGTAAGCATGACACTCATAGGTTTCATAGCAATCTTAGGATATCCTGTACGTTTTCCTACAAGATACGCAAGTACAAGACCAGCTAAACCACCATTCATATGAACAACCGTACCACCTGCAAAGTCTAGGGCACCCTCGTCAAACAAGAATCCTCCACCCCATACCATATGTGTAATTGGAGCATATACAGCAAGTACCCAGATAGCTACAAATACAAGCCATGTAGAAAACTTCAGTCTTTCAATAACAGAACCACTTGCAATCGCTACAGTGATTGCTGCAAATGTCCCTTGAAACACGATAAATACGTAAGTAGGATATGATCCACTTAAGTCATTCCAGTTGATTCCACTTAATAACACATTTGAGAATCCACCAATAACAGAGTTCATCCCACCTTCAGCTGTTCCAAACGCGATTGAGTATCCTGCGATGATCCAAACGATAAAAGCAACACTAAAAGCCATGAGTACCATAGCGTAGGTATTGAGTACGTTTTTACTACGTGTCATCCCCGCGTAAAAAAGAGCAAGCCCAGCAGGCGTCATAAGTAATACTAAAGCAGCAGACATCATCATCCATGCAGTATCACCAGTATCGAGTACATCCTCAGCAAAAGCTAAAGATGGTAAGAGCATTAAAGCCACTAACAACCATTTTTTCATTGTACATCCTTATTTGTTCTACGCGAGGTAGAAATTTATTTACTCAAAAATTATAGCACTAGCAGTTTATAAGTTAGTCAGTTTATTGCCTAATTTTTAATCATTGCTTGAGCCCGCTTTAAAAAATCGTGAAACTCTCTGAATTCTATTTATATGAAACTCTTTTTCACACTTTTAAAACTATTTTAATAATTACTTCTAAGTTTCTACAAATATTAAGGGAGTTTGAGATACCATGTATCGATTATATTTTTTAAAGATTAGGTGTTATATATGAGCGATCTGTTAAACAACGACGAAATACATACTATAAATATTGAAGAGTCTCTTCAAAATAGCTATCTTGATTATTCCATGAGCGTAATTGTCGGTCGTGCTCTTCCTGATGTAAGAGATGGACTCAAACCTGTGCATAGAAGAATTCTTTATGCGATGGATAAGTTAAATCTCTCTCACGGCGCAAAGTTCAAAAAATCAGCACGTATCGTTGGTGATGTTATTGGTCAGTACCACCCACACGGGGATACGGCTGTATATGACGCACTTGTTCGTATGGCGCAAGCATTCTCTATGCGAATGCAACTTGTAGATGGTCAAGGAAACTTTGGTTCTATCGATGGGGATAGCGCAGCGGCTATGCGTTATACCGAAGCGAGAATGACGAAGTATGCAGGGGAACTTCTCAAAGACTTAGAGAAGAATACTGTCAACATGATAGACAACTATGATGGAACGACTAAAGAACCTGATGTTATGCCTACACGTGTTCCAAACTTGCTTATCAATGGTTCAAGCGGTATCGCAGTTGGTATGGCTACAAATATTCCACCACATAACCCAACTGAGATACTTCATGGACTCAAAGCGCTCTTAGCAAACCCTAATATCACCCTAATAGAACTTATGGAGCATATCAAAGCACCAGACTTTCCAACAGGTGGAACTATCTTTGGAAAAAAAGGGATCATGGACGCGTATGAGACAGGTCGTGGTCGTATAAAAGTTCGTGCAAAGACACATATCGAGAAAAAAGGGAACAAAGATGTGATCGTCATCGATGAACTCCCATACCAAGTAAATAAAGCACGTCTTATTGAAAATATCGCTAATCTCGTCAAAGATAAGATGATCGATGGTGTCTCAGAGATCCGTGATGAGTCTGACCGTGAGGGTATTCGTGTAGTTATCGAACTCAAACGTGATGCGATCAGTGAGATTATTCTCAACAATCTTTTCAAACAAACAAGCATGCAAACCACTTTTGGTATCATCATGCTCTCTATTCTCAATCAAGAACCACGTATTTTTGGTTTAATTGATATTTTGAAACACTTCGTGAGTCACCGTAAAACTATCATCATTAGAAGAACTATCTTTGATCTTGAAAAAGCAAAAGCTCGTGCTCACATCTTAGAGGGTCTCAAAAAAGCACTCGATATCATTGATGAGATTATCCGTGTGATCAAATCAAGTGGTAATATTGATGATGCTCGTGACAATCTTGTAAGCGAATTTGATTTTACACCGATTCAAGCACAAAGTATCGTGGATATGCGTCTTGGAAGACTCACAGGATTAGAGAGAGAAAAAATCGAGAATGAACTTCGCGAGCTTCTTGAACTTATCGAATATCTTGAGTCTATCCTCAAAAGTGAAGAGGTTCTTCATAAAATTATCGATGAAGAGTTCGATGAGATACTTGCAACCTATACAACTCCAAGACAAACAGATATCGAAGATGACTATGATGATATCGATGTGGAAGATCTGATTCCAAATGAGCCGATGGTTGTGACGATCACACACCGTGGTTATATCAAGCGTGTACCACTTGCAAACTATGAAAAACAACGCCGTGGTGGTAAAGGTAAAACTGCTGTAACAACCTATGAAGATGATTTTATCGAGCGTTTCTTTACCTGTAACACGCACGATACACTCCTCTTTGTTACAGATCGTGGACAGCTTCACTGGCTCAAAGTGTATAAGATTCCAGAGGGAAGTCGTATTGCAAAAGGAAAAGCGGTGGTGAATCTCTTGAGTCTTGTCGCTGATGAGAAGATCCGCTCTATCATCCCTACAACTGACTTTAGTGAAGAAAAATCACTTGTATTCTTTACACAAAGAGGTATTGTCAAACGTACGAACCTTAGTGAATTCTCTAACATCCGAAGCAATGGTGTACGTGCGATCGTTCTTGATGATGATGATGCACTTATCACAGCAAAAATTGCAGAAAACGATACGAAATATCTCTTTATCGTTACAAAACTTGCACAATGTATTAAATTTGATATTGAAAAAACACGTGATCAAGGGCGTAGTACACGTGGTGTTCGTGGTATTAAGTTTAAACACAAAGATGATGAGGTCGTTGATGCTAATATCATTCGTGATGATGAGGAAGAGATCTTAATTGTGAGTGAAAAAGGGATCGGAAAACGTACAACATCTGGCGAATATCGTTTGACAAACCGTGGTGGTTCTGGTGTGATCGCTATGAAGATGACTCCAAAAACAGGGAAACATGTGGTTGGAATCTTGATGGTAGATGAGCAGATGGATATGATGGCACTCACAAGTGCTGGAAAAATGATCCGTGTAGATATGCAAACAATCTCTAAATCAAGCAGAAATACAAGTGGTGTTTATATTGTCAAAGGGGATGATGTTGTAAGTATCTCTCGTTGTCCGAAAAAAGAGGAACTTGAAGATGACGATGAGGATGATGGGGAAGCAACTTTAGAGTTGGACTAATAATTGCTGAGAGAATCTGAGAAAATGATAAAGAGGTAGGGTATGAAAAGACTAGCGCTAATTTCATTATTAGGATCTGTACTCCTTGCTTCAGATGAAAAAATAGCATCTGAGGTATCTAGTGCAGATGAGTCATCTTTACAAGAAGTTGTATATGAAGAGGTGAGAGAAGAGATAGATTCTACTCCTTTTATACAAGAACAGAGCTACTCTGAGTATGATGTTTTAAAATCGAATCAAGAGATACGAGTCAGTGTTATCGGGCAAGGTGTTGCTCCAACACAAACTATTTCACCTTCTCAAGCGTATGCTTTGGCTAAGCGCGCTGCAATTGGTGATGCATATAGACTTATTGCAGAAAGAGTCAAGGGTGTATACGTAGAGGGTCAAGATGTGATTCGTAATATGATGGTAAAGCGCACAGATGTGAGAACACATGTAAGTGCTGTTGTAAGAGAAGCAAGCATTGTTGAAACAACTTATAAAGAAGGTTTATGCGAAGTAGAGATGGAAATAGTTCTTTATCACTCTTTATTTGCGGAGTAATACTTTTTAACTCGTTTTCTCTTTATGCGGATGAATATTTAATATCGTATCGCTATGTACTTCAAGATGCTCGTTTATATAATGAGTCTTTATCAATCTCTCGCGCGATGCAAAAGTGCGAGGGTGAAAAACTAAAATCTTTTACTCTTGATTATGATCAAGCAAAAGGTTTTAAAGAAAATATGTTAAAAAAATCAGAAGATTTTTTAATGTACTTGCACAAGCTTGGTCTTCATGTAGAACATCGTGAAGATATGAGAAATTTCACTACAAGCTCCCAAACGATCCTCACCCTCAAGACTATGTGCTTCAAAGTCGACTTTAATGATAATTTAGCTATCATCACTCCATTAAAATAAGGGTTTTTTGAGTGAAAATTGCAATCGTTGAAGATGATATAAATATGAGAAAATCTCTTGAGATCGCTATGAGTGATTATCAAGAGTTTGAGATCAAAACTTTTAAAAATGCCAAAGATGCACTCAAGGGAATTGATAGTAGTTTTGATCTCATCATTACAGATATCAATATGCCAGGAATGGACGGAATCGAGTTTATTAAAGAACTCGGTGGCGCTTATGAAGTGATCATTATGACTGGAAATGCAACCTTGCAACGTGCGATAGAATCGATTCACTTGGGCGTCAAAGATTTTTTACTCAAACCTTTTGATGTCGATACTCTCATTCAGGCGATCAAACGTGAAAATGAGATCCAAAAGGCGAGTAAAAAAGTCACTCCTAAAGCGCTCAAGCAAAAGAGTGATGACTTTTTTGGAAGCTCGAGTGCATTAGAAAAAGTATTGAATATTGCAAATAAAGCAGCTCTTACTGATGCAAGTGTTTTGCTTTTAGGTGAGAGTGGTGTTGGAAAAGAGGTCTTTGCCAACCATATCCACAAAAACTCCCCTCGCGCGAAAAAACCATTTGTGGCGATCAATATGGCGGCACTTCCTGAGAACCTTATTGAGAGTGAGCTCTTTGGGTTTGAAAAGGGCGCTTTTACCGATGCCCAAGAAGCAAAGGCTGGTCAGTTTGAGCTTGCAAACGGAGGAACACTCTTTTTAGATGAGATAGGGGAGATGCCCTATAGTGTTCAAGCGAAGCTTTTGCGTGCTTTGCAAGAAAAAGAGGTGCGACGTCTTGGCTCTTCAAAAAATATCAAAATAGATATTCGCATCGTCTCAGCAACCAATGCAAATCTTCATGAAAAGATCAAAAAAGGGGAGTTTCGTGAGGACCTATACTACAGACTTCACACAATTCCCTTAAATATTCCCCCTTTAAGGGAGAGAAAAGATGAAATTATACAAATTGCTGATAAAATTCTAGAACAAAATTGCATCAAGTATGATTTTGAACAAAAAAGCTTCTCCAAAGAGGCTCAAGATCAACTTTTGTCTTATACATGGCCAGGAAATATTCGTGAGCTTATCTCTGTTGTAGAGCGCGCTGTGATTCTCAGTGAAGGTAGTGAGATCACACCAAGCGATCTTTTTTTAGAATCACGAGGACTTCATGAGACAAAAGATATTGCAACAATGGAAAAAGAGCTGATATCTCAAGTGCTTACATCCCAAGCTGGGGATGTAGAGAGTGCATCAGAAGTACTTGGTATGAGCCAAGATAATTTAAAACAAAAAATACAAACATATAATCTGTAAGGAGCACGCGTGTCAAAAAAATATAATGTAGCAGTCGTTGGAGCAAATGGAGCCGTAGGTGAAGAGATATTACTCATTCTCTCGGAGATTGATTTTCCTATAGGTAAACTTGTTCCTCTTGCAAGTTCAAGAAGTGCTGGAAAAACTGTTGAATATAATAAAAAAGAGATCGTTATCCAAGAGTTGACGCATGATATTTTTGCACAAGAAGAGATCGAGATCGCTCTTTTTAGTGCAGGTGGAAGTGTGAGTGCTGAGTTTGCTCCATCTGCTGTTAAAGCGGGTGCTGTAGTGATCGACAATACATCCCATTTTAGAATGGATAAAAATACTCCACTTGTTGTTCCTGAGGTAAATCCTGAGGATATCGCACTTTGGAGACAAACGGGAGTGATCGCTAATCCAAACTGCTCTACTATTCAGATGGTGCAAACACTCAAGCCACTTGATGAAGCATACGATCTTGTACGTGTGGATGTAGCGACATACCAAGCTACAAGTGGGGCTGGAAAATCAGCTATGGAAGAGCTTGTAACACAGATGCAAGCATTTTTCGCTTTCAAACTTGATGACGTAGAGCACAAAGCATTCAAGTACCAGATCGCGCTCAATGTTATCCCTCAGATCGATGTATTCATGGATAATGATTACACGAAAGAGGAGATGAAGATGGTCAATGAGACAAGTAAGATTATGCATAAAGATCTCGAGCTTAGCGCGACGTGTGTACGCGTTCCAACACTTCGTGGGCACGCAGAAGCACTCACTCTTACTTTTGCAAATGATGTCGATGCAAGCGCGGCAAGAGCACTCTTAGAAAAAGCGCCAAATATCGTAGTCGTAGATGATCCATCTGATTCACTGTACCCGATGCCTTCAATGTGTATGGGACTCAATGAAACTTTTGTCGGGCGTATCCGTGTCGATAATTTCCGTAAAAATATGCTTCATATGTTCGTTGTAGCGGATAACCTCAGAGTTGGTGCTGCGACAAATGCTGTGAGAATTGCTCAAAAATGGGTTGAGATGGAAGGGGAGAAATAGATGTTAGAGAGAATGTTTGAAAACACTCTTTGGAGTTCTCGCTTTATTATTATTCTCGCTGTAGTTTTTGGGCTTGTCGGTGCTGTGCTTTTATTTGCAGTGGCGAGTTTTGATATCTATGAAACAGCAAAATATGTGATCAATGTGTATATGACACATGCACATCCAGAGCATTTTCACGAAGAGGTGATGGGTGGAATTATCGGCGCGGTCGATCTTTATCTTATCGGTGTGGTGATGATCATCTTCTCTTTTGGTCTCTATGAGCTTTTTATCTCCGATATAGACCCAGCAAAAGATAAAGATGGCTGTGAAAATCAGCTCTTAGCAGTGCACTCACTTGACCAACTCAAAGACAAGATCTCTAAAGTGATCGTGATGGTGCTCGTGGTAGGATTCTTTCAAAAAGTGGGACATGCAAACTACACAACTGCACTCGAGCTCTTTTATCTCGCACTCTCTATCACAGCAGTTTCAGTTGGACTTTACTTTTTAGGTAAAGTGGGAAAAAAAGAAGAAAAACACTAAAAAATTTTAAAACTAACAAGGACGAAAATGGGTAAAATATTTGTAGATGCATGTAAAGGTTTAGAGACTCCCTACACTCCGGTATGGATGATGCGACAGGCTGGAAGATACCTTCCTGAGTATATGGCTGTGCGCGCACAAGCGGGTAATTTTCTGAACCTTTGTCATGACCCAAAAAAAGCGGCAGAAGTAACACTTCAGCCACTTGATATTGTGGGTGTGGATGCTGCTATTTTATTTAGTGATATCCTTGTGATCCCTGATGAGATGGGAATGGATCTCTCTTTTGTAAAAGGGGAGGGACCAAAATTTAGCGATCCTGTTACATCCCAAGCTGATCTTGATAGACTCCTTGGTGGTGAAGAGGCAGCAAGTAAGCTTACTTATGTGTATGAGACGATCGAGATCCTTAAAAAAGAGCTTGATGCGCGCGGTGGGGATAAAGCACTGATCGGATTTACCGGAGCACCTTGGACGCTTGCGACCTATATGATCGAGGGGCAGGGGACAAAAACATACAATGTATGTAAAAAGATGCTCTATGCAAATCCAGAGCTCCTACACGCGATACTACGTAAAGTGACTGAAGTGGTCAAACACTATATGATCAAGCAGATCGAAGCAGGTGTGGACGTAGTACAGATCTTTGATAGCTGGGCTGCGGCGATCGAGCCTGGGATGTACGATGAATTCTCTTGGAGCTATATGGTCGAGATCGCTGAATATATCAAAGAGCGTTATCCTGATGTTCCTGTGATCCTCTTCCCAAAAGGGATCCCTGCATTTTTAGACAAGGTATATGGTAACTTTGATGTATTTGGCGTCGATTGGTCAACACCAATGGCGTTTGCAAAAGAGCGCTTGGGTGAGAAGTATGTGCTTCAAGGAAATATGGAACCATGCCGTCTTTACTCTAAAGAAGCGACGACAAAATGTGTCGAGGTGATTCAGGAGACTATGGGCGGCAAACGCCACATCTTTAACCTCGGACACGGAATCCTTCCTGATGTGCCTGTAGAAAATGCGATCCACTTTGTGAACGAGTGTCATAGAGTTAGCAAGAAATAACCCAATGCATACAATCTTTGGTCCTATACACTCAAGACGTTTTGGAGACTCTTTGGGTGTGGATCTCTCCCCTAACAAAAAACAGTGTAATTTTGATTGTCTTTATTGTGAGCTTGCTCCTGCTGCACCTGTAGATCATCAAGAGGATGTTGTCTCTGTAAAGACTGTTATTGATGAATTAAAAGAGCATCTGCATGACAAGATAGATGTGATCACTCTCACAGCCAACGGCGAGCCAACGCTCTATCCACACTTAGATGAGCTCATTGATGAGATAGATAAGATCAAAGGGCAAACACAAACGCTCATTCTCACCAATAGTGCCGCACTTGTAGATGAAAAAGTGTTTCAAAGCTTGCTCAAACTCGATCAAGTCAAACTCTCTTTAGATGCTGTGAGTGAAGATATCTTTAAAAAGATCGATAGACCACATCCAAGTATCAACCTAGAAAAGCTTGTAGAAAAAGTGATAGAGTTTAGCCAAGTCTTTACAGGCAAACTCTTTATTGAGATACTCTTTGTTCAAGGGCTCAATGATACATCCCAAGAGGTGCAAAAGCTCAATGAGGTACTTTTACATATCAAAGCATCGCGCATCGATATTGGGAGTATAGACAGACCTCCAGCGTACCCTGTAGTGGGTTTAAGCTATAAAGAACTTCACGACATCGCCATGATGTTTGATAGCTCCTTGCCTATTCATATCGCTTCTCGCATCCATGCAGAACCAAACAATAGCTACTATGAAAAAGATGAGATTCTCAATACTTTGGATAAAAGACCTTTGACCCAAGAGGATGTAGATCTGCTCTTTGATGCAAAGAGTAAAGAGAACTTAGCAGAGCTCTTAGAGGAGCAAAATGTGCTCAAACAGATGGTGGGAAATTTAGAGTTTTTTATGCCACAAGAAAATATTAAAAGAAAACGCAAAAAGTAGCCAAATATACTTGACTTTTATAGAGCCATGAAGTATAATTTCGGCTCAATAAATATTCCGGATTAGCTCAGCGGTAGAGTAGGTGACTGTTAATCACTTGGTCACTGGTTCGAATCCAGTATCCGGAGCCACAACTTTAAACAATCCCCATTTTTAAAATCAATCACTTTTTTATTCAAGAACAACGCTCACCTTACGGCAAGTCTGCTCTTAATTTATCGATCTTAAAACAACTTCATAGGCAATTTTAAACCACCACTTGATGATGGAGAAAAATTAGTATTGATGCCACCTAGTGCATCTTGTTTTGAATCTAGAAGTGAGTCTATATCTCCAAGGTCTGTTGAGAGTCCTTTGCTGGAGCCTCCTGCTTTTGCCATGATCCCAGCTTTGAGTTCTTTTTCAAATGCAGCTGTTTTTTTAGTGATCATTGAGCTTACACCTTTTGAGAGCTGTTTGTCTAGGTCACTCTTAATGCTTATCTTAGGCTCTTGTATCGCGCCATCTACTGAGATATCTACATTGAACTTTGAGATATCAGAGAGAAGCTCATTTACGAGCTTTTGTGATGGCATATGCAGCTTCACATCGCTTACATTGATCTTACTTGTTGCTTTGACATGAGAGTCTTTTAGCGTACCTTGTAGGGTGGCGTTTGTAACGATGTCATTCATACTAAGTGTTTGCATAGTAAAGTCTTGTGTTTTAAAGCCAGTCATTTTGAGATCAAAGCTCGTATTTGCGACTTTTCCTCGTCTATCATCTACTACATCCGCAGCTATGTGGGTATATTGTACCCCTTTGGCATCGGCATGAAGCTTCATAGGTTTTTGATAGAGCTTTTGATCACTTGAGAGATCTTCAATTGAGATAGCTAGCAGATCCTCTTTGAGTTTCATATTGATCTTTGCTTCTTTGATCACGAGTGCTGGAGTTGTTGAGAGGTTTGCGTACTCTATCCATCTTCCCTGACCACGAGGAGGGGCTACCTCTACAACTTCTTCTTTTTTGACATCGCTTCGGATGTAAGGAGCGAGCATATCATAGTATTTGAGTCCCATATGAATATATTTACCTATCTCATCTCCTATGAGTGTTCCTATAAGGTTTGCCCCGCCACTTGCATTGAGAGTGTATTTGTTTTTGAGACGCTCAATATCTTGTTGTGGTAGCTCTTTAAGTGCGCTTATCTGTTTTTTGAGGCGTTGTTGATCCGCTTTAAAATCTTTTTGTAATGATGTATATTTCTCTTTGAGTGCATTGATTTTATTTTTGAGTTTGTCTATATCATTTTTTGCAGATGCTATTTTTGTAATATCAGCATTTTTAAGACTCTCTTGCAATTTTTTCGCATCTGCTTTGATGGTATCTACTTCATTGTTACTTTTGAGCTCATCAGATATCTTTGCCCATTTTTCTTTTGTTTGTTCTATATCAGCTTTGAGTTTTTGCGCTTCTACTACAGACTTTAGCTCCTCTTTTTGCAAGATAGTATCCACATCTGGAATACTAAAAGGGCTTGCATCTTGAGAGGATGCCTTTGTCTCTACATCCGAAGCTTCTTGCTCGGATGTTTTCTTTGTTTGAGACTTTGCCTCACCATAAGGTTTTGCTGGCGTTGCTCTTTTTGTATCAAAAGCAAGCGCATCAACATTTAGCATCTCTATCATCGCTTTTTTCTCCATAAGAGCAGCAAAGCCAAGGTCGAACTCTACATCCCCAACTGTTACGAGATTGTGAGTGAGCTTCTCTTTATCAGCGATCTCGATGCCAGATATCTTGATGCGAAGATCTGAAAAGCTAGAGCTAAAATCTTTGATATCGACTTGCGTTTGTAAAGAATAAGAGAGAGACTTCTCAAGAGCAAGACGCGCAAGAGGATCAAAAAGAAGGATAAAAATAAGTGCGATGGCAGTCGCTAAACCACCAAATACACCAAGCCCCCACCAACGAAATGAAGAGCTTGTTTTTGCCTCTTCATTAAAGAGTTTCATCCAGCGTGTCGCCCTCCATTCGTTGAGCTTTACCCCTATTTGTACTCTATAGAGTGTGATCACTTTGTTGAGAATAAAAAGCAGTGGAAGAGCTAAAAGTGTAGAGACAACAAGCGAGCCTGTGACAAGTGTATAGTTAAATGAACTCCATCCAAAGAGTGCGGAATTATAAAGGGATGTAAAGAGATCGTTGAGTGTTTCATGGGTTAAGATAAAATAGCCAAGAGACTCAAATAGAGGATCAAAAAGATATCCAATCGCACCAAAAAGAGCACTAAAAAGAAGGAAAACTCCAAAATTTATATTTAAAATCAGTGCTACAAACAAGATACTTAAAAGAATAAGAGAACCTGCTGTTGGTAAAAAACCTGCAAACATTGCTAAAACGATGGCGCCTGAGAGCTGCCACGATTTTGCTGAAGAGTTGAGTGCTTTAAAAAGCTTACGGATCGAGTCAAACATAAACTACCTTTAGAATTGTGTTGGAATTATTATACTCAAATTTCGACTCATCTTTGGCGAACCTCACGTAACTTCTCTTTATGTATCTCAGCACTCGAGCCACTCGCAATACCTCCCGCGACAAAGACAAATGAGATGAGATAAAGTAGAGATGCTATCCCTATAAAAGCGGTGACAAAGTAGATATTCATATATTTTTTAAAACGTTTCATAAGAACTCCCTTTTTTGTTTATGGTAGTGCATATAGTTTGAGGTTTTTATTTGTTTTTGTTCTTAGTCTATATATTAAATTTTTTTTAAGTGTTACAAATAGTTCTAATTTTTCTATTTAATGCAATTTTAGCCGGTTTTAATTGGGATTTTTTCATCGTTTGTTATAATCTTTTTTTATATTTTTTGACTATGCAAAGGACCTTGAATGATAGATGATATGAAGTTTTATGGCTTTATGCACAAACAGATCTTGATACTTCTTATACTTTTTATTGTGACTGGTCCTGGGTATGTTTATATCGGTTGGCTCTACTCCTCTTGTGAGGTCGAGCTAGTTTGGTATATTGCTTTGGTCGCTATATCTGTGTGGGGATACACACTTCACAGAGAGTATTTGCGCAAAAAGATGAGCCTAGTTGAAAAAGACAAATGGTTTGGATGGCTCAAGATCTTTTTATATCTCTCCTTTTCAATGTGGAGTGTGATGTTTGTGATCTATACATCCAAAGATATCCTCGTACTCCATTATATTGCGATCGCTACACAGCTAGGAAGTAGTGTCGTCGCAGCGACCGTTTTGGCCTCACAAAGACGTTTGGCGATACTCACCGTTGTCTCTTTAATGCTGCCATTGGTGCTCTATTTTTTACTAGTCAACGAGTACTACTCATATCTTTTGGCTTTTTTTACCATCGTTCTTGCTTGGGTCTTGCTCCACTCATCTAATAACACCTTTAACTATTTGGTCAAAAGTCGCTACCAATCCTACCACGATTACCTCACCAAGCTTGGGAACAGACGCTATTTTATCGAGATGCTTGATGATGCGATCGCTCTGCAAAGAAGAACACAAAAGTACCATTATATTCTCTTGGTAGACCTTGATCATTTTAAGATCATTAACGACACACTCGGGCATGATATAGGGGATAAACTGCTGTGTGAAGTCGCCAACCGTATGAAAAACCTCGCAGAGATAAACAACAAAGCTAAGGTCTCACGACTTGGTGGGGATGAGTTTTGTTTGCTTAGCCCGGAGTACGATTCGATCCAAGAGTGTTTAGAATACGGCAATAGCTTTGCCCAAGAGCTTCTTGATGCGATCAAACAAAGCTATGTGATAGGAGAGCATCATCTCTATATTAGTGCAAGTATCGGGATCAGTATTCTAGATAAGCCAAGTATGCAGGCAAATCGCTTTATCAAAGAAGCAGATATTGCGATGTATGAGGCGAAAAATCAGGGGCGAGATGGACTCATTATTTTTAATGATAAAGTGGCACAAGATATCCAAAGAAAATTAGAGATCGAGAGACTGCTCCATTTTGCCATAGAGAGCAAAGAGATCTATCTTCATTATCAGCCACAGCTCAATAAAAAAGAGGAGATCATCGGATGTGAAGTGCTCGCGCGCTGGGAGAGTCTGAGTCTTGGAAATGTACGACCTGATCATTTTATAGCGATCGCAGAACAAACAGGAATCATTATCGAGCTAGGACATTATATCCTCGAAGAGTCTTTTAAGACACTTAAAGAGTGGGATCAAAAAGGGGTGAAGCTAGAACATTTTTCGATCAATATCAGTATGCGACAGATGTTTCACTCCTCGTTTGTTGCGGATGTGATCGCTTTGAGTGAAAAATATTTAGATGCAAATCTGGTAAAAAAACTTGTTTTTGAGATCACAGAGAGTAGTGTGGCAGAAGATATTCATATACTTATTACAAATATGAACAAGCTCAAAGAGTATGGAATTCGCTTTTCGATGGATGATTTTGGTACAGGATATTCTTCGCTGAGTTATTTGCGCCAGCTTCCTATAAGTGAGCTCAAGATAGATAAATCTTTTGTCGCAAAAATCGCGAGCTCAAAGCAAGACAGAACAATGATCAAGACGATCATCAATATCGCACAAAATTTAGAGCTTCGCATCGTAGCTGAAGGAGTTGAAGAGCGCCTAGAGGTCGATTATCTCGCAGAACAAGAGTGTGATATTTTTCAAGGCTATTTTTTCTATAAACCAATGTCCAAAGAGAGTTTTGAGCTTCTCAAATTAGGTGCTTAAGCCTATGAGTTTGAGCTTTTTTTCACGGCTCATCTTTTTGATCTCATATTCTCTTTTTGAGGCACTACTTCTATCTTCGCAAGGCTCTGTGTAGAGGAGTTTTACGGGTCTTCTCACCTTGGTATATTTTGCCCCTTTTGCAGAGTGGTTGTGCTCATCGATCCTTTTTGCTACATCCACAGCGATCCCTGTATAAAGAGTTGTATCGCTACACTGCACAATATAGACGCTATAAGACAAAGCCAAACCTTTTTTGAAAAATTGTATAATAATAGCAATAAAAGGATTTAATTTGGCATATAACCTCAAAGATACACTTGTAATAGGGATCTCGGCTACGGCTTTGTTTGATCTGAGCGAAGCAGATGCTTTGTTTAAAAAAGAGTACGCGATCGATCCTGAAGAGGGGATCGAAAAATATCGCGCTTATATGCTCGAACATGAAGATATTGCTCTTGGTGAGGGGATAGGCTTTCCACTTATCAAAGCACTTCTTGGCTTGAACCGCTATCAAGAAAAGGGCAAAGCTCCCTTGGTAGAAGTGGTGGTAATGTCGCGTAATTCTCCAGATACTGGGATCCGTGTTCTTAATACCATTAGAAAAATAGGGCTGAATATCACACGTTCTGCTTTTACAGCAGGGGAATCAAGCGCTGATTATCTTGAGGCTTTTGACGTCGATCTGTTTTTGACCACCAATGAAGAGGATGCACAAAAGGTGATAGATAGTGGGGTTTGTGCTTCTGCTGTGCTTTCAACTCCCCCTTCGTATCAATGTGAGATCGAAGAGGGGCAGGTGCGCATCGCTTTTGATGGGGATGCGGTGCTCTTTAGTGAAGAGAGCGAGCTTGTGTACAAACAAGATGGGATCGAAGCCTTTCATGCCCAAGAGGAGAGTGCGCAAAATATCCCTATGAATGAGGGACCCTTTGCTTCTTTTTTGAGAAAGCTTGCGCGCTTGCAAGAGCGCTTACCTATGAGAATGGAGTTTTCCCCTGTACGCATTGCGATCGTGACAGCAAGAAATGCACCCTCTGATCTCAGGGTGATCAAGACCCTTAGAAATTGGGGCGTTTATGTCGATGAGGCTTTTTTTCTTGGGGGAATAGAAAAGAGCAATATTCTCAAAGCGTTTAAAGCACATATCTTTTTTGATGATCAGGATGTGCATCTGAGATCTACATCCCTAGTGGTTCCATCGGGAAAAGTGCTTTACAAGTCAGACTCAAATCTCAATAAGATGCATAAAAATAAATTATAAAACAAGTAGTTTTGTGACAAATACCCATATTTTTTAAGATATTATTAAAAGTAGTTGTATTTCACAAAAAGTTTTATTATAATAATATTTTATTTTATCACAAAGTAATTATAAAATTTTGATAAGGGGTTTTTGGATGCAGGATCAAGAACATAGAATTATGATCGTAGAAGATGATGAGATAACAGCACTCAATTTGAATATGTCTTTGACAAAGCAGGGGTATAATGTTATCTCGATGTTTGATAATGCAGAAGAGGCAAAAGCAAATATTACACGTCTACATCCCAACCTTATTGTTATTGATATCTCACTTCAAGAGAGCAGTGATGGGATAGAACTCGCACAGTATATTAGAGATAAGTATAGTATTCCATTTATCTTTCTTACATCCTATAGTGATGATGATATCATCTCACTTGCAAAGCTTACAGAGCCTTATGGATATATCGTCAAGCCTTTTGATCCAAACTCTCTGCATGCAACGATCCAAATGGCTCTTTTTAAATATGATATTGAGTGTAAAAGAAAAGAGGATATGAAAAGCCTCAAGGTGGATAAGCTCAATCTTGAAAAGCTCTTGTACGAGCGCCGCTCCTCTTCAGAGCCCATTGTTGAGTTTGGAGATGGGTACCATTTAGATATCAGTATCTGTGAGACTTTTTTCCAAGGGCAAAAGATTAGACTGACAAAAAAAGAGAACGCTTTTTTGAGACTGCTTGTCGCACAGCTAGGTTCAGTAGTCAATTTTGCTCAAGCGATGGAATATGTCTGGGAAGATAATGGAGCAACGGAAAATAGTGTGAGAACCCTTGTTTGGCGTCTGCGTAACAAGCTCCAAACAGATATCATCAAAAACGCTTCGGGAATAGGGTACTACATAGAAGAGTAAGAAGGCTACTCGATCTCTATCTCTTCTATCTTATTGCGCAGGGTGACATAGGTTTTGTCATAGCTATACTCTGTATCTTTATTTTTTGCCATTTTTTCCATTTCACTCGCTTTTTCTTGTAACACCTCTATGCGAAAGTTTCCACTTGAGCCTTTGATCCCATGCGCGATGAGAGCTATTTTTTTGTAGTCTCTCTCTTTGATAGCCATCTTGAGCTCTGGCAAGTATTTCTCCATCTTTTTGACAAAGAGTGTGAGTAGCATTGTCAGCTCTTCTGGATTGAGCATCAATTCAGCACCGAGTTTTTTGATATCGATCCCTTTTATTTTTTTGCTCTCACTCTCTTTTTTGACCACTACATTGTCAGCGCTGAGTTCTGGAAGGTAGTTTGCAAGAACTCTCTCTAGCTCTTTGAGAATGATAGGTTTGCCTAAAAACGAGTCAAAACCACTTGAGAGACCTCTCTCGCGTGCCCCTTTGATCACATTGGCTGTGATCGCTGAGATAGGGGTGTGATGCATCGCGTGCTCTTTTTCATAAGCGAGTATCTTTGCAACCGCTTCATTTCCATCCATCACCGGCATCTGCTCATCCATAAGGATGAGGTTGTATTTGTTTTTTTGGTAGAGCTCATACGCCTCAAGACCATTTGCTGCTAGATCGTAGGTGAGACCATATTTGCTAAGAAGAATCTTGATGAGTTCTTGATTTGCCTCATTGTCCTCTGCGATAAGGATGTGCCCTTTAAACTGTTTTTGAGTACTTTGAAGGTGTGGATGGTACTCTGTAGGGTTGAGTAGTTCTAAAAATGCTGTTCTGATCTTTGCACAGTAGAGTGGGAAAGTAAGGGGAACGATATTTTTATTCTCATTATATTCATCGCTGAGTTTACCCATCAAAGCGACACATTTTTTTTGCGAATTTTTAAGCTCCTCTTTGAGTTTCTCATCAAGCTCTTCGTGGACAAAAATAGCAACATCAAAAGGGTCTTGGAATGTATCAACTATCTCGATATTGATCCCAAAAACATTGGAGTATCTCAAAAAAGATTTGTGTTGAAACTTGAGCTCTTTATTGTTGGCAAACAAGACGATACGCATCTGGGCGAACTGATCCATATCATCAAAGAGTTGGCACTCATCTGTGTGTACATCCACAGGTATCTCCATCCAAAAATGGCTCCCTTTGCCTAGTTCTGATTCTACTTTGACCACTCCGTGCATATGCTCGGCGAGCTGTTGGCAGATAGAAAGCCCTAGACCTGTTCCAAAGTTCTTGCTTGGGTCATTCTCCTCGGCTTGGGTAAAAGCGGTGAATATTTTTTTAAGATTGTGGCTAGAGATCCCTACACCATTATCTCGTACACCGATTTTAAGTATAGAATCCTCACAGCTTGCTTCGATATGGATCACGCCACCCTCTGGGGAGAATTTGATCGCATTACTGATGAGGTTTGAGAGGATCTGCTTGATACGAAGCGCATCCCCATAGAGCTCTTTTGGGATAGTAGGATCGATAAATGAGGTGATGGTGATGTTCTTGCTATTTGCACTTGCGACAAAAAGCTCCATGGTGTGGCTGATCTCATCATGGAGTGTAAAGATCTTTGGCTCGATGGTAAACTCACCACTGCGAAGTTTGGAAAAATCTAAGATGGAGTTGATGATGCTTAAAAGATTTTCTCCACTATTACGGATGATCTCAAGATAGTTTCTATGTTTTTGGTTGATATCATCTTCGAGTAAAAGGTTGACAAAACCCAAAACAGCATTGAGCGGTGTGCGGATTTCATGGGACATATTGGAGAGAAAATACTCTTTTGCCTGACCCGCTTTGAGCGCTTCGGCTCGGGCATCGATAAGCCTTTGAAAGATCGTATCGGTGTAGTATTTGAGTATCCCTTGGAAGTTTTTTCCAAAGATATACGAGAGCTCATTAAAGACCTTTTTGGAGTTGATCTCTTTATCGTAGGTAAAATCAACCATCGCACGTTTGAAGTGTGAACAGATCTCAAAAAGCTCATCTGCACTGATCTCTCTATCTTTGAGATAGCTCAAAAGGCTTTGCATCACTGGGCAATTTCCTATCTCAACCTCTCCTGCGATCACCCCAATGAAATAATCAAAAACGCCTCCAGCATACTCATCACAAAAGTGCTCAGGTTCTATAGAGTGTGAGAGTAAGATTTTCTTTGGGGCACTATAAGAGAGCCACATCTTAAGGATCTCTTTTTTTGCATCGATAAAGGTATCTTTGTGCTCTTGGAGTGCGGTGAGTTTTTCTCTCATTTTTTTAGAACCTTTGAGATGATCTCGTAAAGATTTTTGCTAATGTGCTCTGCTGCTGCGATGCGCTCGAGCTCTACACGCATTAGCTCTTTGTTGTGAGGATTCATCTTCTCATACACTTTAAAGGCACCTCCAAGAGCTGAAGCCATCTGTGCGTTGAGTGTATCTATCTCTAGGATCTTATCTGCGACAAACTTATATCCAAGCCCATCTTTGGCGTGAAAGTGCTTGTAGTTGCGTGCGAAAACACCGATGAGTGAGCGTACAAGGTTTGGTACTTTTTTATCATACACAGGGTCGTTTTGAAGTGCCATCACGCGGTCGAGTGTTCCCTCTCTTGTGGATGCTGAGAGGATCGAGAAGTATTTGTTCATCACAAGGGTATTATTGCTGTATCTCGCATAAAAATCAGCAAAAGCCACCTCTCGTAACTTACCACTCTCTATAGAATTATCTCCATTCTCTAGAATATCAAGAGCTGTGATCCTATCGGTCATGCTCAAAGAGTTGTGGTATTGCTCGTTTGCAAGGGCGATGATCTCAGATTCTTGCAGGGCACTCAAGAGTCGAAGCGCGCGGTTTTTGAGTGCTCTTTTGCCTATCGCCTCACTCTCTATGCTGTCTGTTCGTGGTTCATGGTATGCCCTATAGAGTGCTAAAAGCTCCTCTTTGTAGGTAGATGCTAGGTTTTTTTCTAGCTCCTCTTTTGCCTTATAAAGGGGCTCAAAATCTATCACATCTGCGCGTTGCATTAAAGTAGAGATAGTTGGAAGTTCAAGTAAAAGTGCTTTGTAGGAAAGGTCCACATCCAAAGCTAAAAGCGCTCCATAGGCACTTACAAAATTCTCATCCACCCCTTTGCCCTCTATGATCGCTTCGAGTGTGTGGACTCCAAAAGAGTGCGCCGATTCGTAGCGCACAAAACTATTACTATCATAGCGCATCAAAAATGGATAGTGGGTCTCTTTTTGCTCGAGTATAATAGGAGCAGAAAAATCACGATTGAGTGAGACAATAGGCTTGGATGTAAGGTTTTCAAAACTAAAAGATTCACTTTCTTGTGAGATGATAAGACGCTCCTCTTGTAGCTCTTTTCCCTCCTCGCTATAAAGAGCGATCTTGAGCGGATAGAAGCAAGGAAGCTGCGCATTTCCATCGGCTCCTAAAGGGATTTTCTGGCGCGTATGGAGTGTATAGACACCATTTTCAAAGCTCTCATTGATCTCGAGTTTAGGGGTGCCATTTTGGTGGTACCAGCGTTTAAACTGGGTGAGATCAACGCCACTTGCCTTACTCATCGCCCATAAAAAATCATCCGTCGTTACCGCCTGCCCATCAAAACTCTCAAAGTAAAGATCGGTTGCCCTGCGGTAGTTTTTCTCCCCCAACAGCGTGTGGATCATTCGGATCACCTCGGCACCTTTTTCATACACAGTCGCGGTGTAGAAGTTGTTCATCGAGATATAC
Organism: Sulfurimonas sp.; assembly: GCA_034005845.1. Lineage (GTDB taxonomy): Bacteria > Campylobacterota > Campylobacteria > Campylobacterales > Sulfurimonadaceae > Sulfurimonas. Next base: position 4,478 of record JAVETX010000035.1, on the reverse strand, counting down.
GACTCTGGCTGAATAGGATGCGATGTTGGTGAGGCATCTTCAACAAATTGGCGCTCACGCAAGGCTTTTACATCCTCAATGCGTGCCACTTCTGGGGAGTTCATATCAGCTGAGAAACATTGATCACGAAAGACGGTGAGCCCCTCTTTGAGTGTGAGTTGAAACCAATCACGGCAGGTGATACGATTGCCCGTCCAGTTGTGAAAATACTCATGGGCGATCACACTTTGGATCCCCATAAAATCGTTGTCTGTTGCGACATCTTTATCGGCGAGAACGTAGTGGGAGTTGAAGATATTAAGCCCCTTGTTCTCCATCGCGCCCATGTTAAAGCTATCGACTGCGACAATGTTATAGATATCGAGATCATACTCTCTGCCATATTTCTCTTCATCCCAAAGCATCGATTGTTTGAGAGATTCCATGGCATGGTAACATTTGCTCTCATTACCTTTATCGCAGTAGATGTTAAGCTCTATATCTTTGCCACTCATGGTGATAAAACTATCAGTGATAGATCCGAGATCCCCCGCTACAAGAGCAAAGAGATAGGAGGGCTTGGGATGTGGGTCGTGCCATGAGACAGAGTGGCGATTCTCATCTACATCCCAAGCATTCCCTTTGTTTCCATTACTTAAAAGTACTGGATATTTTGTTTTATCAGCTGTGATGGTGGTGCTAAAGACACTCATCACATCGGGGCGATCAAGATAAGGGGTGATACGGCGAAACCCCTCAGGCTCGTTTTGGGTACAAAAGATGGCACCCGACTTGTAAAGCCCTTCGAGTTCGGTATTGTTTTGTGGGTAGATCTTGTTGCGTATTTTGAGGCTAAAGCGCTCAGGAACATTGAGAATTCTGAGCACTTCATTTTGATAGTTATAACGCGTCGGTGTGAGTTTGAGCGTGTTGAGCTGGATCTCTAAGAGTTCGAGATCGATACTATCGAGGCAGAGATCTTTTGCCTCTGGGTTCGTTTTGACAAAATGGGCTGTATTGCTTACAAGTGTGTATTCTTCAAAAAGTTCAAACTCAAGGGTAATTGTTTCGATAGCAAAGTCGCTTGGTTTGTAGTCTTTGAGGTAAATTGCTTTGATTTCATTCATAATAGGAGTATCTCTTTTTTAGTTTTTATAATAATACCATAGAAAGTGTGGCTTCAAAAGCGTTTGAAACACTAAAGAAACTTTTTGTTGCGTCGATATGTGTTGCAATGTATGAAAAAAGGTTTTTATAAAATGTCGGTACAGATTGATCCACTTGCTTTTGGCAATAGTTATAGTTTTGAACAAAATACTAAAGATACAGAGCAGGTCAAAGCAAAGGTTTTGACAAGTCAAGAGCGTGATGCATTGCTCAAAGAGGAGCCAAAGGTCTCGATAAAAGGGGACTTGTTCACCTATAGTGGGGTGAGCTTTGAGAAAATGTCTCGCAAAGAGCTTGAAAATGAAAAGATAGATTATGTAAGTTTGAATCTCACAAAAAGTTTTACAACAAAAGATCAAAATGACCATCGCGTTATAGTCGCCCTAAGAGACCCCCAAAACCCCTCTGAAGTGATCGCTTACAAATTAGATAAAGAGATGCTCCAAGAGCTCAAAGAATCGTTTTCTAAGCAAGATTTTTACCAAAGAGAAGATGGCATTATGAGACTCAGTGGCAGGGCTGAAGAGTATATCGCAGGCTGGATCTTGGATATAAAAGAGAAGCGTGGATATGAAAAGGCAGATGCTAATGGTGATGGGGTGATTGGGGCGAATGAACAAGAGAACTTAAACGTAGGTTTTGAGCAAAAGAGCGAATATAGTTATGTGGGCAAACAGATCATAGATGCACAAACACAGGTCAAAGAGAGTTATAAAAAACTCTCAGATCTCAAAGAAAACGAACAATCACAATCTTTTTATTATAAACAAACCCTCAAGTTTGAAAAGAGTGTAGAAAAAGAGCTCGCAAGAACTATTTCACTCGACAAAGACAAAGATGGCACGATCACTTTAGAGGAAGGTTTAGGTGATTATGTGGCAGAAGATGAAGACCTTCATGCAAATTTTGTTGCACAAGTGCAAGTCGATCATAAAGCGTGGATAAACAAAATGCGCCTGCAACTTGATGAATCATTATTGCAAAAAAAGGAGTTACTTCTTGATGTTTCACAAGAGGAGCAAGAAAAACAAGTGTAAAAAGTAGGTGTGAAAACAACTGATTCAGTTACCATTTTAAAAAGTGGAGATTCATTCTCAGGGGTGTTTATAGAAAGATGAGTATAAATGATGAAAATAAAATTAAGTGGTTAGCTGGACTACTAGGGAAAATAATTATTTAATTTGATACTGATAGTATTTGGATAGCTCTCACGATGTTACAAGTAGCTAAATGACTTTAGCCTTTGAGAAGCTTTATAATGATTATGGCTTGGAGTAAGGTGAAGAAGTTGTAATGATTAAGAAAAAGAGTTTAGAAAAAATTAGCAAAATAGAAACTTTCCTTTATGCTAATATAAGTTATTTTTCGATAAATTATGTTTAAATGTAATGGAGTGTCTGTGAATAATATATTTATGTCTATTAAAGGTAGTTCTCAAGGTCTTATTTCTCAGGGAGCAACCTCGCCTAAATCAATTGGCAATTGCCATGTTCATAATCATAAAGATGAAATACTTGTAAAATCATTTAGATTTGGAGCTTCAAATGCAGTGCATGCAGGAAGTGGAAAAGTTTTAGGAGAAGGTAGAAGTAAACCTCTTGTTATTACTAAAATGACTGATAAAAGTAGTCCTTTGCTTTTTAATGCTGCTGCAAAAAATGAAACATTACCTGAAGTAGTATTGAAAGCTTACAGAATAGCTTACAATGGTAAACATGAACACTATCTTACTGTTACACTTAAAGATGCTCTGATAGCAAATATTGATATAAATAGCACAATAGAGAATAATTTAATTGAGACCATCTATTTTGTTTATAAAGAAATAACATTTGAACATGTCGTTGCAAGTACAGTTTCTCAAAGTAAATGGAAAAATGGAACACTTGTTTTTGATAAAGCTATGTTAGATAGAATTATAAAGAGAGCTGAAAATAATTACAAGAATACTAATGATATTTTAGAAGGGATAACTTATGATGTAAGTAATGCAGGTAAAATAGTTGCTTATGGAGTATTTAAAAAGTTATATAACAACGACTTCAATAAGAAGCATAGGTTTATCAAAAATCCTTTAATGTCAAAAGTTGATTTTGCTGCGGATATATGGAATGAGAAAAGAGGAGGAACAAGATTTAAGACATCTACGGGGGCAAAAGGATCAAAACTTCTTAGAAAAGTAATATATCCTGCCATGGTCGCTTCTTTTTTCTTTGAAACAGGTGTAGCAATAGGCTCATTTTTAGATGCTAGCGCAGAAGAAATTTTAGGAGATTGCGAATGACAATTCTTGATGGTATATACTCTTTAGACACTGTATACTCATTATTAAAGCTAGTTGCCATTATTAGTGTTTATGAGCTTGCAGTTATGGGATATAAAAAAATAAAAAATAAGGAAAAGTCTAATGACATCTAATCCTGTATTGGTATATAGCCTTGTATTTGGTTTTGGCTTCTTACTACTGTATGGTAACTACCTAGTTGTAAAGAAAGGTTTTGCATATCTTAAAAACAAAAGAACTTATAATATGAAAAATAATGTTCAAGAAATAAAAAAACGTCCTTTTTTCATAATATTATTTATAGGCTTTTATCCTCTTTATTATATACTCAACAATATGTTGGGAGTACATGTTAATACTAATAGTTTATCTTTTTATATAGCTGTGGTTGGTCTGTTTAGTCTTTTTTTTACTTTATCAATTATCGAATATAGTATCATAGAAGAGGCTAATCAAACATATTCTTTTTTATCTGTTATCCTTGCCTATATTGTGGGTATTGCTTATATGCTTCATCTTTTGTCTTAGTATAAATCTTCAATAACTTTAGTCTGAAAATACTTTTTAAAATACACCCCAGTGAGCGAATTTCCATTCTTAAACTGTACAATTACAATTGCAAAAAAAAGCTTAGGTACGGTAAAGCTTTACATCTTTAGAGATAAATTTCTCGTCATTGAATATCACCTAAGAGCTATTTAGGCGCTAACACTCATTATTAAAACCAAGTTATAAACGATATCAAAGAGGCTAGTAAGTATAATTTCGAATATTCTTACTAGGATTTTAAAAATGGGTATATTTGCCTTGCAATCAGCCGCAGGTGGTTTTTTGGATGAGGATTTAAAGCGTTTTAATAAAGAGTTTGACGACTGGTGTGCTCAGTTTGATAGTTATGAAGAGGCAAATCTTGCGAGAAAAAATCTTCCTAAAAATAGAGTCGCCGAGGTTGTGTACGCGCGCATTCCATTTGGCCACCCCACGCATTAGCACTTGGCCACCCTGCGCATCAACACTTAGCCACCGCGCGCATTGATCATTTGGCCAG
>JAVETX010000034.1:0-27755 GCA_034005845.1 Sulfurimonas sp. | reverse complement strand
AGGCTGGATTTGACTCTTTGACCACGCGAAGTACATTTGTAGCTCCAATGCTTTTGGAGCCACTCTCTTTGATATTCACCCCTGCAAATTTTCGCGCAAGGATCAAACCAAAAGGGATACCACCAATAAGGTAGGCAGCAATAAAAAATTGCACGTTAGTATTGAATAAAAATTCCATTGATTATCCTAAAATAAATTGCGTTATTCTACTCTAAGTATATTTACAAGCATATAAAATTTAGACTCCTTGCAAAACTCCTAACAGTCTCAGAGAGATCAAAAGAGGTAAGATTGTGTAAAACAAATTTTATGCCTAGCCATAGCTAAGTATAAAATATTTTTTTATGCAAGATTGCCTCTTTTCATCTCTCCCTACGGGCACTTAAGAGAGAGCCTTACTCAGCGTTAGACAACCTTCACCGTAGCTACGGCTACGCTGAAGAACATCTGCCTTGATTAAAACTCTCTCTTAAGTGCTGAGACCATTAGGAGTTTTGCAAGGAGTCTATGGGATTAACTTTACTAAGATACAATTCGCTTATGAAGCAAAATATAATTCTCATTCTTGCTATTGCTCTTTTATCCTTTGGGTCACTCTTTGCCTATGAAGTAGATATGCAACAGTTTACTCCTATAGAGATATGTGATGAAGAACAAGAGTTGCAGGTTACATCCGATAATAGTGAGGATAGTAAGTTTTTATTAAGCGCTTCAAACTACTCTGTATTTACATATACTTTGTTCTCGATAGAAGCGTTTACCTACAAAATGCCCACCAATTTCTCTCTTTTAAAACCTCCACGAGATAGTCCTCTTTTTTCATAATCCTTTTTAGACAACTATTAGAATAAAAAAGAAAAATCAGGAGATATTTCGATGATCAATAAAAAAATTTCAGGAGACCTCTTTGGGGGTCTCACCGCGGCTGTTGTCGCACTTCCTTTGGCACTTGCCTTTGGTGTGAGTTCTGGTATGGGGGCGATTGCAGGGCTTTATGGGGCAATTGCTATTGGGATCTTTGCTTCACTTTTTGGGGGAACAAAGACCCAAATTAGCGGACCAACAGGACCTATGACGGTTGTTGCAGCGAGTGTTGTTGCAGCGCAAATTGCTTATTTTGGCTCATTAGAAGCGGCGATGGGACCTATTGTAGTGACCTTTGTACTTGCAGGACTTTTTCAGATCCTCTTTGGGGTGATCCGTATTGGGCAATATGTCAAATATATGCCATACCCAGTGATCTCTGGATTTATGAGTGGGATTGGTGTGATCATCATTATCTTGCAGATCTTTCCATTTTTTGGGCTTGAATCACCTCAAGGGATCCTTGCAACTCTTGGGTCTTTGGGAACTATAGCGGGTAATATTAATATGAATGCAGTGTTTTTAGCTTTAGGAACGATTGTGACGATTTATCTAGCACCCAAGGTGACAAAAGTTGTTCCCTCGCCGCTTATTGCATTGATCCTCTTTACAGTTATTACGGCTATGTTAGGCTTGGATGTACCACTTATTGGGGAGATCCCTACAGGTTTGCCTGAGATCCATTGGGATGCATTTACAAAGATGGATTGGCATGATCCTATGTTCATTCTCGTCGCTGCACTGACACTCTCAGCACTTGGTGCGATCGATTCTCTTCTTACATCCATAGTTGCTGATAATATGACAAAAACGCAGCACGATTCTAACAGAGAATTGATTGGGCAGGGAATAGGAAACGCAGTTGCAGGGATAATCGGCGGTATTCCAGGGGCTGGAGCTACAATGCGAACAGTTGTTAATATCAAAACAGGTGGAAACTCAAGACTCTCTGGGGTGTTTCATGGTGTTGTGCTTATCGTGATTTTACTTGGTGCGGGAGCCTATGCAAAGCTGATCCCTATTCCAGTCTTAGCAGGGATACTTATCACGGTTGGTATTGGTATCTTAGACTATAAGAGTATCAAAGATATCAAGTACATCCCACGCTCAGATGCAGTTATTATGATTATGGTACTTCTCTTAACCGTTCTAGTCGATCTTTTGCAAGCCGTAGCTGTTGGTATGGTGATGGCATCTTTGTGGTTTATGAAACAGATGGGCGATGTTGCATCACAAAAATCAAAAGGAAAATCACTTCAAGACCTTCAAAGTATGGGGCTTTTAGAAGCAGGTGTGCCTGAGTCACTCCACTCAAAACTCTACATCCAAAACTTCGATGGACCTATTTTCTTTGGATTTTCGTTTGGATTTAAAGAGCTTATCCGTCAAGTTCCTGATGTAAAGTATGTGGTATTTCGTATGAAAAATGTTCCCTATATCGATCAGAGTGGGATGTATGCTATCGAAGAGGCTGTGTTAGAGTTGCAAAAAAAAGGTGTGAAAGTACTCTTTTGTTACCTACAAACACAGCCTAAAGATATGCTCGCTAAAATAAGGCTTTTCCCAGGACTTGTCTCTGAAGATGCAGTTTTTGATGATTTTAAAACGCTTGTAGATTCTTTGCACAGCGAGCAAAGTTAAAACTATTGGGTTTTAAAAAAGAGTTTTTGCTATAATTAGCCAAATTTTACAAAGGACTCTTTTTGCAATTTACGAATGAAGAATTAATAGCGAAAATCAAAGATTTAAAAGAGAGATTAAGTGTAACGGTTGTTGCACACTTTTATCAAAGAGATGAAGTGTTTGAGATGGGAGATATCACAGGGGATTCTCTCGAACTCGCACAAAGAACCAAAGAGGATGATGCAGAGTTTGTCGTCTTTTGTGGTGTAGGGTTTATGGGGCAGAGTGTCAAAGTGCTTTCCCCTCACAAACGTGTGCTTATGCCAAAAGTAGCGTGCTGTGCTATGGCAAAGATGATCGATGGGATCTACTATGATGATTCGGTCAAGTTTTTAGAGCAACACGGTATAGCAAAAGAGAATATTCTCCCAATCACTTATATCAACTCAAACGCAGATGTCAAAGCAAAAGTGGGTGAGATGGGTGGTATGGTTTGTACAAGTTCTAATGCCAAAAAGATCATCACCACAGCGTTGGGTGAGGGCAAAAAGATCCTTTTTGTTCCAGATAGATGTTTGGGGCAAAATATCGCTAATCAAATGGGACTCAAGTCGATGGTGATCGGACAAGGGGGCGATCCTAAAGAGGCAGATATTATCTGTTATGATGGTTTTTGTTCAGTGCACCAACTCTTTAGTGTTGAAGATATCGAGTTTTATCGTAAAAAATATCCAGGTATCCTTATCGCGACACACCCTGAGTGTGACCCTGCAGTGTGCGATGCATCTGATTTTGTGGGGTCTACATCCCAACTTATCAAATATATCAAAGAGCTTCCAGAAGATCAAAAAGTAGCTGTGGGAACGGAGTTTAATATGGTCAATCGCCTGCGCCCTAAAAACACTTACGTGCTCTCTTCAACAAAGCCTGAATGCCCAACGATGAATGAGACAACCTTAGAAGATCTCTACCTGACCCTCAAATCGATAGAAGATGGTGCTCCGATCAATGAGATCCAAGTGGATGAAAACACGCAAAAATGGGCAAAAATAGCTCTTGATAGGATGTTGGCACTATGATAGAAGAGTTTGTACGCGCTACTTTAGAAGAGGATGTAGGACGTGGGGATCTCTATGCTTTAGTAGAAGAGACATCAGAGGCGAGCGCGAAGATCATCGCCAAGAGTGATGGGGTAGTTGCGGGTGTGAGGTATCTCAATACCCTTGCAAAACTTGAAAACTTTGAAGTGGTTTGGGGCAAACAAGACTCTGAGAACTTTGTTACTGGGGATGTAGTGGCAATATTACGCGGGGATTCCCATACCCTTTTGCGCATAGAGAGAACATTTTTAAATATGCTCTTGCACGCAAGCTCTATCGCGACACTCACCCAAAAGTTCTCAAAGATCGTAGAACCTTATGGGGTACGACTTTTAGATACGCGTAAAACGCGCCCCCATTTGAGAGTCTTTGAAAAATACGCTTCACGTTGTGGTGGAGCGATCAATCACAGAATGGGACTAGATGATTCTCTGATGCTCAAAGATACCCACCTGCGCACCATCAAAGATCTTGAGGCTTACATCCAAAAGGCTCGCAAGAAGATCCCTTTTACCTCCAAGATAGAGGTGGAAGCGGAGACTCTCTCTATGGCACAAGAAGCGATGCGCTGTGGTGCTGATATTGTTATGTGTGATAATATGACACCTGATGAGATCAAGGAAGTGGTCGCGTACCGTGATGCCTCTTACCCTTATGTGCTTTTAGAAGCAAGTGGCAATATCTCATTAGAAACAATCGAATCGTATGCAAAAAGTGGAGTGGATGCTATAAGTAGCGGCTCACTCATCCATCAAGCCAACTGGATCGATCTCTCCATGAAAATGGATGAAGCATTCTAGGAAACCTCAATGGCTGATGATGCTGAAAAGACGGAAGAACCCACCTCCAAGAAGATAGAAGATGCCAGAAAAGAGGGGAATGTTCCCAAGAGTCAAGATGCCTCTGGGGTTATAACCCTCTTTGTTGCTATTTTAGCTTTTTTGATGCTTTTTCCTTTTATGAGCAAGCATGTCGAATTTTTATCCAAATACTATTTTTCCCTTATGGGGATGCCCATTGATCGCTTACTTGTTGTGGATATCACTATCGTGACAGTTCGCGAGATATTTTTTATTATTCTCCCTATCTCTTTAGCCGTTGCCATTGCGGGTGTGATCGCGGCACTCGCACAGTTTGGGTTTTTATTTACCACCAAAGCGGTGATGCCAGACTTGAAAAAAATCGATCCCATTAAGGGGATCAAAAATCTTATCTCTCTTAAAAAACTAATCGAGGGGATTAAGGTTACCTTCAAATCATTTACCACTTTAGGGGTTGGTTTCGTTTTTTTCTTTCTCTTTATCTTAGAGCTTCCAACGGTCGCTTTATTTGGTCTAGGAGACCAGCTTGAATGGTTACGAGATAAGGCGATCATTATTGCTCTTGTGATGCTTCTTATCATCTTTATTTTTGCAATTATCGATATAGTGATTGTGCGTAAGCAATATTTTGATGGGCTGAAGATGAGCAAGCAAGAGGTCAAAGATGAGATGAAAAATATGGAGGGGGATCCTTTGGTAAAATCAAAGATCCGCCAGATCCAGATGCAAGCGAGTCGAAAAAGGATGATGGCAGCGGTGCCTGAAGCGGATGTGGTGATCACCAATCCTACACATTATGCAGTTGCCATCAAGTATGAAGAGAAACAGGGAAGTGCGCCTATAGTTGTGGCAAAAGGGATGGATAATATCGCACTACAGATCAAAAAGATAGCGCGAGAAAATAAGGTACATATCGTACAAAATCCATCGCTTGCTCGAAGCTTGTATGCAGAAGTAGAGATCGACAAACAGATCCCAGAAACACTCTTTGCTGCCGTGGCAGAGGTACTTGCCTATGTGTACAAAATGAATAGAAAATAAGAATCATTGTATAATCCCAAAAAAATAAGATAGAGATATGAACGAAATACTCCAAAGAATAGATGAAGCTTCCCATATAGTTGTGATTGCCCATGTCAATCCAGATGCCGATTCGCTTGGGAGTGCAAGTGCGCTTTATACCCATCTTTTGCGTCTTCACAAAAAGGTCTCTTTTTTTTGTGCAACGAAAAATTTAAGCCCTAAATTTGCTTGTATCCCATGGTTTGACAAGATCAAAGAGAGTTATCCAACTTCTGCAGATCTGGCAATAGCACTTGATTGTGGCACTCTACAAAGAGTAGGTGTGGATGTAGAATGTGATCTTATCAATATAGATCATCACCAAAGCAATAATAATTTTGGCAGATATAATCTTGTAGATGCAGGGTGTATCAGCACGACGCAAGTGCTCTATCATTTTTTTGAAAAAAATGAGATTGCGATCAATCCTAAAATGGCCACAGCCCTTTATGCTGGATTGCTTGATGATTCAAAAGGCTTTGTTGGTGAGGGTGTGGATGGTACAACTTTTGCTGTGCTAAACGCATTGATCGCGTACAAAGCGGAGTATGAAAATTGTAACCGCTCCCTTAGAAGATATGCATCCCTTGCATCTTTGCGACTTAAAGGTCTGATGCTTCAAAATATGGAGCTTTTTCATAATGGGATGTTGAGCCTGTTTTGTGTACGTGTTGAAGATATGAAAGCTACAGGTGCCCTTGGGATGGACTGTGAGAGTGCTCTTGATGAGTCTTTGTATCTCCCAACTGTAAATGTTGCACTCCTCCTTAAGGAAAATCGCGATGGGAGTATTAAGTGCTCCCTGCGTTGCAAACAAGAATACGATGTAGCCAAGATCGCCTCTTTGTATAATGGAGGTGGGCACAAAAGTAGGGCTGGGTTTATTTTAGATGCAAGTTATACCCTGCAAAGTGCTCGAGAAGAGATTTTAAATTTATTAGAAAAGGAAATATATTTTGAGAAGAAATAAGAACAACTCATCTTTAGGTGTTTTAATACTATTTGCGTTATTTATCGGAGGAGCACTTTTTGTCTATACATCCGCAATGTTTGAGCGAGATCTTCCAAAAATTAGTTTAGATACCAATGGGTACTGGAACCTTAAAAAACCTCTGGCTCTTAAGATAGAAGATGCAAGTGGACTCAAAAGCTATAGAGTGACACTCAAAACTTCAAGTGCTGAAGATACACTTGAATTTGAAAAATTCATAACACCAAAGAGTGAGGTCGCTCTTGAGTTAGAACCACCACGCAGTGCGTACGCGATCAAAGATAAAACGATCACAATTATAGTTGAAGCGCAAGATGCAAGTAAGTGGAATTTTTTAAGTGGAAATGAAACGCGTCAAGAATACAAAATTCACGTTGATAAGATGAAGCCAACTTTGGCAATCGTGAGTAACTCTTACAAGATCACAAAAGGTGGAGCAGCACTTGTGATCTTTAAAGCAGCCGATGAAAACCTCAAAGAGCTTTATATTGAAACAAGTTTTGATAAAAAATTTAAAGCACAGCCATTTTATAAAGAGGGATATTTTATCTCCCTTCTTGCGTGGCCAGTGGTGGAAAGTGATTTTAAAGCAACAGTGGTCGCAACAGATGAGGCTTCAAATGTCTCAAAAGCCTACATCCCACTCTATCTTAAATCAAAAAATTACAGAGTTTCTCATATCAAGATAACAGATCATTTTTTGAATGGAAAAATAGCTGAGCTTGCAGAGGAGTTTATAGAGACTCAAGGTGTAGAAGCACCACTAGAGCGCTTTAAGATCATCAACGAAGATGTGCGTCGTAAGAACGAAGAGTTGATCCATGACATTACATCCAAGGTTTCAGATGAGATGATCAGTGATTTTAAGATCAACAAAATGTACCCACTCAAAAATGCACAAGTGGTTGCAAGTTTTGGAGATCATAGAAAATACTCTTACAATGGAGCACCTCTGAGTGAATCGTATCACTTAGGACTTGATCTAGCAAGCAATGCAATGGCGAGCATCAAACCTCAAAATGGTGGAGATATAGTTTTTTCAGATTATAATGGACTCTATGGTAATATGCCGATAGTATCTCATGGCTTGGGTCTTTACACGCTGTATGGGCACTGCTCGAGCACATCGGTGCATACGGGAGATAAGATAGATGCAAATCAACATATCGCAAATACTGGAAAATCAGGCTATGCGATGGGGGATCATCTCCATTTTGGAGTACTTATTCAGGGAATAGAAGTGCGTCCAGCTGAGTGGATGGACTCACAATGGATGAAGCTTAATATTTATGATGTGATCAAAAATGCTAAAGCTATCATTGATCGAAGCTAGAAGATAAAGGAAGAATTATGTATCAAACAACGATTAAAAAAAGTGTAGAACTTGTTGGGATTGGGCTTCACAAAGGTTCTCCGGTTCGTTTACGTTTGGAGCCTTTAGAGGAGAATAGCGGGATCGTTTTTTATAGAAGTGATGTGGATGTATCGATCCCTTTGATCCCAGAAAATGTTGTAGATACAAAAATGGCGACGGTGATAGGAAAAGATGGTTATGTGATCTCTACGATCGAGCATATGCTCTCTGCTGTTTATGCTTATGGGATAGATAATCTACGTGTGATCGTAGATGCTGATGAGGTGCCTGTGATGGATGGAAGCAGTGCGAGTTATTGTATGTTGCTTGATGAAGCGGGTACACAAGAGCTCTCTGTGCCAAAAAAAGTGATGCGTATCAAAAAAGATGTGCTTGTTCAAGAGGGGGAGAAGTATGTAAAACTCTCACCGTCTCCTGATTTGAAGTATGATTTTACGATCAAGTTTCCACATCCCGTGATCCAAAACCAAGAGTATGTTTTAGAGTTTACAAAAGAGAGCTATAAAAAAGAGATCTCACGTGCAAGAACATTTGGGTTTTTACACGAAGTACAATATCTACGCTCTAAAGGGCTTGCACTTGGCGGCTCTCTTGAGAATGCTATTGTTTTAGATGAGAAAAAAGTGCTCAACCCTGAGGGGCTACGTTTTCCTGATGAGTTTGTACGTCATAAGATCTTAGATGCGATCGGGGATATGTCCCTTATTGGGATGAACTTTATTGGCAATTATGAAGCTTTAGCGGGAAGTCATGATCTCAACCATAAACTCACGCTTGAGCTGCTTAAAAACCCTGAGAACTACGAAGTGATCGAGCTTGTTGGTGAGAAAACAAAAGAGTTAGAAAAAGCGTATGCATAAGCAGGTCGATCTTGTTTTAATTACACTCTCTTCACCCATTATGATAGGGATCTATGAGGAGAGACAACTCATCGATAGTATCATCTCAAGCGAGAAAAGTTCGGATGTGCTCCCTTTGCTTTTTGATGAGATATTTCAAAAATATGAGGTAAAAAATCTTTTTTACGCGAACGGACCTGGGAGTTTTATGGCGATCAAAGTTGCCTATATTTTTTTAAAGTCTCTAAGTATTGTCAAAAAGATTCCACTCTATGCAGTCGATGCCTTCTATTTTAATGAAAATCGACCAATAAAAGCGATTGGAAAGCTATATTTTGTTAAAGTTGCGTCAGAAATAAAAACTGAGAAGTTTGATGAAAAGATCGAAAACGATTTTAAACTTCCCAAACAACTCAATTATGATGATTTTAAAAATAATACTACGGCGCCACTTTATAGTATAGGTGCCGTTTAATAGGAAAAGTGAGTGATTGTAAGCGTACCAGCAACCTCTGCAAACCTTGGACCTGGATTTGATTCTTTAGGTTTGGCAGTCGATTTACGAAACAAAGTGGAGTTTCATCCATCAAAATTTTTTAGTGTGAGTATCAAGGGTGAGGGTGAAAATAACCCAAGACTCAAAGGAAACAACCTTTTTGTAAGTATTTTTAACGAGCACTATAATCGCTTGACACAAACACATAAAAAACAAAATTTTAAATTTACATTTTATAACCAGATCCCTATGTCACGTGGTCTTGGGAGTTCTTCTGCGGTGATTGTGAGTGCGATTGCAACAGCGCATGAAGCAGCGGGGATTCGTGTCTCACGTAGACGTATTTTGAACCATGCCCTTGTCTATGAATCACATCCAGACAATATCACACCTGCCGTGATGGGTGGTTTTAATGCAGCAACAGTGGAGAAGAACAAAGTCTTTTCACAAAAAAAGCATCTCCCAGAGTATCTCAAAGCGGTCGTTGTGATCCCAAACAAGCAGATGAATACGGCAAAGACACGTACCCTTTTACCAAAGTCTTATTCTAAAGAGAATGCAGTGTATAACCTTTCTCACACTGCACTCACGGTTGCGGCATTTTTTAATGAGGATTGGGAAGTGCTCAAACTCGCCACGGGGGATAGGTTTCATCAAAAGGTGCGCATGAAAACACTACCTGAACTCTTTGCAGTACAAAAGATAGCCTATGAAAATGGAGCACTCATGAGTACACTCTCAGGAAGTGGCTCTACATTTTTTACAATGGCGTATGATGATGATGCTGCTTTGATATCAAGTAAGTTTAAACAAAAATTTCCCGAATTTAATGTGAAGATTTTGGATTTTGACAACCATGGATTGATAATAGAGCGCTAAGCCCTATTAAATCAAGTAAGATTTAGATATAATGGCAAAAATTTTTCATCAACCGATTAGAATGTGCGCAACATGTCGCCAAAGATTAGCTCAAAATGAGCTACTTCGACTTCAATGTGTTGATGGTTCACTCCAACATTTTGTTGGGTGTGGTAGAAGTTTTTATATATGTAAAAACTGTATCGAAGATGAAAATAAAGTGATCAAAACACTTATGCGTCAGTGCAAAAGTGGAGATAGAAACAGATTTACTAATAAACTAAAGGAGATCATCGCTGATGATAGAAAAAGTTAGAGTACACGAAATTGCAAAAGAGCTAGGGATAGCTTCAAAAGATGTTGTTAAAAAAGCTTCAGATATAGGGATCGAAGTGAAATCTGCACAAAGTTCTGTAAGTATGGAAGAAGCAGATAAATTGATGAACTTTATAATGAATGGGGATGCACCTTCTCAAGTTGCAAAACCAGCTGAAAAAACACCAGCTCAAGCAAAAAGTGATACTCAAAAGTCAGAAGAGACTCCTAAAAAATCAAGTGAAGACACTTCGGATGTAGAGAGTAAAAAAGAAGAGAAAAAGATTCAAAAAGAAGTGAAAACACAAACAAATCCAGAAGCAAAAACACAAGAAAAAAAGACAGCAACACCAAGCGAAGAAAAGACAGAAACTCAAGATGAAGAACCTGAGATAAAAACAGTTGCTCCTGAAAAAGTAAAAAGATCAGGTCTTAAAATCGTTAAAAAGAAAAAGCCAAAAGAGGAAGTACAAGAAAAAATCGATCTTCCACAAAAGCAACCAAAACTCTCTTCTTATGGAAAAATGAGTGCAGAAGCTTTAGAAGAGTTGGCGAAAAAGAAAAAAGCAAAAACAACAGGTTCTGCTCAAAAGAAAGAGCAAGGGGTAAAACTTGATATCTTTGGTGGCTCGCTTAATGAAGTCTCTATGGATATGGATGATCAGGTAACACTTATTGATCTTAATGCAACACAAAGAGCTGAAATAGCTCCAGAAGAGCCAAAAAAACCACGTCCACCAAAACCAATTGGTAGAAATGCGAATAAAAAACCTGGAAGTTCAAAACCAAGAAAAGTTGCACGTGATAAAAGAAGAAAATATACAAAAGAGAAACAAGAAGATGAAGTTGTCACTCATGTAGAGATTCCTGAAGATATCCGTGTTTACGAATTTGCTGAAAAACTCAACAAGCCGATGTCAGAGATCATTAAGGTGCTTTTTGATCTTGGTATGATGATGACGAAAAATGACTTCCTCGGTGCAGATGAGATTGAGATCCTCTCAGAAGAGTTTGGTGTAGAGGTTACTATCGTAGATCCAAAAGATGCATTTAACTATGAAGAGGATCTTGCACAAGAGATCGATGAAAATGCAACAGAGAGAGCTCCTGTTATTACGATTATGGGACACGTTGACCACGGGAAAACATCCCTTCTTGATGCGATCCGTAACGCAAAAGTAACAGAAGATGAAGCAGGTGGAATCACACAACATATTGGTGCATATACCGTGCAACAAAATGGAAAACCGATCACATTCTTAGATACTCCGGGTCACGCTGCTTTTGGTGCTATGCGTCAACGTGGTACTGATATCACAGATATTATTATTATCGTGGTTGCTGCAGATGATGGTGTGAAGCCTCAGACGCTTGAAGTGATCAAGATGGCAAAAGAATCTGGTGCTCCAATTATCGTTGCTATGAACAAAATGGATAAAGAGACAGCGAATCCTGACCTTGTGAAGGGTCAAATGGCTGAGCATGGGATCAATCCAGTAGATTGGGGTGGAGATATCGAGTTTATCCCACTTTCTGCAAAAACAGGAATGGGCATTGATGATTTACTTGAAAACATCCTACTTACAGCAGAGGTTTTAGAGCTCAAAGCAAATAAAGACGCAATGGCAAAAGCTACAGTTGTTGAGTCTTCTCTTGAAAAAGGGCGTGGAGCTGTTGCAACGGTAATCGTTCAAAATGGTACACTTAAAGTGGGTGATTATGTTGTATGTGGAAGTTCATACGGACGTGTTAAAGCACTTATTGATGAGCACGCAAAACAGATAAAAAGTATTGGACCGAGTCATACAGCTGAAGTGGTTGGACTCAATGAAGTACCACCTGCTGGTGAAGTGATGATGGCGATGCCAAGTGATAAAGAAGCAAAAGCATACGCACTCAAACGTCATGAGTATGATAGACATAAAGAGCTCTCACGTAGTACAAAATCGACGCTTGAAGATATGACATCGATGATCGCTGAGGGGAATCTTAAAACACTTAAAGTGGTTCTCAAAACTGACGTTCACGGGTCACTAGAAGCGATTAGAACTTCACTCTCAGAACTCAGAAATGATGAAGTAAAAATCAACGTGATCTCTTCAGGAGTAGGTGGGATCACTGAAAATGATGTAGCACTTGTTGCAAACAGTGATAACTGTGTACTTCTAGGTTTTAATGTACGTCCTACAGGAACAGTAAAAGCACTTGCAAAACAAAAAAATGTGGATATTAGAACATACTCTATCATCTACCAACTTCTTGATGATATGACTGGAATGCTTACAGGTATGATGGCACCGAAGTTTACAGAAGAAAATACAGGTCAAGCAGAAGTACGCGATACATTCAAATCTCCTAAAGGGATGGTTGCTGGATGTGTGGTTGTCGATGGAAAACTTGTACGTGGTGGACTTGTCCGTGTTATCCGTGATGGCGTTGTGGCGTATGAGGGTGAACTTACATCCCTTAAACGCTTCAAAGATGATGTAGAAGAGATCGGAAACGGTTATGAGTGTGGTGTGATCATTAAAGGCTACGATGATGTAGTGGTTGGTGATGTGATCGAGACATTCAAGAAAGTTGAAGAGAAAGTAACTCTGTGACACCTGCTGATATAAAGTTAAAACGTACCGAATCGATTCTTGCTGAATTGATTCCAGAAGCTTTGAGTCAACTCAATGATAAAAGGCTTCACGAACTTGATGTACTCGATGTAACATGTTCACGTGGTAGAAGTGATGCAAAGGTCTATCTTGACCCAAGTTACTTTAGTGATGAAGAGCGTTCTGCTCTTTTAAAACTTCTCAAAAAAGCACGTCCTATTATAGAAGATCACTGCCTTAAAGATCAGGGTTGGTTTCGTTGTCCAAAACTCGCTTTTGAATTTGATGACCAACTCAAAAAAGCACAAAATATAGAAGAACTATTCAAAAAGATAGCCAAGGAGTCCAAATGAGTTTAGAAAGCGATATCGCATCCTTAGTAAAATCAGTTGGTTTGGAACTTTATGACACCTCTATCGTAAGCGAAAATGATGAGACTATCTACCGCGTAAGTGTGATCTCACCAAATATTGTGGATGGGAAAAAAGAGGGTGTGAGTATGGACGCTTGTGTTGAGCTTACCCATCTTATCTCTCCACTTTTGGATGTCACACCACCTGTAGGTGGAGAATATCGTCTTGAAGTGGGAAGCCCAGGTATCGAGAGAAAACTCTCAAAGCTAGAGCATTATAAACTCTCACTAGGAGAACTCGTATCTCTCGTACTTCTTAGCAAAGAGAAATATAAAGGGAAACTTCTTCGCGTAGAGGGTTCTATTATTGTTTTGGATGTAGAAGGTGAAGAGATAGAGATCGACCTAGGCCAGATCTCAAAGGCTAGAACTTACTTTGAATGGTAATAGACACAAAATTTTTTATGGGGCTTGCCCTCGATGAAGCTTGGAAATATCAGGGATTAACCTATCCAAATCCAGCTGTGGGTGCTTGCATCGTTGGCGCAGATGATGCGCTTTTAGCTGTTGGGGCACACCAAAGAGCAGGGGAAGCCCATGCCGAGGTTTTGGCTTTGCGTGACGCATATGTCAAACTCACACAAGACACAAATATTCTCACACTTCACTCCTCACACGAAATCCATGAGTATCTACGGGTAAATCATCATAACTGTTTTCATAACTGCTCGCTTTACACGACACTTGAACCATGTTCGCATCTAGGTAAAACACCCTCGTGTGCTTCTTTGATAGCTTCTTTAGGTCTTAAAAAAGTGCTTATTGGAGCAAAAGATACAAACAAGATCGCCTCTTGCGGGGCAACCATGCTACGTGACGCAAATATTGAAGTGATCGATGGCGTGATGCAAAAAGAGTGTGAAGAACTGCTTTACCCCTTTGCAAAACACTTAGAAGCCCGTTTTGTATTTTTTAAGTGGGCGCAGAGACTTAGTGGAAGTGTAGATGGTGGGATCATAAGCTCAAAGAGTTCAAGAGAACATGTGCACGCACTTCGTGATAAATGTGATCTGTTGGTTATTGGGGGAGAGACTGTGCGCAAGGATAGACCGACACTTGATGCAAGACTAGTGAATGGAAAAGCTCCGGATGTGCTGATCTATTCAAGGCAAAAAGAGTTTGATCGATCGATCCCTCTTTTTGGTATAGAGGGGCGAAAAGTTTTTATCGCAGATAATCTCTCTTTGCTTGAAAACTATAAACATGTAATGATCGAGGGGGGTGCACAAATGTTTGCACTGACCAAAGAGATCACAGATCGCTATCTCTGTTATATAGCACCCTCACTAGGTGGAGATAAAGGGCTTAGTGGTTTGGATGCTGAGTTTAAAATTTTAAATATACAAAAAGAGTCTCAAGATATAATGATGTGGATGAAAAGGAACTAATCTTTATGGAAGAAAAAACACAAAAACAAGAAAAAATCGTCTCAATGTTTGATAATATCGCGCCTACGTACGATACTGCAAATCGTGTTATGAGTATGGGTGTGGATAAAAGCTGGAGACGCAAAGCGTGTGACTTGGCATATAAGTTTTATGCGCAAGACTCTATCGATAAGATAGTGGATGTGGCTTGTGGTACAGGTGATATGATGGACTATTGGCGCTCGCGCGCTGAGAAATCTGGCATCATTCTTGGCGAGATCGTTGGTGTAGATCCATCTGTTGGGATGTTGGATGTAGCTCGTGAGAAGTTTCCTAAGTATAACTACCACGTGAGTAAAGCAACTGAGATCCCTCTTGAAGATGCAAGTGCTGACATCCTAAGCATCACTTATGGGATCAGAAACGTTGTAGAGAGAGAAGCGGCATTATTAGAGTTTAATCGTGTGTTGAAATCACAAGGTCTTGTAGTGATCCTAGAGTTTATGAAAAATGAAAACCCGTCATTACTTGGAAAAGTGCGCGATTATTATATGAATAGAATTTTGCCAAAAGTGGGTGGGTTTATCTCTAAAAACCTTGAAGCGTACGAGTATCTACCAAACTCGATTGGAGATTTTTCTACCGTGGAAAATATGGTGCGCGAACTTGAGACAGCAGGCTTTGAAGTACTTTATAACAAAAGCTTCTCTATGGATATCTCCACACTTCTTATCGCTCAAAAAAAGTAGAACATAATGCATACTCTAAGTGTTTCAGCTTTAAATGAGCAGATCAAAACACTTTTAGAGACGAGTTTTTCTCATGTGTATGTAGAGGGGGAGATCTCTCGTATCACTTTTCACAATAGCGGGCATATCTATTTCACCCTCAAAGATAATGAATCAGCTCTGAGTGCCGTAATGTTTCGAGGCAATGCCAGCAAGCTCAAATTTCGTCTTGAAGAGGGGATGAAAGTGATCGTCGATGGTGCGATCACCCTTTATAAGCCACGTGGAAGCTATCAGATCAATTGTTTTTCTATCCAGCCCTCAGGGCAGGGTGCTTTGGCTTTGGCGTTCGAACAGCTCAAAGAGAAACTCTCTGAAAAAGGGTATTTTGCCCAAGAGAGAAAAAAACCTTTTCCAAAGTTTGTCAAAAAAATAGCACTTATTACATCCGCTACAGGCGCAGCCCTTCAAGATATGTTGCGCGTAGCAGAGCATCGTTACTGCCTTTTGGATGTAGATGTCTATGATGTCTTGGTTCAAGGGGAGAGTGCAGCAGCGCAAATTGCAAGAGCGATACAACTCGCAGATACAAAAAGCTATGACGCACTTGTAGTAGGGCGAGGGGGTGGAAGCATTGAGGATCTTTGGGCGTTTAATGAAGAGATCGTAGCAGATGCTATCTTTGGTGCACAAACACCTATCATCTCGGCTGTAGGGCATGAGATCGACTGGGTGATAAGTGACTTTGTAGCCGATATGCGCGCACCAACACCAAGTGCTGCAATGCAGATGCTCTTGCCTGATACAAATGAACTTTATCTCTCACTCGATGCACTTGCAGCGCAGATGTCACAGCTACTCTCTCAAAAAATTGATACAAAATTCCAAGCGCTAAGCCATCTTAAAAACTCCTATCAGCAACATTCTATTGAGAAAAAGATCACTCAAAAAAAAGAGGAGATCATACAATTTAAAGAGCGCTTTGTACAACATATTGCGTACAACATTCAAAGCTATACGCGCGAGATCGAACATGTCAAAGTGCGTTACCCAAGTGCTATTGATAATCTTTTAAATATTAACCGCAATCAAGTTTTACACCTTATGAAAATGTTAGAATCAAACAATCCAAAAAATAAGACCAAAAAAGGTTTTGCACAAATATCAAAAGATTCTAAAGTGATCGATCTTGAGAGTTTAGAGCCTGATGATATCTTTGATGTGATGAGTGATTCACTCAAAATTCGTGCAAAGGTTTTGGAGAAAAAATCTTTTTAAAGGTGAAGCGATGCGCTATCCAAAATTTTTCGATTCTATTGAGACTATCAAAGTAAAAGATGAACTCTCCAATGCCTTAGGTGCATTTGAAGAGGGTGAGTACGAGTTTAGTTATCTTGATGTGGTCAAAGCAGCAGGTCACTCTTGCCCAACGGTCGCAGGTGCATATTTGATGAGTCTTGAAGCACTCAAAGTGCTTTATCCCCAGCAAAGAGCTATTCGCGGTGATATCAAGGTAGAGTTTGCAGAGGCTCTTGAAGAGGGAGTAGCAGGCGTGATAGCCAATGCGATCTCTCAAATCACAGGGGCAACCGATAAGAGTGGTTTCAAAGGCTTAGCAGGTGGAATGTTCGCCAGACACTCTTTAATGTTTTTTAGTGCTGATATCAGCTCTTCGGCAAGGTTCACGCGAGTGAGTACAGGCAAGTCTGTGGATGTAATCTACAACCCAAGCCAAATTGTACCAGACCCAAAAATGGCTGAGATCATGAAAAAAATGGGACAAAATACCGCTACATCCCATGAAGCAAAAGAGTTTTCAAAACTTTGGCAAGAGAGGGTTGAGAGAATATTCTTAAATAAAGAGAGTGTACTTCACATCGACACCCTTGGGATGTAGAAAGAGAGCTTATTTTAAAACAAGCTCTGGAAAATAGGTGTGGAGTGTCGTAGCTGTAGTTGCTGAGAGTTTTTTCATAAACTTATCAAACTTATCCTCTTTATTCCATACAGGTTCTTTGACGCCGCTTAGCTCGATGAGTCTTTGTTTTGCATCATACGCTACACCAAGACTATCGATAAGTCCTACATCCTTAGCTTGTGCGGCTGTAAAGATATGTGCGTTTGCATAGATGTCACGTTTTGCATAATCGAGCCCGCGTGCGTCTGCCACATCTTTTGTGAACATATCGTAGGTTCCTTGAATCACCTTATTGAGTTCATTGACCTCAAAATCTGTCCACTCTCTATCGGACGTTCCCACTTTTTTATACTTTCCTGCTTGAACAGTTTGTGAAGCGATCCCTATCTTGCTCATCAGCCCACTGAGATTTGCTCCTTGCATAATGACACCGATACTTCCCACCATCGAGCCAGGGTTTGCGATGATCTCATCTGCCCAGATACTTGCATAGTAGCTTCCACTCGCGAGTGTTCCTTTGGCATAGACCACGACAGGTTTTTTTTCTTTGAGTCTTTTGATCGCTTGAGCGATCTCTATTGAGGGAGAAACAGCTCCTCCTGGAGAATCAACGACAAGTAAAACACCTTTGATGCTCTCTTTTTTGCCTGCTCTTTCGATCTGTTCGAGTACTTCTGTGACCTCCATGATCGGTCCATTCAAAGAGATCTGCTCAAGATTATTGATCGTAAGCTCATTTTCACTCGCAGGAGCAAAAAGCAAGAAAAGCAAAAGCACAAAGAGCATCGCTTTGAAATGGTTTTGGATGTAGTTCATACTCCATGTGATGGGTGCAAAAAGCTTTTTGAAAAAATTCATTGTCTTATCCTTTTATTGTTTTTCCATTGATGAAAATTTTAGAGATATTATAGCGATGCAGTATTAAATGAATTGCTAACTCTTCACTTGGAGCGGATTCTAGGTCTAGTACGAGCATATCTGCATTTTTTCCCTCAGCGATCGCACCTGTATTGAGACCAAGAGCATCTGCTGCATCTATGGTGACACTACGTATAAGATGCTTAGCAAGTGGGAGAAGTGGAGTATTAGTATGCATAAAAAGCGCTATTTTCATCTCTTCAAAAAGGTCGAGTTTATAGTTTGAACTCAGCCCATCTGTTGCACATATCCATGGGATGTGATTTTCATTGAGCTGTGCAATATTGAGTGCGCCATTGCCCAAGAGTCTGTTTGAAATAGGGCAGTGGATCACGGTGTGCTTGTTTTTTGCAAGGCTCTGGATCTCTTGTGTATTTGCTTTTGTGACGTGTGTAAAGAGGGTTGGAGTTTCGCTAAAGGCAGAAAGAAATTCTTGTGCATCTGTTACTGATATATTTTGACTCAGAAGTTTGGAGAAAAAATCTTTAAAGTCACCTTGACTCTCATCGAGCCATTCTCTCTCCGCTGCACTCTCCATAAAATGGGCTGTGAGTTTGAGTTTTTCATTTTTAACTATTTGGAGTGCTTTTTTGATAAGGATGGGATGTACAGAGTAGGGAGAGTGGATCGCCACAGCAGGATAAAAACCCTCTCTTTGGATCTCTTTTGAGCTATCTAGACGTGAGAGAAAATCACCAAAGAGTGCATCTGCCATTACCGCTTGAGAACCTATGAGTTCATTGAAATAGACCACATTTTGCGCTGCATCTGCACAAACATCCAAGTCCATTCCGTGAGAGCTGATTGCTCCAAATGTGGTGATGCCAGAATCTAGCATCGAATCTATTGCTTTTTGCATACACTCCTTCTCACATCCCGTGATAAGCTTTTCACGATTTTCTATTACACTATAGAGCCAGTTGATAAAGTCTCCATAGCTCAGCTCGGTTTTATTCGCACTAAACTCTAGGTGCACATGGGCATTGATGAGCCCAGGCATCAAAAGAGAGTTCTCTTGAAGCTGTGTTACTTTTGCATCTGGGTAGAGTGCTTCAAGCTCTGAAAGAGGTGCTATTTTTTCGATCTTTGCATCATAAGCAACTGCGAGATCGGAGAGGATTTTGTCTGGGGTAAAAATGAAATGGGGTTTGATTATTTGCATAGTAAAGTCTTTAGAAATGGAATTGGATAAATTTAAAATAGATTATGCTTTATTTAGGTAAAATAAGTGCTTAAAAGATTACAATAACAATAAAAAAGGTAAAAAATGAAAATAGTAGTAGTGCAGGGTCCTAATTTAAATATGCTTGGAGTTCGTGAACAACAGATTTATGGTCCAATGAGATTAGAGCAGATTCATGCTCAAATGAAAGAAGTTGCAGATCAAAATGGTGTTGAGATCGAGTTTTTTCAAAGCAATTTAGAGGGAGAGATCGTAGATAAGATCCAAGAGTGTTACGGAGATGCTCATGGTATTATCATCAATCCTGCAGCATATACGCATACATCTATTGCAATACGTGATGCTATTTCTACTGTGAACATCCCAACAATAGAGGTTCATATTAGTAACATTCATCGTCGTGAAGAGTTTAGAAAAACGAATATGATCGCTCCTGTATGTGCTTCTTCTATTGTAGGTTTTGGTCCTTTTGGTTACCATTTGGCTATGGTTGGGATGCTTCAGATCCTCAATGAGATCAAAGCGGCTCAAGAAGCGCACGCGGCACAGCAACAAGCACAACAAGCAAACGCGTAATGTATCTCAAGCGAGAACTAAGCCCGAGCCTCACACGCTACAAAGGCTTACATTTCGCTTCGAGATATCGACAAAAAAGTGCTCATAGGTATAAAACCATAGTGGGTGTAGGTGGAAATGTTGGGGATGTAAAACGAAGATTTGAACATCTCTTTCATTTTTTGAAAAAAGATAAGCGAGTCGAGCTTATTGAGACGTCAAACATTTTAAAAAATCCTCCTTTTGGATATGTAGATCAGGATGATTTTTTAAACTGTGTGATCGTTTTGAGGGTGAGTATGCAACCAATGGTTTTTTTGGATTATTTAATGCGATTAGAAAAAAAGTTTGCGCGCAAGCGAAGTTTTGCGAATGCACCGAGGACCTTAGATTTGGATATTATTTTTTTTGAAAATAGAGTGATACACACTCCACGTCTCTCTCTCCCACATCCACACTGGTTTGAGCGAGAAAGTGTTGTGATCCCATTGTCGGAAGTGTCTGTATGAAGATCATGACTTTTACAGGTAAAACCCCATCAGAAGCACTCAAAAATGCAAGACTCAAAGTTGGTGATGAGGGGATGCTCATCGAGACTAGAGAGATCAAAAAGAAATCTTTAGGTAAAGATGCACTTTATGAGATCGTCATAGGGCTCGAAGATGATGCCAAGATCAAAGAAGATCCTCAGCCTCTGCGTCATACATCCTATGGGAAAAGAACTTTAGGCAAAGAGAGTGAAGATGTGCTTTATGATATCTCTAGTGCAGCAAAACAGATCTCAAAGATAGCGGATGTAACCGATCCTACCTATGAATATGGAATGCCATCAAAATCTCCAAGCTCATACGAGCCAAAAGAGCTCAAAGAGATAAAATCAGAGATCCATAAGCTTGGCGATAAAGTAAAATTGATCCAAAATATGTTTTGGGAAGAGAAATCACCCGCTTTGCAAAATGCTATACCACCTGAATTTGCAGAGATATATAAGCTTGCTTCACAAAGTGGAATGAATAAAGAGCATCTTGATGCTATTATGCATATGACCTTAGAGCATATGCCTTTTAAGATGAGAGAGAGTTCAGCGACGGTAAAGCGATACTTTCAAACACTTTTACGTAAGATGATCCCTATTCGTTTAGAGAACCCACCTGCTGTGGGGACAAAAAAAGTGATGATGTTTGTAGGACCGACGGGTGTAGGTAAAACGACATCCATAGCAAAACTTGCAGCGCGCTACTCCTTTTTGATGCAAAAGAAATATAAAGTTGGACTTGTTGTACTTGACACCTACCGCATCGGTGCGGTAGAGCAGCTGATGCAGTATGCACGTATGATGAAACTAGGGATCGAGACAGTTGTGGATCCCCCAGAGTTTGCGAGTGCCCTAGAGTCACTTCGTTATTGTGATTACATCCTGATCGACACTATGGGTTCTAGCCCTTATGATAAAGTAAAGATCGAGAAGATCTATGAGTGTCTTAATGCAAATGATACCGAATACAATGTGGATGTAGTGCTTGTAATGCCTAGTTCTATTAAGTATGAAGATCTTCAAGCGACCTATGATAACTTTGAAACGCTTGGTGTAGATACGATGATGTTTACAAAGCTCGATGAGACAAAAGGGTTTGGAAATATCTTTTCACTTGCGTATGAAACGAAAAAACCTATTAGCTATTTTTCTGTAGGACAAGAGGTTCCAGAAGATCTCGTGTGTGCGAGTAGTGACTTTTTGGTAGAGTGTTTATTACATGGATTTAATCGGAGTAAAGCATGATTGGGCATCAAGCTGAAAAACTAGAAGAGCTCGTTTCACAAAACACACCAAAGCGCTCAAAAAAAACACGTTTCATTGCTATAACAAGTGGAAAAGGGGGCGTTGGAAAAAGTACGATTAGCTCGAACCTTGCTTATGTGCTTTCTCAAAGCGGTCTCAATGTTGGGATCTTTGATGCAGATATTGGGCTTGCGAATTTGGATGTGATGTTCAATGTGAAGATAAAGAAAAATATCTTACATGTTCTTAAAGGTGAAGCGAGTGTGAGTGATATTCTTATCCCGATCACGAGAAATCTTATTTTGATCCCAGGTGAGAGTGGTGATGAGATACTTAAATACTCTGATAAAGCTCTCTTTGATCGTTTTATGGAAGAGGCAAAGATCCTTGACAAGCTCGATGTGATGATCATCGATACAGGTGCTGGAATTGGGGAACATATTCAGATGTTCTTAAATGCGGCAGATGATGTGATAGTAGTGACTGTGCCCGATCCAG
The DNA here is from genome assembly GCA_034005845.1 of Sulfurimonas sp. Taxonomy (GTDB): domain Bacteria; phylum Campylobacterota; class Campylobacteria; order Campylobacterales; family Sulfurimonadaceae; genus Sulfurimonas. Next base: position 5,449 of record JAVETX010000034.1, on the reverse strand, counting down.
CAGCAATTACAGATGCGTATGCTACAATCAAAACAGTGGCGGCATTACGCAATGATGTGAGTATGATCCTCAATCAGGTCAAAGGTGATAAAGAGGGTCAAGCGGTATTTGATAAGATCAAAAAAGTTGCAAGTATGAATATCAAGAGTGATCTTGATCTTCAGCTACTTGGGAAGATTAATGCGGATGTAAAAGTGGCGAGTGCAGTGAAACAAAGAGCACTTTTTACTTCACTGCATCCCTCATCACAACCGAGTAAAGATTTACTTGCAATCGCTGCGAAAATATCCGCTAAGTTGGAACGTAATATGCTAGTTCATTCAAACGAAAGTGGTTTGACAGGGCTCTTTAAGCGCTTGATTGAACATTTTTAACTCTATTTTGGGGCAGGATAGATGCTAGGTGAAAATTTTGTGTATTTCTTTACTGTTCAAGGCTTTTTTATTGGAATCGTCTTTGGCATATTAAAATCTTTTGATGCAGAGGGTTTATTGGTATACACTTTTTTTATTACGATATTCTTCTACCTTTTTTCTCATATAATTATTGCACTTTATTACAGAACGATTACGGCAAAAGCATATAATTTTCCAAAAGATCAACATGAAAAAGAGCTTGATATGTTTGTCAAAGAGATCAATAAAAGGGAAAAAATCATAGATTCTGCAAGTAAGATCACTGATTTAGCGATTAAAATGAATTCTGAACACGCAGAAGGGGTGAAAGCATGACTCCAAACGCATACCAAGAAGACCTCAAGCACAAAGAGGATGAACTCGCAATACAGTATCTTCCTGCTGTAAAAGCGATGGCATTTCGTCTCAAAGAGAGACTTCCAAGTTCTGTAGATTTTATGGATCTCTCAGCGATTGGCACAGAGGAGTTGATCAAACTTGCACGTCGTTATGATGAGGGGCTCAACGATTCCTTTTGGGGCTATGCGAAAAAAAGAGTCTATGGAGCAATGTTGGATTATCTGCGTAGTTTGGATATTCTCAGTCGTGCGAGTAGAAAGCTTGTAAAAGCGATAGATTATGCTATTGAAGAGTATCGCTCTATTCATGATGAAGAACCAACAGATGAAGAGTTGGCTCAGATTTTAGAAGAAGATCTAGAAAAAATCCACGATGCACGACTTGCGTCTACCATCTATACTGTGATGCCATTGCATGATCAGCTTCAGGTGGGTGATGAGGGTGCGGCACTTGCTCAAATTGAAAAAGAGGAGCTGATCGATGTGATTAAAAGTGTTCTCTCAGCTTATAATGAACGCGAACAGCTTATTATTCAGCTCTATTATTTTGAAGAGCTGACACTTAAAGAGATTAGTGAGGTTCTAAGTATTACAGAGTCTCGCATTTCACAGATCCACAAATCAGTTTTACAAAAAATTAAAGAGAGTATAGGAGCATAAGATGGCAGATATACTTTCCCAAGAAGAGATAGATGCTCTACTCGACGTTGTAGAAGATGAGGGTGATGATGTCTTACAACAATCAGACGACTCTCACCTTCTACCGCAAAGACAGGTAACACTTTACGATTTTAAACGACCAAATAGGGTTTCAAAAGAGCAACTTCGTGCATTTCGTGGGGTTCATGATAAGATGGCACGATCTTTGGCATCTCAGATATCTTCTATCATGCGCTCTATTGTTGAGATTCAACTACATTCAGTTGATCAGATGACCTATGGCGAGTTCTTGATGTCTCTGCCAAATCCGACGAGCTTCAATGTGTTTTCTATGAAGCCTTTGGAGGGAAGTGGAATTATAGAGATCAATCCATCGATCGCTTTTCCAATGCTTGATAGACTTTTAGGTGGAAAAGGGGAACCCTTTGATGCAAATAGAGAGTTTTCTGATATTGAGCTAAGTCTTTTTGAGACGATCTTACGTGTTATGATGAGTACGCTCAAAGATGCATGGGGACCTGTTATGGAGGTCTATCCAGCAGTTGAATCAAAAGAGTCAAGCCCTAATGTCGTACAGATCGTTGCACAAAATGAGATCGTTGTGATGGTGGTTATGGAAATTATTATTGGACATAGCTCTGGGATGATGAATATTTGTTATCCTGTTATCTCGCTCGAGCCTGTTTTACCAAAACTTGCTTCACGCGATTTAATGCTCAATGAAACAAGCTCAAAGAAAAGTAGAAATACAGAGCTTCAAGTTCTCCTTGGTGGGGCTCAAGTAAGTGTTGAGGCAAATCTTGGTGATTCTGAGCTTACCATGCGTGATATTTTAGATCTCAAAGTAGATGATGTGATCCGCCTTTCTTCTCCTGCAGATGATATTGTAACAGTGAGAATTGATGGCAAAGAGAGATTTAAGGGTGAGATCGGTCTAAGAAGATTTAGAAAATCGATTCAGATCACAGAAGTGATCGATACAGAAAAAGATGCGGTCAAACGTGCTCTTGAAAACTTCGAACAGCTCAGACATGAGAAAATATCTGGTGTTAAAGATATTATGATCGATGTGGATGAAGACGAAGATGAAGATGAGTTTGAAGAGAAAAAAGAAGAAAAGAAAAATATATTTGAGGATTAGAGCATGAGTGATTTTATGAAGCTATTTGAAAGTGAAACAGTCGGTACGATTGAAGCTCTTGTAGGGCAAGCACCTACACTTGCTCTTAAAGAGGAGCAAAACTTAAGCATCATCTCCAATATCATCCCTCCGATCGTTTTACTCAAAATAAGTATATCTGGGGATGTAGATGCAAATGCTATGGTAGCACTTCCTCCAAATCTTGCGGCTTCTTTGTCAGATATGATGATGGGCGAAGATGCGAGTGATAGAGAAGATGTAAGCGATGATGACCTTGATGCGACCAAAGAGATCATCTCTAATATTTTTGGAGCGATCTCTAACACTCTTTCTGCACAAAAAGAGATGCCTATTCTTTCTTTTAAGATAGAAGATATCGATTTTGTGAATTCAGAATCAGAAATAAGCCTTGAGTCTTTTAGCAAGATGTTCGTGTACAAGTTTCATTTAGGTGCATTAGATTCGCTTTTGATGTTCATTATGGATGAAAAGTTGCAAAAAGCACTCAGTGGAGAGGATAAAAATACTCCCGCTGTTGAAGAATCTCGTGCTTCTTCATCTTCACAAGGACAAAGCGAACATATTGCCTCTGGTTTAAATTTAAGTGCTGAAGAGATGAGCAATATCTCACTTATTATGGATGTAAAGCTTCCAGTACGTGTAAGAATTGGAAAGAAAAAGATGCTTCTTAAAGATGTTTTAAATATGGATATCGGTTCTGTTATCGAGCTGAACCAACTAGCAAATGACCCACTTGATATCTTGGTAGATAACCATGTTATAGCACAAGGTGAGGTGGTGATCGTTGATGGAAACTTTGGTGTACAGATCACAACGATTGGAACCAAAAAAGAAAGATTGAATCAATTAAAGGGATAAATTGAAGAATAAGAAAAATGAGGCTGCTAAAAAATATATAAAAGATATCAAATCTGCGGATGTATGGAGTGTCTTTCGTATATTGGCTGATTTTGTGAAAGGTTTTGATGAGTTAGGTGATCTTGGACCTACTGTTACGATCTTTGGAAGTGCGAGAACTCCAGAAGATAACTACTACTATCAACAAGCACAAAAACTCTCTTCACTCTTAGCATCAAAAGGCTTTAATATCATGACAGGCGGTGGACCTGGGATTATGGAAGCAGCCAATAGAGGAGCAAAAGAGCATAAGGATGTAGAATCAGTTGGGCTCAATATCAATCTTCCTTTTGAACAAGTAGCAAATAAATACACAACAAAAGACTTAGAATTTGAATACTTCTTCTCTAGAAAAGTGATGTTGGTCAAATACTCAATGGCGTATGTGATTTTACCAGGTGGATTTGGGACACTCGATGAGCTTTTTGAAGCCTTGACTCTTATCCAAACAAGAAAAGTAACTGGGGTGAAGATATTTGTAATAGGAACAGAATTTTATCAGCCTCTTTTAGACTTTATCAACACGAAACTTTATGCAAGTGGTATGATCGATCAAGAAGATGTAGATATGATAAAACTTACAGATGATCTTGATTGTGTGGCTCAAGAGATAGAAGAATCGTTGCTCGCGCAGATGAGTGCATTAGAAGATTTTGGTCTTGATGATACATCCTACTATAAATCCTTACATGACTTTTCTCAAGAAAAAAACATCCAAAAAGATAATAAATAAATAGGTACTATTCGTATATAAAAGATATCTAAAGGTATACCAATGTTGGATAAAAATAAAGTTTTAGTTGGAATGAGCGGAGGTGTTGATTCAACAATTACCGCTTTATTATTAAAAAGGGATGGCTATGAAGTAGAGGGTGTATATATGAAACTACACGCTAAACCTGGCTATCACGAAATCCACCTCGCACGTGCGCAAAAAGCCGCAGAATTTGTGGGCGTAAAACTTCACGTCCTTGATCTACAACAAACATTTGATGAAAAAGTCTTTCAGCCCTTTATAGAAACCTACAAAAGTGGAAAAACCCCAAATCCTTGTGCTCTATGTAATAGAAATTTAAAATTTGGTGCAATGGTAGAGTTTGCTGATTCTATTGGGGCGTACTACGTTGCAACAGGGCACTATATAAAAACAGATGGAAAATATTTTTATACAGCGGATGATGATACAAAAGATCAAAGCTATTTTTTATTTTATGTAGATAAATCTATTTTGAGTCGACTTCTTTTTCCTTTGGGTACGAGAAAAAAGAGTGATATAAAAGAGTTTGCATCTTCTATAAAAGGTTTAGAGTCTTTTGCTTCTCAAGCAGAGTCTAGTGAGATATGTTTTGTAGAAACTACCTATACAGATGTTTTAAAAGAGTATGTTGATGTTGATAAGGTAGGAGAGGTTCTTGATACAGAGGGTAAAGTAGTTGGAGAGCATAAAGGGTATATGCATTACACTATAGGCAAAAGAAAAGGCTTTACAGTCAATGGTGCACATGATCCTCATTATGTAGTTTCTATTGATGCGAACAAGAATCAAATAGTAGTTGGGAAAAAAGAGGAACTCGTTTGTACAGAAGTGGAACTAGAGAACCTTAATATGTTTACTCAAGAAAAAGAGTTTGATACTACTGTCAAACTAAGATATAGAACAAAAGCTGTACCTTGTCATGTTGTATTAGAAGGTGAGAGGGCTAAAGTAACACTAAAAGAGAGTGTCTTTGGTGTGGCTATGGGGCAGGCAGCGGTATTTTATGATAACAATAAACTCCTTGGTGGTGGCTGGATCTGTTCTATTTAGTGTGTAAAAAAACATACTAAAAAAGAAATTTTTCATAACTCGTATATTTCTTATTTATTTAATTAAACTTTAAGTTATATCCCCCTATAATTCCCGTCCACAAACAGAGACACCCACTGAAAAGCGGGTCAATCGAGATACTTCGAGTTGAAGCAATCTAAAGTTTGAG
>JAVETX010000033.1:0-28341 GCA_034005845.1 Sulfurimonas sp. | reverse complement strand
CGAATATCTTTAAGATTTAAAATGAAGTCTGAAATATCTTCAAGCATACCACGTACTGAGTCAAACTCATGTCTAGCACCCTCAATTTTAATAGCTATTGGAGCATAACCAACAGAGCTACTTAATAAAAAACGGCGAAGTGGGTGAGCTAAAGAGATAGCATACCCTGTTTCAAAAGGGAACGCTATAATATTAGCTTCATTCTCACTAATCTGTTCTACCTCAAATTCTTGAGGAGCAAGTGGAGTAGTTTTAATTTTTTTCATTCTCAAACGCCTTTGTTTTAATTATTATTTCGAGTAAAGTTCAACGATTAAACGTTCTTCAACTGGAATAACAACCTCTTCACGTTCTGGTAAACGAGTAAAGATACCAAATACTTTTTCAGCATCGATATCAACCCATGGAGCTAAACCAGTTTGGTTTGTAAGTTCCAAAGCGCGAACAACTTGTACGTTTTTCTTGCTTGATTCACGAACTTCAATTTTTTGACCTGGTTTTACACGGTAAGAAGGGATATCCACTTTTTTACCATCAACAAGTAAGTGACCATGTGTCACTAATTGGCGTGCGAAACGACGAGTTGAAGCAAATCCCATACGATATACTACGTTATCAAGTCTTTGCTCGATAAGAGTAACAAGGTTCGTACCTGTATTTCCTTCACGACGTTTTGCTTCTACGAATAATGCACGGAATTGTTTCTCAGAAACACCATACATGAATTTCGCTTTTTGTTTTTCATTGAGTTGTAAACCATACTCAGAAACTTTTTTACGACGTTGACCATGTTGACCTGGACCATATGGACGCTTGTCTATTGCAGATTTTCCTGCTAAACGACGCTCACCTTTTAAGTTAAGGCTTACACCAAATCTTCTTTCGATTTTTTCTACTGGACCTCTATATCTTGCCATCAGTAATCTCCTTAAACTCTACGACGCTTAGGTGCGCGACAACCGTTGTGTGGTAATGGTGTAACATCTTTCATGAATGTAACACGGATACCTTCGATAGCACCTACAGCTTTTACCGCTGTCTCACGACCTGAACCAGGACCTTGAACTTTAATACCAAGTTCTTTTATACCATGCACTTGTGCTTTTTCAACTGCTGCTTCTACTGCTGCTTGCGCTGCAAACGGTGTAGATTTTTTGCTTCCCTTGAAACCAAGGCTACCAGCTGAACTCCAAGCGATCATGTTCCCCATCTCATCAGTAATTGTTACTAATGTGTTGTTGAAAGATGCAGAGATATGAACGATACCACGTGCAACGTTCTTTTTAACTATTTTTTTTCTTACAGCTTTTCTTTTTGCCATCTATAATCCCTTACGCTGCGCCGACAGTTTTACGTTTACCCTTACGAGTACGCGCATTTGTCTTAGTTTTTTGACCACGACATGGAAGACCACGACGGTGACGTAGACCACGGTATGAACCTAAATCCATAAGTGCCTTAATGTCCATAGCAACTTGCTTACGAAGATCACCTTCTACAACGTGATTTTCACGAATTTCATTTGTGATAGCTGCTACATCATCTTGAGAAAGTTCATAAACTCTCTTATTATAGTCAATACCTGTAGCGTCAAGGATTTGACGTGAAGCATAAAGACCAATACCATATACGTATGTTAGACCATACTCAATTCTTTTCTTTTTAGGTAAATCAACACCAGAAATACGAGCCATGATTATCCTTGTCTCTGTTTATGTTTTTTGACTTTGCAGATCACTCTAACAATGCCTTTGCGTTTGATAACTTTACAGTCATCACACATCTTCTTTACTGAAGCGCGTACTTTCATTGAAAGTCTCCTATTATTTTATCTCACAATATCCGAACACGTTCGGAGATTGCTCAGTCACTAAAGCTTCGCCTTTGGCGAGATGCCTATCTCGTTTCTCACAATATCCGAACAAGTCCGGAAATTGCTCAGTCACTAAAGCTTCGCCTTTGGCGAGAACTCTTATACATATCTTTGCTGCATTTAGGCAGTCTTCAAGCTTGCCAATACTTTTAACTCTATACATATTATAGAGATAAAAACACTCAACTCAATGTTAAAACAGCAAAGCGGACGCGTATTGTACTCAAAAGATTATAAAAATTTTATTAACTTTTAAGTAAGTTTAAGTAAATCGCACTCAGTCACTCCATAAAATACTCACTCCATACTCTTGATCGAGAATTACCTGCTTTGTATAAGGGATCTTTTTGCCATATTTCTTGCTTACAAACTCAAGTTCAATATTTCCATCTTCTAAAAGTGTTCGCACCTCTTTATAAGAGAGCCACTTTCCATATTTTGCCAAGGAGTTTTGCCAGATACGAAAATCACATGTAGCATCGGATGTAAGTTCAAACATCTCTCCATCTTCTGTCATCCAATGGGCATTGCTACAGGCATAGAGTTTCACTTTTTTTCCGCGCACCTCTTTGTCACGCACCTCTATCATCCCATCTTCACAATAAGGGCATTTTCCTAAAGTCATAGCATCCTCCTCGCTTCATTTTGACTGAGTGATTTGTGCAATTCTACATTATCTTTGTACTTCATTTTCACTTTATTGCAAAATGCAATATTCTTTAGATTCTCATATCTTTTAATTTTCGCTAAAATTCCCTTATGAATAATTATGAAGAGAAATTTCAAAACAGTATACAAAATACATTTTTTAATAAGCTTACATCCCAAGATCAAAATTTTATACGTCTGAGGGCTTTTGAGTATAAGTTTTCCCATCAAGAGCTCAAACAGATCATCGATATCGCGCGCGATCTTGCACTTTGGGATGAGGGGAGTATTGAGGGGATATTTCCCGAACACTCTGAGCGTAAAGTGGTCTTTTCGCGTCTAAAAAAAGCCTACGAAGCACTCAGAGACAAACCAAACTCCTATAAAGATTTTACTCTCAAAAACATCCCAACAGAGCAAAAATACACGTTTAAAACACAAGAAAAAGAGGGCTTTGGCTTGGGGCTTTGCCCCGTTGCGAGTGAAAAGACACGTTGCTGTAACCTTCTAACGCTTGATGCAGTGGAGAGTTGTGGCTTTGATTGCTCTTATTGTTCTATCCAAAGTTTTTACAACCAAAACACCATCACCTTCGATAGTGGTTTTAAAGAGAAACTCCTTAAGCTCAATCTTGACCCAAATAAAACCTACCATATAGGAACGGGGCAGAGTTCTGATTCTTTGATGTGGGGGAATCGCGAGGGGATACTCGATGCGCTTTTTACCTTTGCACGCAAACATCCCAACGTGATCTTAGAGTTTAAGACCAAATCAGACAATATCAAATATTTTCTCGAGAATGAGGTACCAAAGAATATCCTCTGTACTTGGAGCCTCAATACCCAAACCATCATCAATAACGAAGAGCACCTTACCGCATCACTCAACAAGCGCATCCAAGCAGCAAGAAAGCTCGCAGATATTGGAGTGAAGGTTGGGTTTCACTTTCACCCTATTGTAGAGTATGAGGGATATTTAACAGAGTACGGTGAAGTCTATCAACGACTCATCAATGAGTTTGACCCTAAAGAGGTAGCGCTTGTGAGCTTTGGGACGCTCACCTTTATCAAGCCTGTGATCAAACAGCTTCGCTCCCGTGACTTTCATACCAAGATCACTCAAATCCCTCATGCAGATGCGAGTGGCAAGACATCCTATCCTGATGAGACAAAGGTAGAGATGTTTAAGCACGCTTATGAGAGTTTTGCTCCATGGCACCATGAGGTGTTTTTCTATCTTTGTATGGAGGAGCATGGGATGTGGGGCAAAACATTTGGCTACCAATATGCAACAAACAACGATTTTGAAAGAGAGATGCTCCACTCCTATTGCCAAAAAATTGGCATCCCTTATTTGATTTAGGAGAGCCAAATGCAAACGATCGCTCTGAGCCATCTTTTTTATATGCTTGCACCTCTTATCATCGTTGCATTTTTTTACTATAGATGGCTTGATGATGCCAAAGAGCTTGGCTATGCTACGCTTCGGATGGTCTCACAGCTTTTGCTTATCGGCTATGCACTTACATTTCTTTTTTCACAGAGCTCTTGGTGGCTTGGTCTTTGTATTATTCTCATTATGATAAGTATCTCAAGTGTGATCGCCCTGCGTAGTTTAAAAGAGAAGAATCTGTATGACTATACTATTTTGTTTGCCTCTATTGCCCTGGGTGGCAGCTTTAATCTTCTCATCGTCCTTGTGCTAGTCTTAGAGATCAAACCCCTCTACACTCCATCGATTGTGATCCCTTTAGCGGGGATGATCTATGCCAATGCGATGAATGCGGTTGCTTTGAGTGCAGAGCGTTTTGAAAATGAGATAGCAATCCATAGCTATGAAAAAGCGCGCAGCATCGCGTTCAAAGCTTCGATGATTCCACAAATAAACTCTTTTTTGGCAGTGGGGCTTGTCTCTTTACCTGGGATGATGACAGGTCAGATCCTCTCAGGGGTCGATCCACTTATAGCGGTGCGTTATCAGATCGTAGTGATGGCGATGGTTTTGGGGAGTTCTGGTATCTCGACGATACTCTTTTTGATCTGGAAGAAAAAGACGCTACGCTCACTCGAGTCATAGCATCTTGGGATGTAGAAGTTTAGTGACTTCCACATCCACCGCCGCAACATCCGTTGCTTGTAGAGTCATTCATAGCGATCACGAACTGATCTCCAAGCTCTTGCACTTTAAACGTGTGTTTACCACAAAACTTATCGTTCATATGCTCTTTCATCTCAATCGATTTAAGAAGTGCTTCATCTTTTGAAGCAAGTTCTAGATTGTTTTGTAAGTCGCTTCTTTTGAAACAGCCACACTCTTTTTCTACAGTAATTTTAAACATATTTTATCCTTTGATAGTAATTATTTTCGCAATAGTACTCTTTTGTACTTTTTTGATTCTAAGAAGATTTTAAATACTGATTTTTTTAAGCATCCAATAATCTAAGCTATAATGTCACTCTAACTTGAACCTAGAGTTCACTGACGGAATAACAAGGAAAGATTATGAAACAAAACCAACACCTCTGCCTCGGAGAGATCAACTGTCTACGCGTTGATAGAGACACCCCACACGGACTTTTTTTAATGTCACTCGATGACAAAGATGTGCTTTTACCCAAAGCCTATGTCACTGATGCAATGGAGATCGACTCTCTTGTTGAAGTGTTTTTATACACAGATTCAGAAGATAGGATCGTCGCAACCACTCTCAAACCAAGAGCGATGCTTGATGGCTTTGGGCTTTTTGAAGTGGTGGATGTCGCTCCTTTTGGTGCTTTTGTTGACTGGGGGCTTCCAAAAGATCTACTCGTACCAAAGATGCTACAAAAGACCCCTTTTAAAGTTGGGGAAAAACGATTTCTCAAAGTGGTGTATGATGAAAAGACACACCGCCTTGTAGGAAGTGAAAAGCTAGGTGACTTTTTTGAGCGTCGCGTGCGCGGGCTCAAACCTCATCAAGAGGTCAAGATCCTTATTATCACCAAAACACCTCTAGGGTATAAATGTATCGTTGAGAACAAATACGAAGGGCTCATCTACCACAACGAGATCTTTGAAAATATCACTCTTGGAGATGAAAAGACCGCTTACATCAAAACGATTAGATCTGATGGAAATATCGATTTGAGCCTGCAAAAGCCAGGAGCTAAAGGGGGCGATGCAACAGAAGAGAAGATACTCGATATGCTCGCAAAAAGTAATGGTATTCTCCCTTATAATTCTAAAAGTGATCCAGAGCTTATCAAAGAGCATTTTGCGATGAGTAAAAAAGAGTTCAAGCGCACCCTTACATCCCTTGCGCAAAAAGGTAAAATTGAGATCAAAGATACAGGGATCTATCTCAAGGACTAACAATGGCAAAGAAGAACAAAAATATAGAACTCGCTGATAAAGGGATAGAGTTTAAAGTAGAGAAGGTACTTTATAAAGTGCTTCGCTACGATGCCCAAAGCCAAAACATCGAAGTGCTCGCCTTTGAAGATGGCAAAAAACTGGGAATCCAAAAGATCCCCTTTGCCCACATCCCACGCTCAATCAAGCAAAAAATCAAACCAATTTCTTAAAAAAATTACGGCTTGAATAAGAAACTTTTTTTGTATTTCAAAATACCTAAAATTACTATTTTATCCCCGTCAATAAGATAAGTAATCGTATAGCCCTTAAAGATGAGATCCCTTACTTGTTCATCGTCAAAGTGTATGGAGCGTCTATGCACATAAGGCATATCTACAATTTTAGATATTTGCCCTTGTAGTTCTCTGTGAAATTCAATAGTACGCTCCAAGCTGTCTAGAGCGATATAATCTAAGATAGCATCTAACTCTTTTTGAAATTCAGGATAGTGTATTATTTTCAACTACATAGCTTTTTGTTGATGTCGCTGGATAAGTCTTTTTTCACTCTCTTGCCAAAAATCATTACCAAGTTCTACAAACGACTCAGGATTTGTCTTGTATTGCTCGATTTTTTGAGAGAGAAATTTTCTATAATCATCCACCTCACCAGCACTATGATCGGTTATTATTATCTCTATATCTTTATTTTGAAACATCTCTTTTATGGCATTGACAAAGTTGATATTGAGTTCATTAGAATTTAAACTATATGCAGCTTGCATATGAGATCCTTTGTACGAAATGTTCATTATTATATCATAACACTTAGCCATTCTTTGATCTATTTTTGTATGCAAGCGAAAAAAAGATTTTTCTACTTACACGCCCAAGGGCTTTCACGACATAAAACATCTAGATTGTTTTGAGATTGAGAGTTTCCTTGTTTCGCAGCAATCATCCAATGTTTATATGCTTGTATTTTATTTTTCTCTATCCCTTTTCCAAGAAGATAAGCAACACCAAGATTTGCATTAGCATCACTGTGTTTAGGATCGTACTCTAATGCTTTTTGATACATTTCTACTCCTATTTCAGGCTGACCTAAATTAAAATATATTATTCCAGCAAATAGATATGATTGTGCTATCATTTCATCTATAAATTCTTCATCTGTTTGTTTATATCTTTCTGGTAAAGCTCTTTTTGCACGCTCAGCATCAATAGTATAAAAATCAAATCTATATGTTGAAAAATCGGTTACATTTTTTTTACTTTTTAAAAGCATCTCTACAGCTTTTAAGCACTCATTTGGGTTTTTCGCTTCACCCTCACAAATCATAACTTGTTTAAAATCAGGATGTGTTAATGTTAAGGAATAAAGACCTACTCCTACAAACAAACTTGCTATTATTAGTTTTTTTACACTATTTTTCATTTTTATTGCCCTTTTTTATCACAATATATGAACCAATAAAACTGATCATAATGAGTGCAAATACAAAAATATCCGCACCTGAAACTCCATCTACATCTCTTGAAGCCAAGTAAACTATTGACCCACCAATCACACCAGCACTGATATTTAAAAATACTTTTTTAATAAATTATCCATACTAATCCTTAAATTTTAAATTAACCTAGATTATATATATATGTCTTTCCTTAAACTTAAAAAAACAAGTTTATCCACCTTCAAACAGGGGTAATCAAACCAATTTCTTAAGATTATTTTTAGCGAAAAAAATTTAATTCGAGAGTATAATTTTATTTGAGACCAAAATCTCTCATTTATTTATAGGGGTTGTTATGACACTACAAGACCTTCAATTTGCACTTGAATTGGGTTGTGTAATGGGTAAGGATATTGACGCTATTTTAGAATATAGCCAAGAAAATGGGATTGACACTGAAAAGATCGATGCGATGTTAGAAGAGTTAGGATATGACAAAGTCTTTGAAAACGATTTTGATGACTACGATGATGATGAGTATGGTTATATAGAAAAATTTCCACACAAAAATAGATTTTACGAAGACTAATATATAAGCCAGATTTGATCGATTGTAAATTATAATGGTTCGCATTTAATTTTACACAGGAATCAAATCTATGGCAACCTCCTATTTACAGACACATCCAGACCAAAACGGCTACTTTGGCAGATTTGGTGGAGCCTACATCCCACCTATTTTAGAACAACCATTTGCTGATATCGCGCGTGCGTATCAAGAGCTCAAAAACTCCCCAAAATTTATACAAGACCTTCAATATGTTCGCAAACATTATCAAGGGCGCCCTACTCCGATCTCTTATGCAAGCAACCTCACACAACATTGTGGTGGTGCAAAGATCTATCTCAAACGTGAAGATCTCAACCACTCAGGTGCGCACAAACTCAACCATTGTATGGCAGAGGTGATACTCGCTAAACACCTCGGGAAGAAAAAAGTGATCGCAGAAACAGGAGCGGGGCAACACGGAGTAGCCCTGGCTACCGCTGCGGCGTATTTTGGTTTAGAGTGTGAGATCCATATGGGGGAAGTGGATATCGCAAAAGAGCATCCAAATGTGGTGCGTATGAAGATACTCGGTGCAAAAGTGATCCCAGCGACACATGGTCTTAAAACTCTCAAAGAAGCGGTGGATTCTGCTTTTGAGAGCTACGTGGCACAAGTCGATGATGCGATCTATTGTATCGGTTCGGTTGTTGGTCCTCACCCGTTTCCGATGATGGTGCGTGACTTTCAAAGCGTGATCGGTTTTGAATCAAAAGAGCAATTTTTAGAGCATGAAGAGCGTCTGCCAGATAATATCGTTGCCTGTGTTGGTGGAGGCTCTAATGCAATGGGGATCTTCTCAGCTTTTATCGATGAAGAGGGTGTCAATCTTTATGGTGTAGAGCCTATGGGGCGCGGTGAGGCACTTGGAGATCATGCAGCAACACTCACTTACGGTGAAGAGGGTATCATGCATGGATTTAACTCCTTTATGCTCAAAGATGCCAACGGAGAGCCTGCTCCTGTGTATTCAATAGGAAGTGGGATCGATTACCCATCGGTAGGGCCAGAACACGCCTATCTCAAAGATATAGGGCGTACAAAAGTGGGTCTGAGTAATGATGAAGAGGCGGTCGATGCCTTTTATAAACTCTCTCAACTCGAGGGGATTATTCCTGCTTTAGAATCAGCGCACGCTGTGGCGTATGCGATGAAGCTTGCAAGCACACTCCCAAAAGAGCAGACAATTTTGGTCAACCTCAGTGGTCGTGGTGACAAAGATATCGACTTTGTCGTTGAACACTATCCTATCCCAAATGCAAAATTCTAAACTGATCAAGTTTATAGAGAGTATTGGCGATGCCACGCTCTCTTTTTTTGCTTCTATCTATGAAGCGCTTCATTTTACAGCACTTTGCCTGATCCATCTTTTGCAAGCAAAAAGCTACTCCCCTGCGATGCGAATGGTTTTGATCAAACAGATCTATTTTACAGCTGTTGGGATCATCCCTCTCTTTATTATCCTCGCTTTTCTTTTTGGTTCTGTTTTTGTGGGTATCGTCATTGTTCTTGCCGCAAAATACAATCTACAAAGTGAGATAGGTTCTATTTTGGTCACTTTTGTACTCAATGAGTTCGCACCTTTTTTTACCGCCCTGCTGATCTCTTTGCGCTCTGGTGCCGCGATCAATACCGAAATAGCCGTGATGAATGTCAACAAAGAACTCAATACGCTCAAACACTACGATATCGATCTTATCGATTATCTCTTTTTGCCTCGCATTATTAGTGGTATTATCAGTATTACATCCCTTGCTATTTTGTTTGCGATCATTATGTTGGTGAGTGGCTATATCTTTACACTCTTTTATATGAACATGGATCTACACACGTATAAGAACCTTTTGTTAAATGCTCTAGAGTTTAACAACTTTGTCGTCTTACTTCTTAAAAGTATCGCTTTTGGGTTTGTAACGATGCTGATCCCTATCTATAGCGGGCTTAAAACACAAAATGCTTATACTGCGATCCCCATCTCTGTTCTCAGCGGAATGGTGAAGCTTTTTATTGCTATCTTTTTTATCGAGGTGATATCATTACTACTCCAATCACTCTAAGACTCTTTGCCCATTACAAAGAGCTTGAAAACTATCTCCAAACGCACGAGCAATATTCGCTTATATCGAGTGAAACGCCTGTAATCTCCAATCTCAATATGCTTGAGAATATTGCGCTAATTAAAGAGTTCCATGAGCATATGCCTACATCCCAAGCTCAAAACATAGCAAGAGAGTATCTCCAAAGAATAGATCTTGGGCATATAGCAAACTATAGAGCCAACCAATGTACATCCCAAGAGCTCTTTTATGTAATGGTGCTTCGCGCACTTATGTCACAAAAACAAGATATCATCATCGTCACACCCCTTTTGCTTATCAAAAAAATTGAGACAATGAATGCTATAATTGAGACACTAGAAAGGCTCAATGATGGGAACAAAAATATACTTATTCTTGATACTCATTCCAATGAACTTTATTATAAAGGGTGCAGATGCAATATAATAGAATGAAACTCTCTGTTGGGATCTTTGTCATTGCCCTTCTTGTGGCAATTACCGCATTTTCCTATCTCATCCTTAAAGAAAAAGGTGCCTTTGAAAAGCGCTATAGCTTTTATTTCAACACCCAAAGTGCGAGCTCTTTTAGTATAGGGATGCCTCTTCGTTTTGCTGGTTTTCGCATCGGTGTAATCGATGCCATAGCACTTAATGATGATGGAAGTGTCAAGGTAGAGTTTTCTGTCAATGAAGAGAATAGAAAATGGATCAGTGAACAATCGATGCTCCTTTTACAACGCCCACTCATTGGCTCGCCGCACATTGAAGTCTATTCCACTGTGGGAAATACTCCACTTCCTGATGGCTCCTCTATTGAGATCATTATCAGCGATGATATCAACGCGATGGTCTCTAAACTTGAGCCCGTTGTCGATAAACTTATCAATATCATTACATCCATAGATAAGATCACAAGCAGACTCTCAGCCGATGATTCTGAGATCTTTGAGATCGTCTCTAATATTAAAATGTTTACAACCAATTTAGCAAAGAATGATGCACTTCTCACGACGATCACAGGGGACACAGTAGCAACGCAAAGTTTGATACGCTCGCTAGAATCCCTTGCTAATATTATGCATAGTACCGATCTTCTCACAGCAAAGGTCGATCAAGATATTATGCAACCCTCTTCTCTTGCGATCAAAGAGCTTCACGCCATTCTTACAGATGTCAAACAAAAGCTCGAAACTCTTGATCCTACAGTACAAAGCATCGGAGCACTCGATGAGGATCTCGTAGGGCTCAAAGATCAGGTTGCTGTGACCCTGCAAAAATCAAATCAGATCCTTGATAAGGTCGATGCAATTATGCTTGATGAAACAAAAGAGGAGGTAGAACTTCCATGATACGCTTTGTTCTTCTTACATCCCTTGTCTATTTTTTAGCTGGATGCTCTTTTCAATCACCACCCAATGAGTGGCAATATAAAAGTTCCAACGCTTTTGAATCCTACACAAAAAGCTTCTTGCAAGATAAGCAACTCCTTGCTAAAAATGATCTTGTTCGTGCACAAGAGCATGCAAGGATGAGTGCAGATCTCACAATGCTCGCGCGTGTCTATCTTGGCAAATGTGCGCTCAATCGCGCTGTGGGCATAGAAGATAGTTGCCAAGAATATCTTGAACTTCATTCTCTCGTAGAAGATAGATCTCTTCGCTCCTACTACGCGCTTTTACAAAAAGAAATGACACAAGAGAGTATCGCCCATCTTCCAAAAAGATATCATGACTTTGCGTACGCTCATACATCCAAAGAGTACAACAAAGCCTTTGAGTCGATCCTCTCGATGGAGCCCATAAGCTCTCAGCTCATTGCCGCATCACTTCTTGGTGAACATCTCACACTTGAACAAAAAGAGAAGATACTCACCCTCTCCTCTTTTTATGGATATAAAAAAGCATCTCTGTTTTGGCTCGAACAGATCAAGGCAACAACGCAAGATGCAAAAATGATCGAGCAGATAGAGAAAAAAATAACTATACTCAAAAAGGGAATACAATGAATGAAGAGATGATTGATCAAGCTGCACACGGAGGAAGTATCTATATTTGGATCGTGATGTTTACGTTGTTAGTGATTATCGTGGGATATCTTGCTTATAAAAACAAGGACATCCCAAGGTAAGGAGTATGCATAATCTCAATGAGTCAGAAAAAGACCATACATGAAGAATCGTAAAAAGAATTATAAAGGGAAATAGTTACAATAGTGTTAACAGATTTTTATTTATGCTTGGTATAATGACAAAATTATAAGAGGGGGATCTTTATGAAAGAAAAATTCGCACAAGAATATCCAAAATTTCAAGTCAAGATTGCAAACTTTCTGATGACGCAAAATTTTGATGCACGATGTGAAGAGTATGAAAACCTCTTCAACCAAATGTCCTCTATAGCTCCTGATGATATGAAAGTCTATGTTGAAAAATCTCCTGCTTTTTTAGAAGCGCGCAACAAATCACTTGCGTATATGGAGCGCATTGTTGAGCTTCACAGAGAGCTCAAAGCACTCTTTTCACTCAGCCAAGAGGCCTTGGGAGAAAAGTATGATTATGACCTTAAAGAGGTAGATACCCTCATCGCAAAAAAGCTTCAAGAGTCAGCCTATTTTCTCAAACAATATGAACTCTCAAGCGAAGCAGGCAGAAAAGCGATAGAAGTTGTCAATAACCCATTTTTAGCGCAAGCTTTATAAAAGGAACCAATATGAAAAAATGTAACTCACTCAAAGAAGTTCGAGATGAAATCGATATATTAGATGACAAGATCGTAGAGCTTATCTCTCAAAGAAGCCATTTGATCCGTCAAGCTGCTACATTTAAAAATAGCATCGAAGAGGTAAAAGAGGAAGATCGTATAGACTTTATTATGCAAAAAGTACGTAAAAAGGCGATTACACTGGATGTTTCTGCAAATATGATCTCTGATCTGTTTCGTATTATGATCGATGAGATGGTAGAAACAGAGATCTCAGAATTTCGTAATGCTGGCACATTTTAAAAGTCGCCGATGAAATATTTAGCTTTTTTTATCTTTTATTGTACATCCCTCTTTGCCTCTGATGGATTTATCTCTACCTTAGAGCTCAAAGAGAAGTTGGATGATCCTAAACTTCTCCTTCTAGATGTTACATCCTATACTACCTATAAGACCTCACATATTAAAAACGCTGTACATGTAGATATCAATTCTTTTGTTGATGCAGAGAGTGCTCGGCTCAAATCTGCTGAGAATATTGCTGAGTATCTCAGAGATCTTGGGCTGCGTAATGATTCGGATGTAGTTCTTTATGGACGTGCTACATCCCAAGATCAACTCAGCATGAGCTATCTTGCCTTTATACTTCTCTCACATGGATTCTCAAAGGTCTCACTTCTTGATGGTGGATATATGGCTTGGGTTTTTGAAAATGAACTTCTCGTTTCTACAGAGATATTTTCAAAAGAGCAAGAGGGAGACTTTGAGGCAAAACGTAATGAAAACTTCTTCATCACAAGTGATGAGATCATTGAAAATACAGAAGGCTTAAAGCTTTTAGATTCTCGTAAAAGTTCAGAGTATTTTGGAACATCTCTCTCAAAAGGTGTCGCAGGAATTGGTCACATCCCAAGCGCTCAGAGTAGTTTTTATCAAGATAAATTTTTGAGTGACTTTACACTTCGCTTGAATGAAGAGCTTGAACTTCTCTTTGTAGAGGGGCACAAACTTCATAAAGATGATACGATCGTTGTTTATGGTACAGATGCACGTGAGGCTTCTATGAACTGGTATCTACTCTATCAACATTTAGGGTTTAGGGATGTAAAGCTCTATGAAGCTTCGATGCAGGAGTGGGGAAATGATTCTGAACTACCACTGAGAAAGTTTCTTTGGGAGTGTGGAAAATAAAAAGAGTGAAAACTCTTTTTATTTGTAACGATAAGTGATACGACCCTTATCGAGTGAGTACGGTGTTAGCTCAAGCTTCACACGGTCACCTGGTAATATTTTAATATAGTGCATACGCATTTTTCCAGCGATATGACACAAAATAATATGTCCATTTTCTAATTCAACACGAAAGGTTGCATTAGGCAAAGCCTCTATAATCTTGCCATCTACTTCGATAACATCCGATTTAGCCATTTATATATTCCTTACTTCTCTATGCAAGAGATAAAATTTCAGCTTTACCGTTGATTACAGCAACAGTATGCTCATAGTGTGAACCGCGTAAACCATCGGCACTAACAACATCCCACTTATTTTCTAAAATAATTGGTTTTGAATCTTTTTGACAGATCATTGGTTCAATACAAAAAACCATACCATTCTTGATCTTAGGACCCGCTTTTGGGTTTTTTCCATCCAAGTAGTTAGGGATTTCAGGCTCTTCATGAGGTTTTTTCCCAATACCGTGCCCACAAAAGCTATGCAGTGGCACAAAACCACGAGCTTTAATAAACTCCTCTATTGTTAAAGAGAGCTCTTTAAAGCGCATCCCCTCTTTGATCTCAGAAATTGCATGGTAAAGAGAATCTTTAGCACAAGCGATAAGTGCTTCATCCTCTTTTGAAATAGCACCAACTCCTGCGCTGATCGCAGCATCTCCAAAATAACCATCAAGTTCTGTACCAATATCATAACCGATAACATCACCCTCTTGGAGTTTATAGTCTGTTGGGATACCGTGGATGATTACTTCATTGAGAGAGCAGCATACAGCGTTTGGAAAACCGTATAAACCTTTAAAAGAGGGCTTCGCACCGTGGCTTCGGATGTAATCTTCTGCCATAGCGTCAAGCTCTTTTAAAGAGGCTCCAACCTTTGTATTTTGTGCGAGGAGTTCTAAGGCGCCGCCAACAATCTTGTTCGCAGCTCTTAATTTTTCGATTTCGTCAGGTTTTCTAAGCGCAATGGCCATTTTTATAAACCAACCGCGCTAAGAGTTTCATATTTGCTCATATACCTTTGAGCCTCTATTTTTCTCATAGTATCGAGGGCAACTTGTACTACGATAAGTACAGCCGTACCACCAAAAAAGAATGGAACACCCATCCCTTTAATGATCATAAACGGCAGAGTTGCTACCAAACCTAAGTAAAGTGCTCCAGTAAATGTCAATCTACTTGCAGTTTCATTTAAAAACTCTTTTGTAGCATCCCCTGTACGAATACCTGGGATAAATCCACCTTGACGCTTTAGGTTGTCTGAGATATCTTTTGCATTGAAAGTGATTGAAGCATAAAAGAATGCAAAGAACACAACAAATACAAAAGTCAAAAAGTTAAAGAAATAACCATTTGGATTCAAAAAGTCAGCAATCATTTGAATATTTGGGTTTGAGCTGCTAGATAAAACAGTCATTGGAAACATCAATATTGCACTAGCAAAAATTACTGGGATAACTCCCGATAAGTTTACTTTAATAGGGATATAGTTCATCACTCTTTTGTTCTGGTTTTGCATCATTGTTTTCTTCGCATACGTGATAGGGATACGACGCTCCCCTAACTCCACATAGATAATAATTGCTACAGTAGCAAGGATCAACGCTAAGATAAATAATACAGTTAAGAAACTCATAGCTCCCGTATTCACCATAGTTACAGATTGTCCTATCGCACTAGGAATTGCTGAGACGATACCTGCAAAGATAATCAAAGAGATACCATTACCGATTCCACTTTGTGTGATCTGTTCACCAATCCACATAAGTAACATAGTACCTGCGAGCATTGAGACAGCAGAAAGAACAATAAAAGTCGTATGATCTACGAGTATAGCACTATTTCCACTTGGACCTGTTAAGCTTTGAAGCCCAACGCTTACACCGATTGCTTGAATGACTGTAATAACAATAGTCGCATAACGAATAATTTGCATATACTTTACCATTCCATCACGCTCTTTTTTCATTTGACCTAAAGTAGGAAATGTAGCAGCGAGAAGTTCCATAATAATTGAAGCAGTGATATAAGGCATAATACCGAGGGAAATAATTGAGAGTCTCTCAACAGCGTTTCCGCTAAACATGTTGAATAAACCGAGTGCATCCGCTTGATGCGAATCGAAGAATGAAGCTATAACAGCAGTATCTACACCAGGTACTGGCACATATGCCAGTAAGCGGTAGATAAATAAAAACCCTATCGTAATAAGTATCTTATTAACTAGATTTTTATTCACAGCTATTTACCTGTAGTTGTAACGTTTTCGTCTTTAATTTTTGATGCCATATCTTTTGCAGATGCACCTACTAATTTAACTTTACTGATACAAGCAGCAATTTTATGAACACTACGGAGTGTTTCCATAGTAATTTCAGATAATTCAGCTACTGCTTTGATCTTATCAACGTTAATCACATATGGTTTTACAACGCGAGATGTAAAACCGATTTTTGGTAGACGCTTTGCAAGTGGTTGTTGTCCACCCTCAAAGTTTCTTTTTCTTTTATAACCTGTACGAGATTTCTGACCTTTTTGACCACGAGCTGCAGTCTTACCAGTCCCAGAAGCTTGTCCACGTCCAACACGTTTACGGTTTTTTGTAGAACCCTCTGCAGGTGTTAAATTTTCAATACCCATTTTCTATCCTTTGATACGAGAAAGTGCTTCAACTGTAGCACGTACTAGTGTGTTTGGATTATTTGAGCCGATAGATTTTGTAAGTATGTCTTGGAAACCAGCAAGCTCAAGAACAGGACGAGCTGCTCCACCTGCGATAACCCCAGTACCCTCAGATGCTGGTTTTAATAAAACACGACTTGCATTATATTTATGCTCAATATCATGCGCTATTGTTGTTCCTTTGATCTTAACAGTTGTTAAGTTCTTGAACGCTTCATCAACAGCTTTACGGATTGCATCAGGTACCTCTTTCGCTTTACCAACACCATATCCGATAGTACCGTTTTTGTTACCAACAACGATTAGTGCAGTGAAACGAAATCTACGACCACCTTTTACAACTTTTGTTACACGACCAATATTTACTATTGATTCTTCAAATTCATCTCTATTGATTTCCATCATAGCCCCTAGAACTTAATTTCGTTTGCACGAAGTGATTCACCAAATGCAGCTATTACACCGTGATATTGGTAACCATTACGGTCAAATACGATTTGAGAGATTCCAGCTTCTTTAAGTTTTGCAGCAAATGCAACACCTAAAGCAGTAGCACCCTCTTTGTTTGATTTATGTCCAGTTGATTTTGAGTTTAATGCACATAATGTTACAGAAGCTGTATCATCAATAGCTTGTACACTCAAATAACGATTTGAACGGAATACAGAAACACGAGGAAGTGAAGCACTACCAGATATTTTTGCACGAACACGACGCTTACGCTTTAAGCGGTTTGCAACTTTGCTTTTTAATACTCTTGCATTCATTTAGTATCCTCCCTTATTTCTTAGATGTTTTACCGGCTTTACGCACGATATGCTCATCAGAATATTTAACACCTTTACCTTTGTAAGGCTCTGGCGGACGGAATGAACGAATTTCAGCTGCAACTTGACCAAGAGCTTGTTTATCATGGCTCTTGAGCGTAATTACGTTTTTCTCTACGCTCGCTTCAATCGACTCTGGAAGTTCATAGTTGATGTCATGTGAAAATCCAAGTTGTAAGTTAAGAACTTTTCCTTGAACAGCAGCACGATAACCAACACCGTTGATCTCTAATTGTTTCGTGTATCCAGTAGTTAAACCAGTTACGATATTGTTTGCTAGTGCACGGTATGTACCCCAGAAAGCTCTATGCTCACGAGAATCAGAAAGAGTAGCAAAAGTTAAAGTATTTCCATCGATTGCGAAAGAAACGTTCCCTTTTGTATCTAGATCAACACTATTTTTGCCTTTAGCAAAAGTTATAACATTTCCATTTGCACTTACATTTACATCAGCTGCAAACTCTACAGGTAATTTACCAATTCTTGACATGTTATTCTCCTCCTACCAAACTGTACATAAGACTTCACCACCAATACCAAGCTCATATGCTTTGTCATTTGGTAGGACACCTTTGGATGTACTTACAATAATAGTTCCGTAACCGTTTTTGAAACGTTTAATATCTTCTTTTCCTTTATACACACGGCGTCCAGGTTTAGAGATCTTTTTGATTTCATTAATTACAGTTTTATCTTCGTCATTGTATTTTAATACAACTTTGATAGTTTTTTTCACGCCATCTTCAACAACGTTACAACTATCAAGATAACCTTTTTCTACTAAGATATTTGCTACAGCTTCTACACTCTTAGAGTGAACAAGCGTTGTAACTGGCAATCTTCTCATACCAGCATTACGAATACGTGTTAACGCATCTGATACTAAATCATTAATCATTTTTTTTCCTTATGCTTGCAGTTAGCAGTATCAAGGATAGGCTTTTGCCTACCAGCTTGACTTTCTAACGCCTGGGATTAACCCTTCATTTGCCATTTTTCTAAAGCAAACGCGACAGATACCAAAATCACGAAGAACAGAGTGTGGACGACCACAGATCTGGCAACGTGTATAACCACGAACTTTGAACTTTGGAGTTCTGTTCGCTTTAGCGATCATAGACTTCTTAGCCATTATTTACTCCCTTTAGTAAAAGGCATACCCATTTTCTCTAAGAGAGTAAAACCAGCCTTATCAGAATCAGCAGTTGTAACAACTGTTATATTCATACCATGGATTTGCATTACAGAATCATAAGAGATCTCCGGGAAGATCAATTGCTCTTGTAATCCAAAGTTATAGTTACCACGTCCGTCAAAACCGTTACGTGGAACACCACGGAAGTCTTTCACACGAGGAAGAGCTATAGAGATCAAACGATCTAAGAAGTTATACATCTTTTCACCACGAAGTGTTACACGAACACCTACTGGCATACCTTCACGAACCTTAAAACCAGCAACTGATTTTTTTGCAATAACTGTAGATGCTTTTTGACCAGCAATCGCAGTGATTGTATCTTCAATGTTTTGGATAAGCTTGTTATCTTTCATTGCAAAACCAGCACCCACAGAGATAATAACTTTATCTATTTGTGGAACTTGCATTACATTTTGGATCTCAAGATCTTTTTGTAATTCAGATTTTAAAGCTAAATATTTTTCTTTTAAACGAGCCATTTATTATGCCTCCACTTTACGTACATTTGATACATCTATAGGCATCTCTTTATTGATAAATCCGCCTTTAGTGTTATCTTCAGTTGGTTTAATCGCTTTTTTCGCTACTTTACAACCCTCTACGATTACCTTGTTTTTCTTAGGTAATACAGCGAGTACTGTAGCTTTTGTTCCGCGATCATCACCAGCGATAATTTCTACAGTATCGCCTTTTTTGAAATTAAACTTTGCCATTAAACAACCTCCGGTGCAAGAGATACAATTTTCATAAATCCAGCATAACGAACTTCACGACCTACAGGACCGAAGATACGAGTTCCGATAGGCTCTCTCTTGTCATCAAGTATAACTGCTGCATTATCATCAAAACGGATAAGAGAACCATTTTCACGGTGAATCTCTTTGCTTGTTCTAACGATTACAGCTTTTACAACTTTACCTTTTTTAACTTTAGCAGTTGGGATCGCTTTTTTAACAGAAGCAACGATAACGTCACCTACTGTTGCATAACGACGCTTAGAACCGCCAAGTACCTTAATACACATAATCTCTTTTGCACCTGTGTTATCAGCTACATTTAGACGAGTAAAACTTTGGATCATTAGTTAGCTCCTGTTACTACAGTCTTAAGTCTAAAAGATTTAGTCTTAGAAAGTGGACGACATTCGATTGCAATAATCTCGTCTCCAACTTTTAATTCGTTGCGCTCATCATGTACAAGGTACTTTTTGAAACGCTTTACAACTTTATGATAACGAGGATGCATTACACGACGTTCAACAACGATTGTTGCTGTTTTGTCACCTGCAATCTTCACCACATTACCTTGAATTTCACGCTTATGTGTCATCGCTCGTCCCCTAGTTTGCCACTGCAGTTAATGCAGTGTTGATTCTTGCAATATCTTTTTTAGCTGTACGTAACTCGCTAGTATCTTGTAATTGCATCATCTTTTGTTTAATTTTTAAAGTAAAAAGTTCAGTCTTTTTCTCTTTAAGCATCGCTTGAAGCTCTGCTGCATTTTTATCTGCTAAATCAGAATATTTCATTGCTCATCTCCGCAGTAATTATTTTTGTTTTGAATGGCAATTTGTGCATAGCAAGAGTTAATGCTTCACGAGCAAGCTCTTCTGGAACACCAGCCATTTCAAAAATTATACGACCTGGTTTAATGTTCATTACCCACTGATCAACTGAACCCTTACCTTTACCCATACGAGTTTCAAGAGGTTTTGCAGTTAATGGTTTAGCAGGGAAAACACGAATCCAAATCTTACCATTACGCTTAATGTGACGAGTTGCCGAAATACGAGCCGACTCAATCTGACGAGAGTTGATACGACCAGCTTCTACAGCTTTAAAACCGATGTCACCAAAAGCTAACTTATAGCCACTACGAGCATAACCACGGTTACGCCCTTTCATAACTTTACGATATTTTGTTCTTTTAGGCATTAACATGATTATTCAGCCTTTCCGCTATCGCGTCTTGGAGCACGCTTACGAGCACGCTCAGTTTTTTCTTCTTTCACTTCAGCAGGGATACCTTTTGTAAGTACCTCACCTTTGAAGATCCATACTTTTACACCGATGATTCCGTATTGAGTATGCGCTTCAGCAAAACCATAATCGATTTTTGCACGAAGAGTATGAAGTGGAACACGTCCCTCTAAGTACCATTCAGTACGAGCCATCTCAGCTCCACCTAAACGACCACTTACAGAAATCTTGATACCTTTAGCACCAGATCTTTGTGCACCTTGCATAACTTTTTTCATAGCTCTACGGAATGCAACACGACGCTCTAACTGCGTAGCAACATTTTCAGCAACAAGTTGCGCTGAAGTTTGAGCTTTTTTCTCTTCTTTGATGTTTACAGAGATTTGTTTCCCTACAAGATCTTGGAGAGTAGTTTTAAGCTTCTCTATATCTGCACCTTTTTTCCCGATAATGATACCAGGACGAGCTGCAACGATAGTAACACGAAGTCTTTTAACTGTTCTTTCTATAATGATGTTAGCAACACCAGCATAGTAAAGCTCTTTTTTCAAAAATGTACGAATCTTGTGATCTTCACCTAAAGCTGCTGGTGCAGTTTTAAAGTTAGGGAACCAGCGGCTCTCCCAATTTCTGTTGATACCAAGACGTAAACCAATAGGATTAACTTTTTGACCCATATTATTTACCCTCTACTTCTACTAAGATATGCGCTGTCGGTTTACGAATACCAGAAGCCATACCACGAGCACGTGGGCGGAATCTTTTAAGTACTGGACCGTTGTCAACACGACATGATTTTACAATACAATCTTCAGCTTCATTACCACTATTCGCTACTGCAGATGCAAGAACTTTATAGATAATTTTCGCTGCCTTATTTGGAGTAAATTCGAGTGCTGCTAATGCTTCTTCAGCATTCATACCTTGAATTTCTCTTGCAATAAGACGAGATTTGATTGGTGAAACACGGATGAATTTTAATAATGCTCTAGCCATGATTACCCTACCTTCTTCTGTACAGAACCCTTATGGCCCTTGAATGTACGAGTTGGTGCAAATTCACCTAATTTATAACCAATATGATTCTCTGTAACATATACAGGAACGAATTGGCGACCATTATGAACATTAAATGTTAAACCTACGAAATCAGGAAGTACAACACTTCTTCTTGACCAAGTTTTGATAGGTTTTTTGTTGCTCTCAGCTTTTGCTGCAACAACTTTTTTCATTAAATGATCATCTACAAATGGACCTTTTTTTACACTTCTTGCCATTTAACTACCTCTTCGGATTAGATTTACGGCGAGTAATAATAAGTTTATCACTAGCTTTCTTACGACGAGTTTTAGCACCCTTCGTTGGTTTACCCCATGGAGTAACTGGATGACGACCTGAGTTCGTTTTACCTTCACCACCACCGTGCGGGTGATCAATCGGGTTCATAGCAGAACCACGAGTTTGAGGACGAATTCCCATGTGACGCGTACGACCAGCTTTTGCTATTACGATGTTCGCATACTCTTCATTACCAACAATACCTACAGTAGCTAAACACTCACCGAGTACCAAACGCATTTCAGACGAAGGCATACGAAGTGATACATATTTTCCATCACGACCCATAATCTGAGCAGAAGTACCAGCAGAACGAACCATTTGTCCACCCTTACCAACTTTTAACTCAATATTATGAACTGTAGTACCCACTGGGATGTTTTTAAGTTTCATAGCGTTTCCAGGTTTAACATCTAAACCAGATTCTGCTGCTTCAACTTTATCACCTACATTCAAACCTTTTGGTTGAAGAATGTATCTTTTCTCACCATCAGCATATGTGATAAGTGCGATACGACAGTTACGGTATGGATCATACTCGATTGCGCTTACTGTACCTGGAACACCAAATTTATTTCTTTTAAAATCGATGATACGGTAAAGTTTTTTTGCTCCCGCTTGTTTATGACGAGATGTAATACGACCATTATTGTTACGACCAGCGTGAGCAGGAAGTTTTACAAGTAATGAACGAACACTTGCTTTTGCAGTAATGTCACCTGAGTCAACATTAGTGTAAAAACGACGAGATGGTGTTATTGGTCTATATGTTTTAATTGCCATCTTATACCGCCAAACTTTCTATTTGTGCACCCTCTGGTAACGTTACATAAAACTTTTTAAAGTCATTTTGTTTACCAGCTACACCACGGAAACGTTTTGTTTTTCCGCTTTGATTCAATGAGTTGATATTGCTTGGAACGATTCCAAAATACTCACGAAAAACCTCTTTAAGACCTGTTTTAGTCATACGTGGAGATGTTTGAACAACGATCACACCATCTTCTTGCATACCTAAAGTCTTTTCTGTATAAAGTATAGATTTAATATCTGTAATATCTGCCATTACTTAGCCTCACCTACAAGATTTTCCCATACCGCTTTTTCGATCACTACTGAACGATAATTTGCAGCTAAATAAGCATTTAACTCATTTGCTTCTACTACATACGAAGAAGCGATATTTTCAAATGCTAAAAAAGTCTTCTCATCTAAAAGAGACTTCACGATTAGTACATCTCTTTGATTTAATGCTTTAAAGATTGCTGCAGCGTCTTTAGTTTTACCAGATGCTACTTCAATACTATCAACAATAAAAAGACTACCATTTTGTGCGTGCTCATTTAAAGCAAAGTTTAAAGCAAGTTTTTTCTGCTTTTTGTTTACTTTTAAATCGTAGTTGCGGTTGTTTTTAGGACCAAATGCCTTTCCACCACCAACAAATACAGGAGAACGTCTAGAACCTGCACGAGCACGTCCGCCACCTTTTTGAGCCCATGGTTTTTTACCACCACCACGCACCTCTGCACGAGTTAAAGCAGATGCTGAATTTGCACGTTGTGCAGCTTGAGCAGCTTTTACATACAGATAGAGGTTATGTGGGTTGATCCCATTGAAACTCTCTGGTAGTGCTAACTCAGAAGCTTTTTCCATTTTTTCATTTAAAACGATTGCGCTCATTATTTAGCTACCTTTACACGACCTAAAGAACCGTTAGCTCCACTTACTGAACCAGAAACCACAATGATTTTGTTTTCAGCATCGAAAGATACGATCTCATTTTTAACACTGTTTTGAGTGTTTCCGTATTGTCCAGGCATTTTACGCCCTTTCATTACACGACCTGGCCACTCAGCATTACCTATTGAACCTGTTCTACGACCAAATCTATGCCCGTGAGATGCAGGACCACCACCAAAGTTCCAACGCTTCATAGCACCAGAAAAACCGCGACCTTTTGTAGTAAAAGTAGATTTGATAACTTTAGCTTCTGCTAAAGGTGCTAAATCTAAATCACCAGCTTCAGTGTTTGCTACTTCAAGAGTAACAAAACGGTTAAACTCAGATGAAAGGCTATACTTCTTTTGTTGACCTTCAATTGCTTTATTCATTTTCTTACCGCTATTGTAAGCTACAATCGCGCACCCTTCATTTACTTCACATACCTTCGCATCAAGAACTCTTAAAAGAGTAACTGGCTGACTTGGAACTGTGATAGTACGGCTCATACCGATTTTTTCAACAATATATTCCATGATGACCTCCTACTTATCCATAGAGCGAACTTCAACGTCCACTTCTGGTGCAAGATCAAGTTTCATTAATGAATCCACTGTCTCAGGCGTTGCAGAAACGATATCGATCATTCTTGCGTGCATACGAATTTCAAACTGCTCACGAGAACTTTTGTTAACGTGTGGAGATTTCAATACAGTGTATTTACGAATCTTTGTTGGTAAAGGTATTGGACCACGGATTACCGCGCCTGTACGCTTAACAGCCTCAACGATTGATGCTACTGATCTATCGAGTACACGATGATCATACGCTTTCAATTTCAAACGAATTTTTTCCATAATTTTCCTTCTAAAGAACTCGTCAGGTCTTGCCTAACTATTTAAGGGAGCGAAATTGTATCTAAATAGATGATGATATTCAAGGTTTTAGGGGGTAAAAAATGAATTTTATAAGAATTTATTTCCTTTTAATAAGGAAATGATAAAATTTCAAGATCACAAAAAGGGAAAAATTATGGAAATTTTACTTGAAGAGTTTTACAATACGGATCTCATCGTAGATAAGTTTCATCCAAGAAAAGTATTTATCGATGAAAAAAGTTATCAGATCAATGGGATCACCCAAAGTGGAAAAACAAAACTTCTCAAATCTTATCTTCTAACACAAAAGAAAAGCTCCTATCTTTATATAGACTGCAACGATATCCGTATTCAGCCAAGTGAGCTCAACAAGTATCTCAAACCCTTTTGTACCCAGAATAAAATAGATATCCTTGTGCTAGACAACTACCATGAGGCTATTGAGTTTGCAAATGTCTCACAACTTCTCATCGCCTCTGAGAGCTACCATCCAATAGATTATCTCACACCCCTTTCACTCTATCCGCTGGATTATGAGGAGTTTTTGGCGTATGAGCACAAATACGATTCAAGTGCGCTCAACCACTTTTTCAAACTCGGAGCACTTCCCTCGATGCATAAGATCAACCAAGATGAGAGAAACCTCTACATCCAAAGGTCACTTCGAGCAACACTAGATGATGTCGAGCTTGATATTTTGATCTATTGTGCAAAAGCGATAGCACAAAAAATATCTGCTTACACTATATATGAAAGACTCAAAAATATTCGCAAAATTTCCAAAGATAAACTCTACAAATCTTATGAAGCACTCATTGCAAAAAAATATATCCACCAATTAGAGAAGATCAACCATCCAAAAGCAACCAAAAAACTTTACCTCTGCGACATCTCCTTTAAAGGGGCACTAAGCACAGAGAAGAACTTTGCAAAGCTCTTTGAGAATATGATCTTTTTAGAACTTTTAAAATCAGGGCAAGAGTGTTTTTATGATGATGCGATCGATTTTTACATCCCATGCAAAGGGGAGGTAATTTTAGGGATGCCTTTTACCGATGAGCGTACACTCTTTAAAAAGCTAGAAAGCATCGAAGCATTTATCTTTAGCTACCAGATCCGCAAAGTGATCGCGGTGACAATGAATAAAGAGGGGAGCATCTCCCACCCTTTTTCCAAAGTTGAGATGCTTCCTTTTGATATTTGGGCACTTGGCGATTCTTGATTGTCTATATTTTGTCCCCAAATTGTAATCAAAAATCAAAACTATCTATGCTATGATTATGTTTATAAAAAAAAGTAACAGGTCGTGTTTATGTTTTTTTCAAAAAATCACAATTTAGATAAGATAGAAGCTCTTGAAGCGAGGATCGCCTCCCTTGAAAAAGAGGTCGATTTCTACAAAGAGGTAGCAGGTTTTTCAAACGAAGAGATGGTGATCGTCTTAGATCGTTCACAAAACTCTTTGTTTATGAACAATAAACTCCAACAAGAGGCAAAAGACACCCACCGTCTTGCTCAAGAACTCGTAAAGAATGAAAGACTTATCGAGCTTGAGGGATGTACTGGAAAAGTTCTCTCTAAAGAGCTTAGTGGAGGTGACGCAAAGGTCTACGTCATTACCAAAACAGATATGCGCGACACACGTGATAGTGATATCCTCTCTATGCACCAACAAGCGATCACTACAGCCCTTGGGGACACACAAAACACTTTTGTTCAGATGCTTGATGATCTTAAAGTGATGAAGGGAGAATCTGTAGAGATCGCTTCTGAGTCTAAAGATGGACTAATTCTTATCAAACAAACATCCCAAGCGATGGATCAACTCAGCCAACATATGCAAAACAATATGGAGGGGATGCGCTCACTTAATGAAAGAAGCTCTGAGATCTCCAATGTGCTCACCCTTATTCAAGATATTGCAGATCAAACCAATCTTCTCGCACTCAATGCAGCTATCGAAGCTGCACGTGCAGGGGAACATGGACGTGGATTTGCCGTTGTTGCAGATGAAGTAAGAAAGCTCGCAGAAAAGACACAAACAGCGACCAAAGAGATCTCTTTAGTTGTCAAAGCGATGCAACAAGAAACAAATGAAGCGGAGACGAGCACGAGTGAAGTTAATGATATAGTTGTTGAGACCAAAGACAAGATAGTTGATCTGAGTGCAAAGATTCAATCGTTTGAAGCAAATGCATCACGTAGCCAATACGAAGTGGAGCATATTAGCGATAAGATCTTTACATCCCTTGCAAAGATCGACCATGTTATCTACAAACACAATGTCTATGCACTCATCTTTGGGGAAGAAAATAGCTTTAAACAAACAACGCACAAAGATTGCCGTCTTGGGCAATGGTATACAAATGGCGTAGGAAAAGAGAACTTCTCAAAAATGCCATCGTATGCTAAACTTGATGCTCCACACGCTATCGTACATGACCAAGCAAATCTCTTAGCAAATGAGTGTGCGGGCAATGAGGTACTCTGTTCTAAAGAGATTATTCAAGAGCGTATCCACGCTATTGAAGACGCAAGTCAGGATGTATTTAAATATCTTGATGTTCTTGTCGAAGAGCGAACAAAAGTGATGATGAATGAAGCTGCTAAAAAACTTTTTGCAAAAGGGGATTCCAATGTCAAATAAAACGATCAATGTTGCTGTGATAGATGATGAAAACGATATCTTAATGATGCTTGAGAAGTATCTCACGCGCGAGGGCTACAAGGTAAAGACCTACTCAAACCCTACCACTGCTCTCTCTTCTATTGCAAAAGAGACTGACCTTGTTTTACTCGATGTGATGATGCCTCAGATGAACGGGCTTGATCTACTGCCAAAGCTCAAAGAAAAACATCCCCATATCAAAGTGCTCATTATGACTGCTTACTCAACACTCGATAAAGTACTCAATGCACACAGACATGGGGCAAACGACTATGTGATGAAGCCGTTTTCTTCCCTTGATGCACTTGGCAAAAAGATGAAAGAAACCCTCTCTCACTCCTAGATGAATTTTAAAGATATCTCCATCCTCTTTGTTGAGGATGATCCTCTCATCCAAAAAGAGATCTTAGCCTTTTTAAAAGAGCAGATCTTCTCTGCCATCTATGTCGCTTCTAATGGCTCAGAGGGCTTACAGCTTTACTACGAACATAAGCCAGATATCATTCTCACCGACCTCAATATGCCAAAAATGAATGGGCTTGCGATGTCTGAGATCATTAAAGATCATCACCCAAGAGTTCCTATTTTGCTTATCACCTCTGATTTTAAAAAAGAGGTCACAGAGCGCTGCGTGGATATTGGGATCGATGGCTATCTCTTTAAGCCTATCTCCCTTTTACGCCTCAAAAAAATACTCCAATCTTACTGCGCACGTGTCTTACTCCAAAAGAGTTTTGAAGAGAAACACAAACTTCTTCACGAGTATAAAAACGCTATCGATGTGAGCTCTGCAGTTTCTAAAACAAATCCAAATGGGATGATCACCTATGTTAACGATGCTTTTTGTGAAGCCTCAGGCTATAAAAAAGAGGAACTTCTAGGCAAAAACCACAATATTATCCGTCACCCTGAGAGTGAAGATAGTTTCTTTGCACAAATGTGGCAAACGATCACCAATAAACAAGTGTGGCAAGGCAATGTCAAAAATAAAAAGAAAAATGGAGACTTCTTTGTTGCAAAAACAAGTATCGTCCCTATTTTAGATAATAGAACCCTCTGAATAAACCCAAAAAAATATCCATAAGCACCAATTAGATAAAATAAGAGATATAGAAGATACAGGAAGGTCAGTATGCAGCTAAGTTTTT
>JAVETX010000032.1:0-28402 GCA_034005845.1 Sulfurimonas sp. | reverse complement strand
GATCGAGGGGGCAAACCAAGCGTTGTTACTCATCGCAACAATAAATGCTACATCCCCATCATAAAGCTCTTGGCATGTCGCTTCATAGCAAATAGCGTTGCGAAACTTGACCCCTTTGACAAGAAAATCTGTCGGCTCCTTGGCTGTTGCAAAATCCGCTTCCCCTGCAAAGAACATATCATTGATAAAGTCTTGGGCAAATTTTGGGAGTGGGATGTATTCTCCAAAAGGAACTAAGATCATCTTTTTTGCAACTCTATAGTTGCCATCTTCAAAGTGATAACTCACATTATAGCTTTGATTTTGCTCATGTAAGAGAGCTCCTGTGATGATGCTAATATCATAAGAGTGTTCTAAGAGCGCATCGATGAGCTTGGGATGTTTGTTGAGATACAGAGGAAAAACAGACTCTGGCAAGACGATGAGATCATAGCCTTGTGCACTTGCTTTTTGGATCGCATCAAAGATCATTGTCACGGTGGCGTGGAGATTTTCTCGTCTCCATTTATTCTCTTGAGCGATATCACTTGCAAAGAGTTTGATCTTGAGTGGGGCATCTTTTTGTTCTACTTTGGAGATATCAAGAGCAAAGAGTAAAAGTAAAAGCGGGGCGTATTTGAGGTTTTGCTTTGTGATAAAAGAGGGAAGACTAAGAGCGAGAAGTACAAGGGCGAGTTGGTATTTGAAAATCCCAATATAACTCTCGATAAAGAGAAGCTCTATTTGCATCCAGTTAAAATCCATTGGCTCAAAAAAGCTGAGTCCAAAAAGAAGCAAGGCTCGGATGTAGACCTTTTTACTCAGAGCCAAAACACCAAAAAAGAGCATATAGATCACGCCAAAACCAAAAGTGATGATCGGTGTGAGATAGCCTACCCCAGTGTATTTGAAGCTATATCCGATCCAATAAAACCAAAGCAAGCCTATAAAAAATCCAGCAATAAGTACAGCACGTCTTGGGATGTAGAGAAAAAGGGCAAGGGCGCTGAGGGCAAAGAGGGTATTGAGTGCTTTAGATGTAAATGCATATGCTTCTAAATAAATAAAAGCGCTAAAAAGAAGTGCTGTGAGAATTCCCAACAAAAAATCTTTAACAAGAGGGTGTAAAAGTTCGATGCGTGTTTGTATATTTTTTATCATACAAAATTATACATTAGACTTCTTGCAAAACTCCTAATAGTCTCAGCACTTAAGAGAGAGTTTTAATCAAGGCAGATGTTCTTCAGCGTAGCCGTAGCTACGGTGAAGGTTGTCTAACGCTGAGTAAGGCTCTCTCTTAAGTGCCCGTAGGGAGAGATGAAAAGAGGCAATCTTGCATAAAAAAATATTTTATCCTTAGCTATGGCTAGGCATAAAAATTTGTTTTACACAATCTTACCTCTTTTGATCTCTCTGAGACTCTCAGGGGTTTTGCAAGAAGTCTAGTTTCAGTCACATATCAATTAACTTAAAGTATAATCGCCGCAATTTTATTACTTAAAGGATCAGTGACTATGGAAATTATCACTCAACTATTACCGTTTATTTTTTTAATTGCAATTATGTATTTTGTAATTATTCGTCCACAACAGCAAGAGGCTAAAAGACGTAAAGAGATGATAGAGGCACTTAAAAAAGGTGACAAAGTTGTAACAAATGGCGGTCTTATCGTTGTTGTTCATAAAGTGGAAGAGGGCTTTTTAAGTGTGAAGATGAACGACGAAGTTATTGTTAAAATTCTCAAAGATTCTATTGCAAGAAAGTACGAGGATGAAGCTTAATTATCGCGTTGTCATATTTGCCTTAGCAATTATCTTTGGCGTAACCTTCTCTTTGCCATCTCTTCTGCAAACAGAAGATGGCAAAAAAGTAAACCTTGGACTTGATCTCCAAGGTGGTCTGCAGATGCTTTTGGGTGTTAAAACCGAGGAAGCTACAAAATCTCGCATCAAATCTATCGCAGCGAGTATCAAATATTTTGCACAAAGAGAAGATATCTTGATCGATTCACTCAAATACGATGCAAGTGATATCTCATTTTTGGTTCTTGATACAGATGAGATTCCTCGCGTAGAGAAGTTTCTAGCAAAAACAGAGGGTCTAAATGTCCGTATCGATGGGGAAAATGTTGGTGTCTCATTGACACCTGAAGAGGCTCTCAAAACAGAACAACAATCCGTTGCACAGGCGATCGAGACGATTCGAAACAGACTCGATCAGTTTGGTCTCTCCGAGCCAGTCGTTGCACGTCAAGGGGAAGAGAAGATCCTTGTACAACTCGCAGGGATCAAAACCCAAGAGGAGGAGCAACGTGCGCGTGAGCTTATCTCTCGTGCGGCAAAGCTTGAGCTTATGGCGGTGGATGAAGAGCGCAATGCACGTGTGCACACGATGAGTGATGCAGATGCTGCAAGCTATGGTGATCTCATCTTAGAAGATGCACAACATCCAGGGGTGAAATATCTGGTCAATGATATCCCTATCTTAGATGGTGGGATGCTCACAGATGCACAGGTTGGCTTCGATCAAAATAACCGTCCTGTGATCAACTTTACACTCAATGCTGAGGGTGCAGAGATATTTGGCGATTTTACTGGTAAGAGTGTTGGAAAACGCCTCGCAATCGTACTTGATGGCAAAGTTTATTCTGCTCCAAATATCAATGAGCGTATTGGTGGTGGAAGTGGTCAGATCTCAGGAAGCTATAGCGTACTAGAAGCAAAAGATTTGTCGATCGCTCTTCGTTCTGGAGCACTTTTAGCACCTATCTATTTGATGGAAAAACGCTCTGTGGGTCCAAGTTTGGGTGCGGATAGTATTCAAGCGAGCATGGTGGCACTTATTGGTGGATTTATTCTCGTCATTGTTTTTATGATGGTCTATTACAAGCTCGCAGGTCTGATCGCGAATATCGCTTTGGTGGTCAATCTCTTTATTATCTTGGCGGTGATGAGTCTCTTTGGTGCGACACTTACCCTCCCTGGTATGGCGGGAATTGTCCTCACAGTGGGGATGGCGGTCGATGCCAATGTTATCATTGCCGAGCGTATCCGTGAGCTGATCTATGAGGGTAAATCGATCCACAAATCGATAGAAGAGGGGTATGCAAATGCGATGCGCGCTATTTTAGATGCAAACATCACAACTCTTATCGCAGCAGTAGTTCTTTATGTCTATGGAACGGGTGCGATCAAAGGTTTTGCGATCACAATTAGTATCGGTATCTTAGCATCGATGCTCACAGCTATTTTAGGAACACATGGGATCTATCAGATGCTTGAGAGTAAGATTCAAAAAAGTAAGAACAACAAACTCTGGTTTGGGATTAAAGGATAATTATGGAATTTTTTAAATACACAAAAACCTTTAATTTTATGGGTAGATCCAAGGTCGCAATGGTTTTCTCAGTTGTACTGGTGCTCGCTTCTTTTGCACTTTTAGCAACTAAAGGGCTCAATTACGGTGTCGATTTTGCAGGGGGAACAGTTGTTCAGGTCAAGTATGACACAAAAGCACCGATCGATGCGATGCGTGAGCAACTCAAATCTAACCCAATCTTTGACAACTCTTCTATCAGTGAGTTTGGAACGCCCGAAGAGGTGGTGATTCGTATGAAGACCACCACTTCGGATGTAGTGGTCGATGTTGGAGATATTACTCGCCAGACCTTAGAGGGCACAGGAAATTATGAGATCCGTCGTGTCGATATCGTAGGTCCTAAAGTGGGTAATGAGCTTAGAGAAAAAGGGATGATGTCGCTAGTTTTAGCGGTCCTTGGAATTCTTATCTATGTTGCATTTCGCTTTGAGTGGCGTTTTGCTGTGGCTTCTATCTTTGCACTTGTGCACGATGTCTCGATCGCTCTTGGAGCACTCAGTCTCTCTGGGATCGATGTAAACCTTGATGTCTTAGCCGCACTCCTTACAATTTTGGGATACTCACTCAACGATACTATTATCGTTTTTGACCGTATCCGTGAGGGTGTAACAGGGGCGAGAAATACAGAGCTTGCAGAGATGATCAACGAGTCTATCACAAGAACACTTGCGCGTACCACACTTACCTCGCTTACGACGTTCTTTGTGGTATTTACCCTCTTTACGTGGGGTGGTGAGATCATCCATCCATTTGCATTTACCCTTTTAGTGGGAATTGTTGTGGGGACATACTCCTCTATTTTTGTAGCATCTCCGATGCTTCTGCTTTTTGGTTTTGATGTGAAAAAATATCATAACAAACTCGCAGCAAAAGCGAAACGTGAAGCAGAAAAAGAAAAAATGCGCGCACAGTTTGAATCTGGAGTGATGTAAGAGAGTATATTCTCTCTCACACTTCATTTTACCCCTATTCAGTCACCCCTTAAGATATTTTTTGTATAATCCTTCTCAATTATTTTGATAGACAAAGGTGCTTATTATGGATTGGGGTAAAGTAATATACGTGTTTTTCTCATTGATGAGTTTAACATCAATAGCGGGTTTTTTATATGAGCATAGTGCCGTGGCACTTTTTATCGCAGCGGGATTAAATCTTATCTCTACATTTTTAAAGATTGGTGTAAGAAACCTTCTCTCAGCAGAACTTCTTGCATCTTCACTTGTAGCAGATCTACACCTTATACCTGCATTTATCTATCTTGAAGTTGTTGGCAATACAGAGTGGGCGATCGCTCTTGCTATTGGAGCACTTATAGCAAATATCTTCTCTATGGGACTTGTTTACATAGAGAGTTCAAAAACACACGAAGAGTAC
The DNA here is from genome assembly GCA_034005845.1 of Sulfurimonas sp. Taxonomy (GTDB): domain Bacteria; phylum Campylobacterota; class Campylobacteria; order Campylobacterales; family Sulfurimonadaceae; genus Sulfurimonas. Next base: position 23,671 of record JAVETX010000032.1, on the reverse strand, counting down.
TAGGAGAAATTTCATTGGAATACAGTTCAAAATCAATCGAGACAAAATGGCAAAAGTATTGGCAAGAGCATAAAAGCTTTGAGCCGAGTGAAGATTTTACACTTGAGAAAAAATATATTCTAAGTATGTTCCCTTTTCCAAGTGGACGTTTGCATATGGGGCATGTGAGAAACTATACACTGAGTGATGCCTTTGCACGTTACTATCGCCAACAAAACTTTAATGTCTTACATCCGATCGGCTTTGATAGTTTTGGGATGCCTGCAGAAAATGCGGCTATTAAAAACGGCTCACACCCTAAGAGCTGGACCTATGATAATATCGATTATATGAAAAACGAGTTTGCCTCTTTGGGCTTTTCTTTTTCTAAAGAGCGCGAGCTCGCTACTAGTGATGAACTTTATACAAAGTTTGAGCAAGGCTTTATCATCGATATGTATGAAAAAGGGCTTTTGTACCGTAAAAAAGGGATGCTTAATTGGTGTCCACATGATTTGACGGTTCTTGCAAATGAGCAGGTGGTCGATGGGTGTTGCTGGAGATGTGATACCCCGATCGTGAAAAAAGATATGAATCAGTACTATTTTAAGATCACAGAGTACGCAGATGAGCTTTTAGCAGACCTTGACAAGCTCGAGGGTGGCTGGCCAAAGCAGGTTCTTACAATGCAAGAGAATTGGATCGGAAAATCAAACGGTCTTGCTTTTGATCTTTATTTTGATGATACGAGCAAAACAAAGCTCTCAAGCAATTTTGAGAGCTTTGATGTCTTTACCACGCGCCCTGATACCATCTATGGGGTAAGTTACACAGCACTCGCACCTGAACACGCGATCGTCTCTTATATGATTGAAAACAAGCTCCTCTCTTCGGATGTAGTGGCTCAAATAGAAGCGATGAAAAACAGCTCTTCGATCGAGAGACAAAAAGAGAAATCGGGTGTAGCACTAGGGCTTGATGTGATCCATCCACTCACGGGTGCAAAGATCCCTGTATGGGTTGCGAATTTTGTACTTATGGATTATGGAAGTGGTGCGGTGATGGCTGTGCCTGCGCATGATGAGCGTGATTTTGATTTTGCAAAAAAATATGATCTTCCTATCAAAGCTGTTATCAAACCTTTTGAGGGGGAACTAAACCCTAATGAAGCGTATACAGAAGTGGGAGAGCTCTTTGGTTCTAGTGAGTTCGATGGACTCAACTCAAAAGAGGCACAAGCAAAGATCATTGCACACTTTGAAGCAAAAAACATAGGAAAAAAAAACAACCAATTATAAGCTCAAAGATTGGGGTGTTTCACGCCAAAGATATTGGGGTGCGCCTATTCCATTTATCCATTGTGAGGATTGTGGGCTGGTGATGGAGAAAAAAGAGAATCTCCCAGTAGCGCTTCCTTCGGATGTAGAGATCACAGGAGAGGGAAATCCACTAGAGAAACACCCTACATGGAAACATTGTAAATGTCCAAAATGTGGTAAAGATGCTGTGCGTGAGACCGATACGATGGATACTTTTGTAGAATCAAGCTGGTACTTCTTACGCTTTTGTGCATCTGGGGCAAACTGGGAAAAAGAAGCATTTTCTGCAGAGCAGATCAAATACTGGATGGGTGTGGATCACTATATCGGTGGGATCGAGCACGCAATCCTTCACCTTTTATATGCGCGCTTTTTTACCAAAGTGTTTCGCGATCTAGGTTACTTAGAATTTGATGAGCCTTTTGAGAGACTTCTCACACAAGGGATGGTACTCAAAGATGGTGCGAAGATGAGTAAATCTAAAGGCAATACGGTGGACCCTGATGCCTTGATTGAGAAATATGGAGCCGATACTGCGCGTCTGTTTATCCTCTTTGCAGCGCCACCGACGCAAGAGCTTGAGTGGAATGATAGTGCGGTCGAGGGTGCGTACAAGTTTATCAAGCGTTTTCATGACCGTGCCTTTACCCACCTCTATGCAACAGATGTGATTCCTCAAATTGACCACGCTTCACTCTCTAAAGAGGAAAAATTTGCACGCAAAAAAGTGTATGAAGCACTCGCACGTGCGAATGAGGTGTACAATGAACGCTACACTTTTAATACAATGATCGCAGGTGTGATGGAAGCGATGAATGCACTCAATGCACAAAGTAACAAAGATGTCTGGACAGAAGCGTATTGGATCATGGCATCCATTATGGAACCTGTGATCCCTCATACCTCTTGGGAAATCTCTGAAGAGTTCTTTGGGCGTAAAAACCTTACACCGCAAAGTGTGATCGATGAGGTCTTTGAAGAGGATAGTATCACGCTAGGCGTCTCTATCAACGGAAAAAGAAGAACAGAGATCGAAGTTGCTGCCGATGCAAGCAATGAAGAGATCATCGCTACTGCAAAAGAAGCAGGAGCAAAATGGCTTGAGGGGATGAGCATTGTCAAAGAGATCGTCGTTCCTAAAAAGCTTGTCAATATCGTCGTCAAAGGATAAAAGTGAGAGCAATCACACTTCTTGTCTCACTCCTCTTACTCGCGGGATGTGGTTATAAGCCAAGCTCGAAGTTTGCACGTGAGAGTGTGGGCGAGAGTGTGAGTACAAGTGTTGTGATCTCTGCTATGGATCCTGAAAATACGGTTATCATTAAAGATGCCGTCGATAGTGCGATCATCGAGATCTTTCGCACCTCTTTAACAACACAAGATAAATCTTCTACTCATCTAGAACTAAGTATGTCTGCTCCATCTTATGCACCGATTCAGTATAATAGCAACGGATATGTTGTAGCATATAGGATGACCATCAATTTAAGTATCACCAAAACGCATAATGGGCTGTCAAAAGTTTATAGCGCAAGGGGTACGTATGATTTTAGTGTAGAGCCCAATGCGGTTGTGACAGATCAGCAAAGATTTGATGCTATTCGTCAGAGTGCGAGTAAAGCGATCGCATCGTTTGTCGCTCAGATCGCTGCAGAGGGTGCTAGAAGTAACTACAACTCTTCTCAAAAGGCAGAAGAGTAAAAGAGGGATAGGATGACTATACAGACGATAATCAAAAAAGCGATCAAAAGACTAGAGCTTGAGAATAAACTCTTAACACCTGAATTCTATGCAGAGGCTTTTTGTAAAGAGGCAGCAAAAGAGGGGATGTCGATAGAAGATTGCTCTCAAGTCGATAAGTTCGTCGCCTCACTCAATACCTCTTTTCAAAAAGAATTAACACAATATCGCATCAAAACAACAGCTGAGCTTGTACGTTATCTCATCTCAAAACTCAACCGCACTGATTCCTCTTTGTGTAACGATATGCTTGAAGCACAAACGATTTTTACAAAAAGGGTCTTACAAGTGGTGGGTGTGCTTCACAACAAAGAAGCAAGTGTCCTAGCAAAAAAAAGTATAGAGCTTTTAAACTCACATCCAAGCCTTGCTGAGCTTGAACAAACCAAGCAACTCTGGATCAATTTTATCACCACTTATGATGACTCCTTTTTGCAAAAACTTGGTAGCTTTAGTGCAGTAGATACAGCTGATCTGCGCAAAACCATTGAGCAGATGAAACTCTCATCAGGTGCTAAAGGACAAGAGCAAGCAAGCCCAGAATATACCAAGATAGCTGCACTCTTAGTTGCATCTTTTGTTCCCTCTATTACTTCAAAATCAAGCGATAAGATAGTAAAACTAAGTCATAAGATTGGAAAAAATCCTACCTTACTTGAAGATACCTCGATAGAAGATGAGATTAAATCTGCGATTAGCCTACGCATAGCCCTTGATAAAAAAAGTGTTGCAGAGATGATCAAAGCACTTGATAGTGTACTCGATAAACTCTCTCACCGTATTATAGATATGATCGAGCGTTCTGATACATCCACCGAAGAGATCCAAAAGATCAAAGATGAGTTGAACTCCTATGAGATAGATGCGGTCTCTGATTTTAAGTTTGCACACAAAAAGCTCTTTACTATAGCAGTCGCTCTTGAAGAGAACACAAAAGCACTCAGCCATGACCTCAAGCAACATAGCAACGATGTGCAGATAATGGGGGAGAAGATAGCGCAACTCGAAGAGGAGCTTCGCAAGACAAAAGAGGAACTCAAAGAGGATTTTTTGACAAAACTCTACAATAAAAGAGCCCTTGATGAGTTCTTGACACAAAGAGAAGCGGCGTACGAGCGCTATGGGCACAACTACTCTGTGGTGATGTTTGATCTAGACTTTTTTAAAGAGGTCAATGATAACTATGGGCACGAAGCAGGGGATGCGATACTTGTTGCTTTTGCCAAGATACTTAAAAAAGAGTGTCGTAGTGTAGATATTGTAGGGCGTTATGGTGGAGAGGAATTTATGGCAATACTCTCTGAGACCGATACTGCTGGAGGTGTGACCTTTGCTGAAAAAGTGAGAGCTCATGTGCAAAAAGCTCGCTTTATGTATAAGGGGGAGCGTATCAATGTGACCGTGAGTTGTGGTGTCTCAGAGAGATCTAAGCATATCTCTATGAAGAGTGTGATCCATTCAGCAGATGAGTATCTCTACACAGCGAAGAAAAACGGACGTAATCAGGTGGCACACTAAGTAATGATACATCAGTTTTTAGAGCAAAAGCCTCTGTTTTATGCAGAGATAGATACAACGCGTATGCCGCGAATATATGAAAAAGTAAAAACTTTTTTAGGTACTCCAAAGATCATTCATATTATCGGTACTAACGGTAAAGGAACGACAGGGCGATTCTTAGCAAGCGCACTTCATAAAAAAGGTTTGGATGTAGGGCATTATACATCCCCTCATATTCTTCACTTCAATGAGCGCATCTGGCGCAATGGTGTGGATGTAAGTGATCGTGCCTTAGAAGATGCTCACACAAAACTCCAAGAGATACTCAGCGAGCAAGAGAGCCAAAGCTTGAGCTATTTTGAGTACACAACACTTTTAGCGATGTTTGTCTTTGCAGCGTGTGATTATGTGGTGCTTGAAGCGGGGCTTGGGGGTGAGTTTGATGCGACCGCTGTGTTTGAAAATATTCTCACCCTTGTCACCCCTATCGATATCGATCATCAGTCATTTTTGGGAGAGACTCTCCAAGAGATCGCAAGCACGAAGCTTCGAGCGATGCAAAAGAGTTGTATCCTTGCAGAGCAAAAGTTTTCTGAGGTCTATACCATTGCACAAGATATCGCACAAGAGAGGGGATGTAAACTCTTTAGCGTGCAAGAGTGCCTCAAACAGAGTGATAAAGAGACAATAGAGCAGATCGCACAAGAGCTTAAACTTCCATCGTATCTGAGAGAAAATTTAAAGCTTAGTATCAGCGCTTTGCTCTTTTTAGGTTTTGAGTATTCCTTGCAAGATTTTACAGATGCTAGACTCTTTGGGCGTATGAGCTCTTTGGCAGAGAATATCATTGTGGATGTAGGGCACAACCCCCTTGCTGCGCGCTCTATAAAAGAGGCGCTTGTGGGTGAGAAGTACACGCTGATATATAATACCTACAAAGATAAAGACTACAAAGAGATCCTCACAATACTCTCGCCTATCATCGAATCGGTAGAGATCTTGGATGTAGAGGAGCCGCGAATCGTTGCAAGAGAGCAACTTGAAAGATGTTTAAGTGAATTGAAGATAAAATACAAGCACTTTGATGCAGCAAGATTTCAAAAAGAGTGCCAAGATAGAGCAAAAAAATATTTGGTATTTGGCTCTTTTAGTGTTGTTGAAAAATTTTTAAAAGTAGGTATGCGTTTGTGAATGAACATTTTACTATCACGATCCATGATGACAATGGGGTCAAACAGTTTAATCTTCACAAATTTGTCAAAAAAGCTATTCTTTATAGTGTTTTGTTCTTAGGCTTTATCGCTCTGAGTGCTGTTGGAACGATCCTTTATCTTAAATACTCTGTCGAGCAGATCGAGCAAAAACGCTTAGAGATGGAGATGGCATATAAGAGTCTCAAGCTCAAAAATCAGATGCTCGATGAGAGTATTAAAAACACACAATATGCTTTGGATGTAAAAAAAGAGGAGCTCTTAGAGGTTTCTGATTCTCTCTCAGAGATCGAGGCGCTGATCGGGCTCTCATCCCATGCTGAGGTGCCGCTCAAAGAGCGTGTCAATCTCACAAAACTTGACTCCGAACAAAGAGCGACCCTGCTGCAACTTATCCCAAGTGGCTCTCCTGTGCCTTATAATGGGATCACAAGTAAGTTTGGTTATCGCGTACATCCCACGCTTAACCGTAAAGAGTTTCACCGTGGAACAGATCTGCGAGCTGCTATGAATACCCCTGTTTATGCAACAGCTGATGGGGTGGTGGAGTATTCGGGCTATCACAAAAAAAGTGGCTTTGGAAATCTCGTCATATTACATCACAATTATGGTTTTAAAACGTATTACGGTCATTTAAATAAAGTTGTGCTAGAATCAGGAACTTTTGTAAAAAAGGGTGATTTAATAGCCTATACCGGCAATACAGGTATGAGTAGTGGACCACACCTGCATTACGAAATACGCTTTATCTCTCGCTTATTAAACCCTTTTTGGTTTATTAAGTGGGATGTGAAAAATTATAGTGAGATTTTTGAAAAGGAAAAGAAAATACCATGGCAATCTTTAATAACGGCGACAACACACATAAAAGTGAAAAAACCGACACAAATACCACAATCATCACAGCAGGATCAGTAATCAAGGGGGAGATGAAACTTGCGTGCAATCTTTATGTAGATGGGGAGTTCGAGGGAACGATCCACTCTGAAAAAGAGGTCAATATTGGTAAAAATGGACATGTCAAGGGCGAGATCACTACCCACAGACTTGTTGTTCAAGGCTTTATTGAGGGTGCTATCAGTGCTGAGAGAGTTGAGATAAAAGCACAAGGAAAAGTGCAAGGCTCTATTGAATCGGCTGAACTTGTTATCGAGGCAAAAGGTCTGTTTGAGGGAAATAGTCTCGTCAAAAAGAAAGAACGCGTTTTAGAGAAAGAGCAAAAAGCACCTCAAATTAATAAATCATAAACTTACTTCGATAAAATAGCGAAATCAAAAGACTAGGATCCTTATGTCTCAAAGTTCGCTATTTCAATATTTCAAAGAAGATAAAAAACAAGATCTAGAACTTCTACTGTGTGAAGACGCTAAAGAAGCGATCGAACTTAGCAGTGTTGCAAAGTTTTTTAACAAAGATGTGTTGGTGTTTCCAGACTTTCGAGCAAGTTATGGAGACGACCTTCGCGTCTACAAAGAGGAGCTCCATCAGCTCTTCAACCAACTCCGTATCTATTACAAGGCTTCTAAGAAGCCACTTATTATCTCTCCACTCAAAACATTGCTGTTTCCACTTCCAATAGAATCTTTGTTTGATTCGATAAAGCTGGAGTTTGGAGGGCAAATCGAGCTGAGTGCTTTTAAAGAGAAGATGCTCTTTTGGGGATACAACTTTGTTGATATGGTTCAAGTTGCCGGCGAGATATCCCATCGTGGGGATATTATAGATATCTATCCACCCGCATCACAGTCACCTCTTCGCATCTCTTTGTTTGATAATGAAATAGAGCAGATCAAATATTTTGAACTTGAATCACAACGTACCCAAAAAGAGGAACTTGATTCTCTTGAGATCACACCCGCTTTTTTCTCTCTTGATGAAGAACAGTTCACAAAACTTACCGAGCGCATAGAACAAAGTGAATTTGACGCACTCTCTAAAGATATCGCTTCTTTGGGGCTTTGGCACCTCGAAGAGTTAGCAACTAACTTTATGGAAGGCAAGCGCACTCTTTTGAGTAGAAATCTCGATGGTGTGTTAATAGATGCCTATGGGATCAATGCCCCAACGATCTCTCGCGCCTCTTTTGATCTTGAGATTCTTCCCGATACAGACGCCTATAAAGATCTTGTCGTAGCAGATTTGGGCGCTTTACTTAAAGTACACAAAGAGAAAAAGATAACACTCATCGCTTCGAATAAAGCGGTGATGAAGCAAGCTGGGATCTATGAGACAAGCAACATCACAGAGGTCTATGCTCCCTATATTCTCAATATTATCTCTAAAGATGAGCTCGTTATTTCGCTTAACAAACCGCAAAAACAAAGACGTAGACGTAAAACATCGATTTTATTAGATGACCTTAAAGTGGGCGATTATGTTGTTCATGAAGATTATGGAGTGGGGATCTTTGAGGGGATAGAACAAGCGGAAATTCTTGGTGGTGTCAAAGATTTTGTCGTGATCAAATATGTGGGTGATGATAAGATATTGCTCCCTGTAGAAAATCTAGACTATATCGATCGTTATATCGCTTCAGGTGGGGCTGTACCTGTGCTGGATCGACTCGGTAAAGGAAGCTTTGGCAAACTCAAAGAGAAAGTAAAAAAACGCCTCTTTGAGATCGCAGGAACGATCCTCAACACCGCTGCGGCGCGCGCACTTATAAAAGCTCCTAAGCTTACAATAGATAAAAAAGAGCTCACAGAGTTTCAATCTCTCTCAGGTTTTGAATACACAGAAGATCAAAAACAAGCTGTCGATGAGATCATCTCGCAGATGAGTTCTGGAAGTATTATGGATCGACTCCTCAGTGGGGATGTAGGCTTTGGAAAAACAGAGGTCGCGCTCAACACGATTTTTGCAGCGTACAAATCAGGCTATCAATCTGCTTTTATCGTCCCAACGACACTTCTCTCTGCACAACATTTTCGCTCTCTTGATGAGCGACTCAGAGGCTTGGGGATTCGCTATGCAAAGCTTGATAGATTTGTCAGCTCAAAAGATAAAAATAGTATCATCAAAGGGCTTGCATCAGGCGAGATCGATGCTGTGGTGGGAACTCACGCGCTCTTTGGGCTTGATTTTAAAAAGCTAGGCGTGGTGATCATCGATGAGGAACACAAGTTTGGAGTGAAGCAAAAAGAGAAGATCAAAGAGCTCTATTACAATGTGCATATGCTCAGTATGAGTGCAACACCAATCCCTCGCTCGCTCAATCAAGCACTTAGCTCGATTAAGACCATGTCACAACTTCTCACACCTCCGAGTGAGCGTCAAGGGGTGCGCACCTTTGTCAAAGAGTATGATGAAAAGCTTATCAAAGAGGTGATCCTGCGTGAGCTTCGCCGTGGTGGGCAGGTGTTTTATGTGCACAACTCGATCGATCATATGCCTATCAAGCTAGGGGAACTCAAAGCCGTGCTTCCTGAGCTTCGTGTGCTGATGCTTCACTCTAAGATCTCAGCAGCGCAAACAGAAAAGGAGCTCTTAAAGTTTGAAGCGGGTGAGTATGATATGATGCTCGCAACCTCGATCATAGAGAGTGGGATCCATATGCCACGAGTCAACACGATCATTGTTGATGGGGCTGATAGGTTTGGAATAGCAGATCTGCATCAGCTTCGTGGGCGTGTTGGGCGTGGACATTATGAGGGCTTTGCTTATTTTATCGTCGGGGAAAAAGAGAGCCTGACCGATGAAGCAAAAAAACGCCTCTTAGCACTAGAATCTAACTCCTTTTTGGGGAGTGGAAGCGTGCTTGCCTATCATGATCTTGAGATCCGTGGGGGAGGAAACCTTGTAGGGGATGCCCAAAGTGGGCATATCAAAAATATTGGGTATTCGCTCTATCTTCGGATGTTAGAAGATGCTATCAAGGAGCTCAGCAACACGGCTGAAAAAGAGCGCGCAAAAGTCGATATCAAACTCACAATCTCAGCCTATATCTCTGATGAGGTGGTCAAAGAAGACAGACTCAGACTCGATATCTATCGCCGCCTTTCACAGTGCGAAGAGGCTGTAGAGGTGTATGAGATCGAAGAGGAGATCATCGATAGATTTGGAGAGCTTGATACGCAAACTAAGCAATTTATAGAGCTTATCGTTATTAAACTCCTCTCTTTAGAAAAAAAGGTCAAGTCGGTCACAAATTATGGTCAGAGCATCACTTTTACCTATCTCAATGACTCCAAAGAGACCATTAAGTCACAGAGTAAAGATGATGACGACATCATTAAAGCAGTGCTTTACTATCTGCGAAACAACAAGCCAAAAGTACTCTAAAAGGAAGTAATGTGAAAATAGCATTTATCGGAGATATAGTAGGGCGCCCTGGGCGTGATATGATCGCAAAGCATTTGCCAAAGATCAAAGAAGAATATGCTATTGATTTTGTGATAGCCAACTATGAAAACGCTTCGCACGGTTTTGGACTTACTAGCAAAAATGCGAGTGAACTTTTCTCTTATGGAATCGATGTGATGACTGGGGGGAACCACTCTTGGGATAAAAAAGATATTTTGCCTCTTTTTTACACCCTCGAGATATTGCGTCCGCACAACTATCCACACGAGCTTCCAGGCACGGGATGTAAGGTGTATGAGGTAGCAGGGGAGAAGCTCGCTGTGCTTAATCTTATGGGACATTATTCTATGCCATATACAGATAATGCTTTTCGCTGCGCAAAAAATATGGTCGAAGAACTTCACGCAGAGGGGATAAGCAATATTTTTATCGATTTTCATGCAGAAGCTACAAGTGAGAAAAGAGCGATGCTTATGCTTTTAGAGGGGCGTGTGAGTGGTATTATCGGGACACATACCCATGTGAGTACAGATGACTTTCAGATATCTAAAGGGACAGCCTATCTCACAGATATCGGGCTGAGTGGATGTAGGGATAATGTGATCGGGATGGATAAAAAAGTGCCACTCCAGCAGTTTCTTACAGGGATGAAAGGGCATTTTGATATTCCAAAATCGTGTAAAAAAATACTTCAAATAGTGGTGATGGAGATTTCAGAGGGTAAGTGTAGCGAAGCGTTTAAACTCAAATATTTTGATGATAACCGTGTGATCAAAACCGAGGCGTGGCACGAAGACTAGGCAGTTATTTTGTAGTATCTATCGTTTGCAGCGTAGGTTGTTACCATAAGATTGCGCATAATTTTTTCTTTGAGCTCTTTGATTTCATCAGGGAGTTTTTTATCTATTTTTGGTGTGAGATCAAGACTACTATGGTGTTTGGATGTAAGTGGAAAAAACTTCGCATTCTCTGTATAGGCTTGTTTTGCATTACTCAGTGTTTTTTGACCCTCAAGCACTTTTGTCTTTTCTAAAATATCTTTGCCAAAAGTGTCATCTTTTTGTCTTTGAAGCTCAACTTTTTGCCAAAAGGCATTGTTCTTTGCTATATAATCGACTGCACTAGATGAGGATTGAAGTAAGTGTGGAGCTTTTTTTTGTAAGAGTCGGGTAGAAAAAGAGTCGGTTTGTTTTTCTCGCTCTTGCACGCGATTTTCTGTGCTTTGAGATCTGTTTGTATGGATGTAAGTGTTATACGAAGATACAAACATAAGAGACTCCAATAGAGATTTTACACATCTTTCATTATAAGGCAAGTTAACTTTATCTTATATAAAAGCTTTTTACTGGCTTGCTTAAAGTGATTTATGTTAGTATCTTTGAAAAAAAAGGTTCCAATAGTGTTTGAAGTGCTTCTTCTTGCTTTTTTGTTTGTGCTCTTGGCTCTTTTCTTCTTTATTTATAAAAATCACAAACTCAAAACACAGTGCCACGCTTTGGAAAAAAAGATAGAACAAGAGCTTCAAGAAACGCAAATGAAAACACGAATTCTTCATCATCAAAACAAGCTGATCTCAATGAGTGAGATGATGGAAAATATTGCGCATCAGTGGCGTCAACCTCTCTCTCAGATCAACTCTGCTGTGTTGGTGATCGATGATCTTTTGTATGAAAAAGAGGTCAAAGATAGCGTGATCGAAGAGAAGCTTTTAGAGGTGGAGTCACTGACCAAATATATGTCTAAGACCATTGATGATTTTAAAGATTTTTTTAATCAAAACAAAGCCAAAGAGCACTTTAACCTTCAAAATCTTATAGAAAAATCTATCTATATCGTGCGAGGAACGCTGAAATCTCATAACATCGAGATCCAAAGTGAGATCACAAAATCGATCCAATGTTATGGCTATCCTAGTGAGCTCCAACAAGTGGTCGTGGTGATTCTCAATAACGCCAAAGATATGTTTCTCTCACGCAATATCTTTCGACCCAAAATACAGATCGATGTGGAGCAAAAAGAGCAGGAGATCCAGATCAATATCTGTGATAATGGGGGAGGGATCGATGAGAGTATCCGTGAGAAGATCTTTGAGCCTTACTTTACAACAAAGCATAAGTCTCAAGGGACAGGTCTGGGGCTTTATATCTCCAAGATGATTATCGAAGAGAGCATGGAGGGGAGTCTAGAAGTGAGTGTGAATAAATATGGAGCATGTTTTCATATCCGAATAAAGGGGCGTTATGAATAGTATTGATGAGAAGTCGTTTGATATTTTGTTTGTAGAGGATGAAGAGGCGATCCGCCAGAACTATGTGCGCTACTTAAAGCGACATTTTCATGAGGTTTATGAAGCAGCAGATGGGCTAAGGGCGTATGAGATCTATCAGCAAAAAAAGCCTCATATACTCATCGTCGATATCAATCTCCCAAAGATGAATGGCTTAGAGCTTGTGCGCAAGATACGCCAAAAAGATCATGGAACAAAAGTGATCATGCTCACCGCACACTCTGATACATCCTATCTTTTAGAAGCAACCGAATTAAAACTTACCAAATACCTCGTAAAACCTGTAACGCGAGATGAGTTAAGCGGGGCTTTAAAACTTGCAATTCGTGAGCTTTCCCACTTTGAGGTTGCATCTAAACTTCATATAATCCTCAGAGATAGTTTTGTCTGGGATTGTGATCGCAAAGAGCTTTTGTATAAAAACACCGAAGTTGTTTTGACAAACAAAGAGCGAAAGGTACTCGCACTTTTACTCTCAAACCCTAACGCTACATTTTCTTACGATGATATTATTTTTGATGTGTGGTACGATACATCCGAAGATAGGATCGATGCACTCAAGACCATCATCAAAAATCTTCGTAAAAAGCTCCCCAAAGACTCTATTAAAAATGTCTTTGGAGTGGGCTATAAGATAGAGTTGCATTAAAAGAGTAATCTTTTGCAACCAAAATGTAATCTACACGTGCTAAAATATAGCTGTAAATAATAATAATTTCCAAGGCAAAGCAAATGAGCGCAAATATCGTTGTCGTTGAAGATGAAGAGGATCTCCTCGAACTCATAGAGTACAATCTCTCCAAAGAGGGGTTTGAGGTGATCGGCTTTTTAAATACAAAAACAGTAGCACAGATCCTTGAAGAGGAAGATATCGATCTTCTTATAATGGATAGAAACCTCCCTGGCGTAGAGGGGAGTGAGTTTGTTGCTTCTTTGCGTGAAGAGGGCGTGATGATCCCTGTGATCTATTTGAGTGCAAAAAATAGAGACAGCGATATAGAAGAGGGCTTTATGCGTGGGGGCGATGACTATATCACCAAGCCTTTTAATATGAACGAACTTATCTTACGTGTCAAAGCGATTCTTAAGCGCACCACTAAAAAACATGCAGAGGGCAAAGTGAGTCATAGGGATCTTTTACTCGATAAAAGTACAAGAACACTCCTTGTCGATGGTAAAGCTGTGGATGTAACAAAGCTAGAGTTTGATCTACTCTATGAGTTTATCATCAATAAAAACAATGTACTCGATCGCGATTATCTTTTAGAAAATGTGTGGCACGATACGCAGATGTATCAGTATCGCACCGTTAATGTTGCTATCAATCGTCTCAAAGAAAAGATCGACCCTGACAAAACAAAGGATTACATCCAAACAGTTCGTGGTGTTGGGTACAAACTGTGCTAAAAATTCACCAAATATTTATTACAAAATTTTTACTCCTTTTTGTGGGTGTGTTTTTGGGCTCAGTGCTCATTAGTTATATCTCCCTCAAATCAATTATCATCAATCACAATAAAAACCATCTCATTCACGCCATAGAACTTTTAGAGCTAGAGCTCAACAGTGTTGCAAACCTCGATGCTTTTGCACAAAGAGCAAAGGATGCAACAGGACTTCGTTTTACCTTTATAGATAAGAATGGTCTTGTACTCGCAGAGTCTGATATGCAAAAAAAGGAGATGGATAATCACCTGCTACGAGAAGAGGTTCAAGGGGCACTAACAGAGCGGTTCTCTTCGAGTGTACGCTATTCAGATAGTGTCAATAGCGACTTTTTATATGTGGCAAAAGAGAGTAGCTACAGACAAAAACCTATTTATATACGTCTTGCGATCAGTCTTTCTCAAGTGATGAGTGATTTTTACTCTCTTTGGTCGCGCCTGATCTTTGTCTTTTTATTTATTATTGCGATCGCTTTTTATTTCACCAAGGCGATGAGCAATCGTATTTTGTATGATATCAAACAGATCACATCCTATCTTGATGAGGTCTCAAATAAAAACTACAAAGCGATACTCAAAACAAAATATTTTTTTGAATTTTTACAGATCTCCCTTATTTTGAAGAACCTTGTCAAAAAACTGAGCAATCGAGATAAAAAGAAGAGAAAATACACAGCAAAACTAAGGCTTATCAACAAGCAACGAAACGATATTCTCTCTGCAATATCCCACGAGTTTAAAAACCCTATCGCTTCGATCATGGGCTATGCACAAACCCTGCTCGAAGATGATAATATCAAGCCTGAGATACGCCAGAAGTTTTTGAGTAAGATCAACGCTAATGGAGAGAAGATCTCTCAAATGCTCGACAGGCTTGCACTCTCGGTGAAGCTAGAAAACAATGATCTTGATCTCAAATTTAGCGACTTTGATCTTTATGCCTTATGTAATGAAGTGATCACAAATCTGAAGTCAAAATATAAAGATAGAGAGATCAAACTCATCGGCAACAAGAGTGTGATCCATGCAGATAAAACGATGTTAGAACTCGTACTGATCAATCTCATCGATAACGCTTTAAAATACTCCCAAGAGGATGTTACAGTAGAGATACAAGAAGAGAAGATCATGGTGCGCGATAAGGGGATCGGGATCAAAGCAGAACATCTGGAGCAAGTGACACATAAGTTTTACCGTGTAGATAAAAATACATGGGACAACTCTATGGGAATAGGGCTTGCGATGGTGAGTTACATCCTCAAGGCACATCACTCCTCTTTAGAGATTGATTCAGAGTTTACAAAAGGCTCTACTTTTAGTTTTTCTATTGTTGCTATGATAAAAAAATAGCAAGGTGCAATATTTTTACTCTTTGGAGATTCTTTAGGTTATATTTTCACGATGTACATAGAGGAAAATATATGAGAGACTTTCACTCCATCATAGAGTATCTAAAAGAGTATTTAGCAGATGCCAAAAAAACAAAGATTTTAGACAAAGATGTTGCTCAGGCGCTAGAGATATCGCAATCAAATTTTGCAACTATCAAAAAAAGAAACGCAACACCCTATGAGAAGATTTTACGTTTTTGCCAAAAAGAGCAACTATGTTGTAGGGAGATCTTTTTTCAAGAGAATTAGATCTTGGATTGTATAGTGATCTTGTTGGCTTCAAAAAGTTCTATCGCTTTTTGTATCATCGGCTCTTGGGTGATATCTCCACCATTGAACTCTTGGTTTGAGATATCATCTTGTGAACATCCCGTGACACAACTTGCCGCTCCACCGATCTCAGCCTCTTCTATCATCGAGCTTGCTTGATTTTGCCACTCTTCTTGAGGTTTCGGTGCTTTCTCTAGAGGTTCATCCTCTGGGGGGTAGCTCCTTTGTACAAGCAAGACCTTTGATCTTTGTCTCAAATCCATACACTTCACGCACGAGCTGTTTTATCGCTCCATAGCCATGTTTAAGAGATTGTTTACACTCTTCATTGGCACAACTCTCCCAACTGAGAACATTGTTTTCATAAGAGATAAAAAAGACACTTTTTTTGAAACACTCGCCAAGTTCATAGCTTCTATCTTGGATCTTCTCGATGAGTTCTGCAAACATCTTCTTTTCGATGCTGATCTCTTCTTGTATCTCTTGGATCGGCTCTGGTGTGGGCTGGGCAACTGGCTCTTGCTCTTGGATACTAGGTGGTGTTTGCGTTATGGGTGCCTCAGGGAGAGTGATATCTTCTTTTACATCCGAAGCTTGCTGTGTGCCTGTGTCACATTTGATATCGACTCTATTGGTCTCTTTTTGCAAAGATTCGATCATCTGATCTACCTCTTTGATACGAAGCGCTTCTATCATCTTGAAAAAGACAAGAGAGAGGACGAACGAGCCATCTGCATTGATACTAAAGAGTGATTTTGCATCACTGAGGATTCTAAAAAAGCGATCAAGAACGAGGGTAGAATAGAGGGCATCTTGGTTAAACATCCGCTCTTTGAGATAAGCGATCAGTTCATTGACCACCATCTCTGATTCGTAGTCTTGGAGCGTTTTGGTGTACGCTACAATGCGCGCATAATCTTTTGCAAAGATCGCAGTAAATATCTCACTGATAAAGTTGGGATCAACAAGACCGAGCATATCGGTCACAGTTGCTACATCCACATGATTTTTAGAGTAGATGATCGCTTGGTCTAAAAGGGTGAGGGTATCACGCAAGCTTCCACTCCCACTGCGTGCCAAGATCTCGAGCGCATCGTGTTCATAAGCGATATTTTCGAGGTTGAGAATATGTGCGAGATGATCGACGATCTTATTTGTCGCGATGCTTTTAAAGCGAAAATGTTGGGTACGGCTAAGGATCGTTGCAGGGAGTTTGAGCGGATCGGTTGTCGCGAGGATAAACTTCACATAGCTTGGAGGCTCCTCGAGCGTTTTGAGCAGGGCATTAAAAGCCTCTTTGGTGAGCATATGCACTTCATCGATAATAAAGATCTTAAAGCGTGCAGAAGCTGGCTTGTATCTGGTTTGCTCTATGAGATCACGGATATCATCTATCTTTCTAGAAGAAGCCCCATCCATCTCTACAATATCCATATGACGGTTCTCGATCGCCATGGTACAGTTTTGGCATACACCACAGGGTTGGTGTGTGATCCCTTGCTCACAAATCAGTGCTTTGGCAAATATTCTTGCCGTTGATGTTTTTCCACTTCCGCGCAAACCTGAGAAAAGGTAAGCGTGAGAGAGCCTGTTGGAGTCAAGTGCTAAAGAGAGCGTTTGCGAGATGGTCTCTTGACCGATGAGCTCATCAAAATTGGATGGTCTATATTTTCTCGCTAAAACTTCTAAACTCTCTTTCACTCAAACGCTCCATCTGTAAATTGGTTTGATTTTAGCATTTTGTGGGTTAAAGTATCATTACAACAAAGAACTTATCGCAAGATGTGAATCCTGCTCTTTTGCGACCTTTTTTTGTAAAGAGAGCACTTTATTGATATTTTTAAGAGAGCGATCTTTTGTCTTTTCTGAGATGATGAGTGCTGAGGCACTCACTGTTAAAAGAGGAAACTCTCTGAGTTGATTGTCTCTATCTTTGGCTGTGATACAGTTGTTCTTTTTATCCTCTTGGGAGTAAAAATCTCTTACATCCGTAGTGAACTTTTCTATCACTTGTTCTATTTTTTGGAGATATTTTTGACTATTGTTTTCTAGTTTGATCGCAGTGAAAAAATCAT
Organism: Sulfurimonas sp.; assembly: GCA_034005845.1. Classification (GTDB taxonomy): domain Bacteria; phylum Campylobacterota; class Campylobacteria; order Campylobacterales; family Sulfurimonadaceae; genus Sulfurimonas. The sequence goes on along the minus strand of JAVETX010000032.1, from coordinate 6,152 downwards.
CCCCTCCTATATGCGCGTTAAAAAAAGGTGTCTCTAAAATCTTGATCATGGTCTCTGAAAAAAGTAAGATTACTCTATCCCCATTGCGAAAGCCATATACATCGTTAAAGGCTTTGAAATTATCAAGATCAAAATAGCATAGGATGTAGGAGTCCTCACCCTCAGAGCAGTTTTTGAGATAGCGCTCGATCATTGTGTTTCCAGGAAGTTTTGTCAGAGGATTTTGCTCCCTTGCAAAGATAAGGTTTTGCTCATTCATGATCGTAATGATCGCACGAGCTGATAAAAAACCGTAGTAGCGCCCATTTTTTGTGATAATGATCCCTACAGATTCTGGATGATTGGAAAAAAGCTCTATGATAGTGGAAATATCGCTGTAGAGATCTGCACTTGCACAATGTTCAATAATGCTTTTTATTTTAGATTTTGTGGATGTTTCATTAGAGAGAAGTGAAAGTCCAAAAGGGGAATAAAGATAGTCTTTGATCTGTGTCTCTTTGATGATACCCAAAGGCTCGCCAAGATGGTTGACAATAGAGAGTATAGAGCTTTGAGGGTTTTCTTTGAAATGGTTTATCACCTTATTGACTTTACTTTTGATGGGAAGTGAAGGTGTGAAATCGAGGTGTTTTTTGATTTGTTGGTATGTTTTGGACTCTCGATTTGAGTCATTGATAACTTGGGTGACCTCTTGATACTCTTTGCGAATTTTGAAGGTATCAAGTGTCGGTTTTTGGATGAAGTAGCCTTGTGCGAGATGACATCCGATCTCTTTACAGGTCAAAAACTCCTCTTGGGTCTCTATCCCCTCAGCGACAACTTTGATCCCAAGTGTTGTAGCAAGATGGGTGATATTTCGCACCATGAGTTTTTTTTTCATATTTTTTTGGATCTTATGGATAAAAAAACGATCTATTTTGATCACATCTGGGGTGATGTCATAGAGTAGTTTAAACCCTGCATATCCCACACCAAAGTCATCTATAGCGATACAAAAATCCTCCTCTTTGTAGTGGCGAAGAATATCATCTATATCATGGGATGTTTCATGTCTCTCAGAGATCTCAAAACACAAGGTGTCTTTTTTGAGTCCATATGTTTGGAGAATATCAGAGGTGTTACCCCTTGAGAAGTTTTGCATATCGAGGATTCTGTTATCTAGATTGTAAAAGAGTTTCAAAGAGTTACAGTGTTCTATATGGATAAATTTTTGGATCGTTTTTTCTCGCAGATAGATATCAAAAGTGTAAAGACACCCATCCTTATACGCAGCATCAAATACAGCAAAGATCGAGTCAAAACCAGCTTCTTGGGTATTGCGCAAAAGTGCCTCAACTGCGTGCGTGTTGGCTGTGTTTATATTAAGAATAGGTTGAAATGCGATATCTAAAATATCTAAGATATCGAGCCATTTTTTTGGAAGTTTTGTTTTCATGAAATGATTATAAACACTTAATGTTTCTTGATGATTACAAAGCTTCTAAAGAGCCTGTGGCGCCTCTCCTTCAATTTTTTTCGTTTTTTTAGCAAAACCAACCCCTTTTTTTGTTTTTGCTTGAAGTTCGAGAGATTCTATAAGTGATTTGTAATCAATATCATGTTGTTTCATTGAAGCAAAACAGGTAGCTATTACGGCAATTGTATTTGGAACCTCTTGTTTCTTTTTATAAGATTGGATATTTTTTTCACTTACTTTAATGAGTTTGCTGAATTTTGGTAGACTGATGTGGGCATCTAAGAGTTGTTTTTTAAATTCTATAAAGGTCATTATCTATTCTTTGAATTGGTATAGTAAATAAGAAATTATACCATATCTCTATATAATATTGACAATAGTATATAAAAAATATATAATGACCATATATTATTACTATTTATTAGTAATAAAAATTATTGAAGGAGTCTAGAATGGCTAAAGAGTTAAAGAAAAAAACAGTAAAAAGTGTTGCAAAAAAAGCGGTAAAAAAAGCTGATATTGCGAAAAAAGATACAAAAAAAGCAGTGAAAAAAGTTGCGAAGAAGATCGTTAGCAAAGGTGTAAGTGCGAAAAAAGACGCGAAAAAAGTAGCTAAAAAAGCTGCGAAGAAGATCGCAAAGTAAATTGAAAGCCTAGCGAAGCGCCAACCAGCGTTTCGCAACAGCCCGCAGAGCTTCAGGGTTTTCTGAAGCAAAAAACTCCAGTTTTGGATCATCATATCTTTTGCTAAAAGTAAAAAGTTGTTCGAGATGTTCCACGATCGCCTCTCCCGAATGAATCAATACAACATCCGCACCAAAATACTCTTGAAGTGCATCTGAGATCAAAGGAAAATGGGTACATCCCAAGATGATCGCATCTGGCTTTTTGATATCTTTAAAGTAGTGTGTAAATGTAGCATCCAAGATCGATCCATTATAGATATCCTCTTCTACAATAGAGACAAAAAGCCCCGTTGCTTTTGCTTGAAGATTATGAAATGAGAGCTTGCGTAGTTGGGTTTCATAGGCTTTTGAATTGACTGTGGCTTTGGTGCCTAAAATCAAGATATTAGAATCTTTGTGTGCCATCTTGTTGCTTGTTGCAAGAACGCCTGCTTCGACCACACCTATAACAGGGCAGGGTGCACTCTCACGCATCTCATCAAGCGCGTATGCACTCACAGTATTGCAAGCCACAACAATAAGATCAAGCTCAAAGTTTTTGAAAAACTCTACCGCTTCGATTGCATAACGGATAATGGTGTTTTTGTCTTTGATCCCATAAGGAACGCGCGCAGTATCACCAAAATAGATGATCTGCTCAAAGAGTTGATGTTCAAGAAGTGATTTAACAACGGTTAAACCACCTATACCACTGTCAAAGACACCTATTTTCATTATTGGTTGGTATTCATACTTTCTAAAAATTCTTCGTTGGTTGCTTTTTTGCCCATAGTAGAGTAGATAAATTTAAGTGCTTCAACTTCATTGTCTTGTTTATGAAGCATTTGACGGAGGATAAATACTTTTTGGAGTGCATCTGGAGTGAGAAGAAGTTCATCTTTTCTTGTACCAGATTTGAGGATATCGATCGCAGGGAAGATACGACGTTCTGCAATTTTTCTATCAAGAACCACTTCAGAGTTTCCAGTTCCCTTGAACTCTTCAAAGATAACTTCATCCATACGGCTTCCAGTATCTACAAGTGCAGTCGCGATAATAGTTAAGCTTCCACCTTTTTCAAGGTTTCTTGCCGCTCCAAAGAAGCGTTTTGGTTTATGAAGGGCATTGGCATCCACCCCTCCAGAGAGTACTTTTCCACTTGAAGGTGTGACCGTATTGTATGCACGTGCTAAACGTGTGATAGAGTCAAGTAAGATCACTACATCTTTTCCAAGTTCTACACGACGTTTTGCGCGCTCTATCACCATCTCAGCTACTTTTACGTGGTTCTTTGCTGGCATATCAAAGGTTGAGCTATACACTTCCCCTTTGACGCTTCTCTCCATATCTGTCACCTCTTCAGGTCTCTCATCAACTAAAAGCACCATCAACTCGATCTCTGGATGGTTATGTGTGATCCCGTGAGCGATCTCTTTGAGAAGTTCAGTTTTTCCACTTCTAGGGGGTGCAACGATCAGACCACGCTGCCCTTTTCCAATAGGGGAGAAAAGGTCCATCATACGACCTGTAAGTCTGTCTTCTCTGTATTCTAGTTTGATTTGATCGAGGGCATAAAGTGGAGTGAGGTTTTCAAAGAGAGGTCTTTTTTTACTCTCTTCAGGTGGGAGGTAGTTGATAGCTTCTATCTTAATAAGCGCGTAGTACCTCTCTTGATCTTTAGGAGGTCGCACTTGCCCCGTGACAAGGTCTCCATTTCTGAGTGCAAATCTTTTGATCTGCGTATTAGATACATAGGCATCATTGATACTTTCGTTAAAACTTTTATCGATAGAGCGGATAAAACCGTATCCATCAGGCATAATCTCTAAAATACCACTAAAGAGGATAAACCCACCCTGAGCCGTTTGTGCTTTGAGGATCTCAAAGATCACATCTTGGCGCTTGAGCTCATTTGGATGTTCGATCTCAAGTTCTGTAGCGATAGCGATAAGTTCTTCTATTGTTTTTGTTCGAAGTTCATCGATGTTTGTGTTGTGTGCTGGAGTATGAGAACGATTTGTTTTAGGTTTTGTATTTGCTTTTGTAGTTTTACGCGGTGTTGTTTGTGAATTGTTTTCACTCATAAAGTAACTGCCTTAATTTTTCTGGATTTAGTGCATGAAGAATGTGGATTTGAAGATACCTTACGTATCTTGTTGCTGTGCAATTTTACACTAATTAAATCTCTATTGTCAAGTTTTTAAATAAAACTTAATTGTGAAGATAAACCCGTGCATCTTGGAGTGCTTGTTGCGTTCTCTCTGAGAGTTTGCGCACTTCATCTGCTACGACAGCAAACCCGCGTCCATGCTCTCCTGCACGTGCAGCCTCGATGGCTGCGTTGAGTGCGAGGAGATTTGTTTGGCTTGCGATCTCTGAGATGGTGTTTAAAATCTTATGGATCTCCTCGGCTTGTTGTGTGAAGTTCTCAAGATCTGTATCTTGTTGTGTGTTTTGTTCAACTTGTCGCGTCTGGAGTGCGAGCTCACTCTCTTGGAGTTTTTCTTCGAGTAGCTTTTTTTGTTGCTCAAGCATCTCATAACTCTCTTGGAGCCTGCGTTGTTCGCTCTGCGCTTGCTCTTTTGTTTGCGTGAGTTTCACTTCAAGATTTTGCACAACCTGTGTTTGCTCTTTTTTGGATTCTTTCAAAGTGTGCAATGCTTTTGTTTTCTCTTTTAAGGAGTTTTGAAGTGTATAGATTTGGTTCTCAAGTTCTTGGGTCTTTTCTTGTGTGTCCTCTTGTCTCTGTATTAAAGGTTCTATATCTCTGGATGCTTTTTCTTTTTTGGAGGAAAAAAGAAAAAATCCAAGCGCGAGCCCAACAAGAAGGGATGTAGCAGCTACAATGATCTCTAAAAGCAAAGAACTCTTTTGTGTTTTGCTCTCTTGCGCAACTTGCTTGGGAACTTTTGTGCTCTCGTTGATAAGGGCTTTTCCCTCTTGATTCATCTTGAGGTAAAGTTCTTTGATATTGTAGATGGTATCTGCATCTAATTTATCGTTATTTTCATGTAGGTGAGCGAGGGTTAAGAGTGTTTGATCTTGAAGTGTTTGAAGCTTTGAGATCCTAGTATGATCGAGTGAAAGTGCTGAGGCGATATTCTCATGCGTCGAGAGGATGAGATAATAAAGGGTAACCTTCTCCTCTGGACTTAGATCGATTGCGATGCGATCTAGCTCATAATTGAGCTGTGCATAGCTTCGTTCGAGCGTCTGAGATCCAAAGAGTGTGAGGACAAAATAAAAAGATAAAAGTAGTATTTTCATACTCTCTTTGAAGCATTTTTTATACCAAAACTAGGCGTAAAGGTTTTGTCCAAAGGTATCAAAAGCTTGAAGTGTTTTTTCTAAGAGTTTTTGGGTCTGTTCAAATATCTTTTCGAGCCTATTTTCTTGATCCTCTTTTTCGGGGATCTCAAGTTTTTGTAGAGATTGGTCAAACATCTTGACGATATTGGATTTCACATTGTTTTGCGCGTTTTCATCTCTTGGGCGTGAAGGTTCAAAGGCACTCGCTATATCTTGGGCGAGTTTGCTCACGGGTGATTTTGGAGCATCCTCTTTGAGCTCTTGTAAAAATGAGTCGATAAAAGGTTGTGCTTGTTCCATAAAAGCTGCGATCTCTTTTTGGTCTTGTTCATCAATTCCGTTGGAGTTAACTGAGAAGCTAAAAGATTGCATAGAAGAGAAAGAGAGAGAACTTTGTGTGCCAGAGCGATCTTGTTGTTGAGACATCGAAAGGGATTGTTTGTTTGAAAAATCCATCTCAATTGTGTCACCACTTGATGTGCGCATGAAGATGTTGAGATCATGTGATCGATATGCGTCGAGTCCATAAGAAGTGTTCATGTCTATTCTCCTGAATTTATTAAGTTCTATATCGGATATAAGGAGAAATTTTTTAATAATAAGTTTTGATTTGATGAAGAATGAGATTCCGGATCAAGTCCGGAATGTTCTGTGCTTAAAGTCAAGTCTTTTTAGCACTATTTATCATTTTTCTTTCTTGTACATGGTTTAGAGTGAATGGC
>JAVETX010000031.1:0-29731 GCA_034005845.1 Sulfurimonas sp. | reverse complement strand
AGGTTGGGGTGCAGGAAGCGTAGATGTAAAAGATACATGTAAACCCTTTGAACACTTTCATATCAGAAGTGAAGCGACTATCTATTCAGGAACTTATGGAGTATCTATCATGCCAAAAGACTCAAGTGCCGAGATATTTGATGATCCTTCGATTTATCCCCTTACTGTAGAACTTGTGACAAGGACACCAGGGGCAAGTGACTCGATGCGTTTTACAATCAATAATAAATCTGAGATCAATTTGGGACATGTTTCTAATATAAAAGTGTATAGAGTCAATGAAGATGATACAGATGATGAAGACGGAGGCGATGGTGACGACGATACGGGAGGCTCATCCGCATTTTTTATTGCTCCATCTGTAGCTCCAAATTGCCCACCTGTAAACCATACGCCAAGTCCTATCCCTCCAAAAGCGATTGTTTTTTCTTCCGGTTCTTCGGGAGGATACAGCTTTCATGGTGGTGGCGGTGGTGGTGGCTACAGTGGCGGTGGTGGTAGTAGTGGCGGTAGCGGCTACGCAGCACAGTCAGATCCAAGATGTAGTGGAGATATCGAGTGTATAGGTGGCGCTACAGACTTTCACAACAATAGTAACGCAACAGGCCAAACTCAGATGCAAGCTCCATTTAGCCCAAAGGTTGGAGGTGAACCTGTTCGAGATATAGTAGAAGAAGATAGTTGTGAAGGAGGTCTTAGTTGTAAGTGTATCCCTTGTGAGTATGAGATCATACCGTTAAAAAAACAGGCTAATTATGGTCCTATTCGTGGCGCAGACTTTAGTATCTATACACTAGATGGCTACCGCATACAAAGCTCTATCTATGATGGTGTTACAAGCTATGGAGAGACTCTCTATGATGCAGGTGAAATCGATATACCGCAAGGTATTTTAGAAACACTAGAGGATGAAATATTTTATGTCATCAAAGTACAAGGGGGCGAAGATATCGATAGAGATGATGACTTTACTATAGATACTATCCCTACACAAAACCTTGGAAAGGCTTATGCCCTTATAAAAGGCAAAGATATCAAAAACACAGGTTTTAAGATCAATATACTTACAACCGTAACCTTTACCCTTTTAGAAGATATGATACAAAAGGATGCCACTGCACAACAATTGGAAGAAAAAATAAAAGAGATAGCATCGAGACTTTTACGTTATAAAATCTACCCGCAATCTGAAGAGCTAAATATCTCAAACGAAGATCTCATAGCTTGGTTGCCTGCTATAGACAAAGATCTTTTACTCCAATCTTATGAACCCCTCGATGCAATGGTAGAGAAGATCTACGCAAATGAAAGTATTTACGAAGAAGCTTACGAGTATGTTTATCTCAAAAGTAGTGATGACAATAGCACGCAAACAGTTATAGATGAATATAAACCACCTATTATCAAAACCTTTGTCTCAAGCATACCAGAAGATGCTGTAGGCGGTACTATACTTGGATCTATAGAGATTTTAAGAGGAAGTGAAGACCTGACATTTGCTAGCTTGTCAGGAAAAGGAAGTGAACTCTTTGCTATAGATGCCAGTGGTGAGATTAAGCTCAAAGAGGATGCCAAGCTAGACTATGAGACCAAATGGCTTTATAATCTCAAAGCAGAAGCTATCAATAAAAACGGAAGTTCTGGAAAAGTAGGTGTTTATATTTCTGTAAAAGATATCGTAGATGCTCCTATCTTTGTCTCTTATGAAGCCCAAAAGATAAGCGAAGATGCAAAGCAAGGAGATACAGTAGGAAAAATAACTTTTGATAAGGGAGCCGCACCTATCACAGCTATAGAGATGCAAGGGGAATCTACAGACCTCTTTGATATTACTATAGATGGCACTATCACAGTCGCTCAAGGTGCTTCGTTTGACTATGAGAGCAAGTACTCTTATGGTTTTGTGGTGATAGCAAAAAATAGCTATGGCAACTCTATGCCTGCTATCGTTTATATCAATATAGATGATGTAGCAGACAGCCCAAAAGTTACGGATTATAAAGGCGGTTATATACACGAAGATGCTACAAGCGGGAGTGTTGTCGGTGAAGTGATATTTGATAAAGGTGGCGCAGAGATTGACAGTATCACCTTAGAAGGCGCTGGATCTCAAAACTTTAGCGTCGATATCGATGGAGTAGTGAGGGTCGCACCAAATGCAGCCTTGGATTATGAAAGCTACAATTTTTATATACTCACAGTGCATCTAAGCAATACCTATGGCACGGCAAGCCAAAACATCTTCATCTCGGTCATAGACACTCTTGATGTTCCCTCTTTTGTATCATTTAGCGGTGGAAATGTCAAAGAAAATGCAGCTGTTAATACAGTAGTAGGGCAAATCGTTTTTGATACAGGTTCTGTACCGATAGAGTCGGTCTCTTTGCTCGGTGATTCTAGTGGAGCTTTTAAGATCTTAGATAACGGGACAATCCTTGTTGCCAAAAATATTTTGGATTATGAACAAAAAAATCATTATGTACTTCAAGCTACAGCTACAAATGCCTTTGGTTCGAGTCAGGTTGTCGAGGTACATATATTTGTAGATGATATCCCAGAACGAGCAGTGGTGCTTGAAGATTTTGTAGTCAATGATATTGCAGAAAATGTCGCTATAGATACTGTTTTAGGCAATATAGAGATACTTGATAACGGAAGCGGGGCTATCTATGAATATGAGATCATAGGTGATAAAAAAGAGTACTTTCATGTGGATGCACAGGGAGTAGTACGAACTGCAAAAACACTTAATTTCGAGACAGATCCAGAATATAAACTAAAAGTAAAAGCGCGTAATGAAGCAGGATGGAGCTATGGCGTTAATCTCATTGTACGGCTGAAAGATGTTGTAGACGAGAAACCGAGTTTTTCAGCTTCAAGCATATATTTTGATGTTTTTGAGAATGATGACGCTATAGGTACAATAAGTTTTGATGCGGGTGATAGCCCAGTTACATCCTTGACGCTCAGTGGAACAGGAAGTGAAAAATTGAGCCTTGATCTTAGCGGCGATCTACGCGTAAAAGCAGGAAATATCCTTGATTATGACAGAGGACAAAGGTACTTTGGTCTTAGTGTAACAGCGACTAATACAGCAGGAAGTAGCTCTATCCCTATAGAGATCAATGTGCTAAACGTACAGGATATCCCTGAGATTTATGATGTTAATCTCTCTACGGTATTTGCAAACATAACTGTAGATAGCATCATAGGTCAGATCAATTTTCATACAGGAGACTCACCGCTCACACATGTAGAACTCAATGGTGATGATGCACATTACTTGGATGTAGATACCAACGGAACTATCCGTATAAAAACAGTACTAGAGAGTTTTGAACTTAAAAAGACCTATGACTTTACTGTTGCTTTTGTCAATAGTAGTGGAGAAAGCTTGCCAAAAGATATAAAAGTTGAGCTTTTGGGGCAAGGAGATGTACCTGTTATAAATGTCCCTATTATAAAAATTCCAGATAATTTAATGGTGGGCGATACAGTGGGAACACTCAACATATTAAGTGTGGGGCAGGGGGAAATAACAAATTTTACTCTTTCTGGCAATGGTCATGAAAAGTTTAGTATAGATGTGAATGGAACTATTACACTTCAAGAAACTTTAAATGCCGCTGTAACAAGTGGCTATCACTTAGTTGTGACAGCAAACAATTACCTAGGATCGAGCCAGCCTATCAGCCTTTTTATTTATGTTTTAGATAGTGATGAAACAGTTAGGCTAAAGGGTTTTAATACAGAAATTTATGAAGATATTGCCATTGGAACCAATATAGGTGCTCTTCAATTGAATGTCTCTAATGGTAACAAACTTAATGAATATATTATCGAAGGAGAAGGAAAAGAAAATTTTCTAATAGATTCTCAAGGAATAGTCTCTATAGCTCCTACTGCAGAGTTTAATGACAAAATCAAATCGAACTATTCTCTTGCCGTGAAAGCTTTAATGCAGTCATCCCAAATGAGTAACACAGCGTATATATATATTAAAGTAAATGACTCCAAAGAGGGGCATCCTCGTATTAATCCTTTAAACATTACAGTCGATGAAAATACACCTATTGGTACTGTTATTGGTAAGGTTGATGTGATAACTGAAGGAGCAAGTGCAATTCAGAAATATGATATAAAAGGCTTTAGCTCTCCTTACTATATCTCCATTAATGCATCAGGTGAAATTATTGTCAATAGACTTTTAGATTATGAAAAGATTCAATCTTTTGAATATGAAATAAGAGCAGAGAACCTTAAAATGCAAAGCAACCCAGTTCTTTTAAATGTTACTATTAATAATCTTCCTGATACGCCACCTATTTTAGGACATGCTTCTTTGACGATAGAAGAAAATATTCCAGGACAAAGTATTATAGGAGCTATGCCGATTCGTTATACAGATGGCATGCCAATAGATTCATTTATTCTTTCAGGTGCAGGTAAAGAAAACTTTACAATACTCAACGACGGGACAATACAAGTAGCTGATGGTGCAGACTTAGACTATGAAAAACAAACCTACTATATGTTGGGAGTACAAGCGAGTAATCAAGTTGGTACTAGTTTGCAAGTGAATTTAAATATTTCTCTCACAGATATAGGCTACGCAGTTGATTTGTTGGATACAAACCTCCCTATAAATCTTTATCAAGGGGTAGGTGCTCAAGTTGGTACTTTACAAATAAACTACAATAAAGAGGCTCCAATAGAGCAGATTGAACTATTAGGAGAGTATGCTTTTATGTTTGAGACAGATATCACAGGAGCTATCTATCTTAAAGAAAACTACCAAGTGGGGATCCCTGTGTCATTTGTACTCTCATCAAGGATATCGAATCGTTATGGAGTGAGTGATACTAAAAATGTTACTATCGATTTTTTCTCAAAAGAGCCTTATATCTTTGGATTAGAAGCAAATGTTGATGAAAATTCTGTAGGTGGCACTTTGGTGGGAAGTGTGCCAATTATTACTCATGGAGAAACACTCATAAGTTCATGGAAATTAAGCGGCAACGGAAATGATAAGTTTACTATAGAAAATGATGGAACAATACGTGTTGCCCACGGTGCAAACTTAGACTATGAGACACGCTCTAGTTATGAACTTAGTCTACAAGCTTTCAATGAGTTTGGTGCAAGCTATAAGAAAACCGTGCTTATAAATATTAATGATCTCATAGATCCTCCGACGCTCTACAATACTTTTTTAGAGGTAGAAGAACATCGACCAATCAATACTCTTTTGGGTCAGATTGACTTTGTTGCTGATAGTAATTGTAAAATCTCTAGTTTTAACGTGAATAAAGAAAGTGATACGATTGAACCCGTAGAGAATAATGTTTTTATAGATAGTGCAGGTGAGGTTTATAGCGCGATGAATACTACTTTTGATTACGAAAACAAACGCTCTGACTATTATAGTGTCTATGCGAATACAGAATGTGGACAAAGCAATACAGTTGGTTTACACATAGATGTGATTGATTTAGATGAAAACGGTATTGTGCAACTCAATTCTGAATTGAAATTAAATAGTACTTATGTGTCAATTCGAAAAATTGAAGCTAATGGTGATACGAATGAAGTTTTTAGACATTATGTAACTAAAGAAACTTTTAACACCCATAAATTTGAACTAGAACCTGATAGTTTTTATATTTATGAATTTTCAGGTGGGCATATTTATAAAAATAACGCTTACCAAGGACGTTTTCAAGGAAGGTTGCGAACAATAGTGAAAGGTTCTTGGATGACTGAAATAGAGAGACTCCGTATCACTCCAGTTTCTGAAGCGATCGTTGCTCGTTTGCTAGAGCAAAAACCAATATTAGATCCCAAAACTTTAGAAGATGACCTAGAAAATCTTGCAAAAGAATATATTCATGAAGATATCGACTACGATGGTAAAATAGATATCCTAGACGTTATAGCAGTTGATATCTCCACCATAAATGATCCTTATGCTTTCATGCAAGAAACAACCTTTATTGTACGAGATGATATTTTGTCACCTATGAACTTAGGTGCTTTAAATACTATTTCAATTAATAACGGTTCTTTACAAACGATTGAACTATCTGGTGAAGGAAGTGAACATTTTGAAGTCAATGAAAATAATGAGCTTATACTTACATCCTCATATAATGATATGGATCAAAATAGTTATATTTTTGAGGTAAAATCTATTGATATACTTGGACATAAAAGTGTTGCAAACATTTCTGTAACATTTGATCCATCAATTTATTTACATTCAAGTTATGAGACCAATAGTTACATCTATAAAATTGCAGCATCAAAAGAGCAAGAGATCCTCTTTGCAGCGGCAGGTGAAGACGGCGTGATGGTTTTTACAACGCAGTATCAAAATCTGAATCCTTTAACATTTTACAATACACAAACAAATGCTCATATTTTTGCTCCAAATAGTAAAATTGTAGCACTAACAACTTACTTGTACGGCGAGCAGGAAATATTGTTTGCTCTCAATCAAACGACGAGTTCTTTAGAGATAATCGACGTGACTTTCCCAGAAATACCTGTTCGCTTATCCACATTAGCACTCCGAGATTTTAGCGACATAGAAGCTGATCTTGTAATCTCAGCAGATGGAAAATATGCTTATACAGCTGGTGCATATCTTGAAAAAATCAATATTGAAAACCTTACAAGCCCTTTAATTATGAGCGATTTAGATCTACTAGCGGAGATGCCATATGCTAAGCAGTTTTATATTCAAGAAGAAATGTTTGGTATTATTACGCTTAAAACATGGGATGAAACTTATGTAACGTACTTCATAGATACAAATAATGAACTTTCTTTTATGAAGGATGAGATCATGCCACAAGAGCTATGGATAGAATATAGACCATACGCAAAAATATTACAAAAAAATATGTTAGGGTATACATTGAAATGGGATGAATTGATAGTTTTAAGTTTAAGAGAAAGAGATCTTTATGATGTTGTAAACAAATCAAAATTGAATGATAAATCATTTGGAAACATGAATGATTTAAGTTTTTCTAAATATGAAGAGTATTTGTATATTGTAAGTACTAATGGAAAAATAGGGATGGTGGGCTTTAGGGCACAAGAGGAGTAGTATGAATTAGTTGCTTTTAATACTTTTTGATTACAATATCGTAACGCTTCGGTAACAAAAATGATTTAGTATTTCAAAGAAGTTAATTTGACATAAAAATGAGGGTGCATTGTTATTTAAATATGTAGGGATTGATGAGAGTGGCAAAAAGCTCAAACAAAAGGTAGAAGCCACCTCGCTTGAAGAAGCAAAAGCAAAGATAAAAGCAAAGAAAATACTATTGCAGAGTATTTCACAAGAGAGTGCATCTTTGCTTGAAAACTTCTCTTTTTCTATGCGCTACAAGATCCCACCCAAAGAGCTCTCAGCACTCTCTCGCGAGCTCTCTATGTATATCCGCTCGGGTATTAGCATCGTCTCTGCGATCAAAATCGTACAGACTCACTACCAAAACAACAAAAAAATCGCACTCTTTTTAAGTACTGTTGGCACACACCTTGATGAGGGAAAGAACTTTTATACAGCACTCGAAGAGCAGAGTGTCGTGGAGCTTCCTGAGTTTTTCAAACACTCTATTAAAGTGAGTGAAAACGGAGGTATTTTAGATGAAGTCTTACTCGAACTCTCCCGCTTTTTAAAAGAGCAAGAGCGCATCGCCAAAGAGATCAAGGGAGCTTTTGCGTATCCTGGTTTTATGATCGTGATCTCTTTGCTTATGATCGCTTTTATGCTGAGCTTTGTTGTGCCACAGATCACGGGTATCTTTGAGAGTATGAACCAAGAGCTTCCGCGCCCTACGCAGTTTGTGATCGCTATGGGTGATTTTTTTAACAACAACTACAAACTCTTGCTTGCTCTTGTTTTTGTGGGTGTATCGCTCTTTGTGATTGCTAAAAAGAAGATCTACTCTTTTGCCTATCTTGTGGATAAATTTGTGCTCTCTATGCCTTATTTTGGGGCGATTGTGCAAAAGAGTGAGCTCGCACGTTTTGCCTATATGGCATCACTTCTTGTGCGCTCTGGTGTACCATTTGTACAGACGATCAACCTGAGTGCCAATATTTTAAACAACCGTGTGCTCAAAGAGCTTTTTGTACAGGCTTCGAGTCAGGTGGTTGAGGGAAAAGTGCTCTCTAAAGCGATCGCTGATTCTAAGTATGTTGATTTTGGCTTTGTCCAAGCACTCGCTCTTGGAGAAGAGACCTCGGAGTTAGAGAGTGTACTTACCAATGTCTCTGAGCTTTATTTTGAAGAAAATCGCGACAAGATCTCTTTTTTACTTACCCTCTTAGAACCCGCTTTGATGCTCTTTGTTGGGGGAAGTATCGGTTTTATTGTTGCTGCGATGCTTTTACCTATTTTTTCGATGAGTGTAGGATAAGAGATGCAAAGTAAAAACGGTATAGCTCTGCTCATTACCCTTTTTTTTATCATCGCGATCACGGTACTTGTAGGGATAGGCTTGCGCCACGTCAACTCTATGGGAAGCGATATACAAAAAGAGAAGTTTTTACTCCAAACACGTTTACTTTTAGATGATGTACTCAGTTTACTTAAAACTTCACAAGAGCTCGATAGTATCGTAGACAACAACTCAAGTGAGGGGCTTTTTGTGTTTTTGTCTCAAGTGGGCTATCTTCCCCTGAGTACCAATGAGATGGAGGTGATCTTAGAGATAGAATCTGCACGTTCTAAGCTCAACCCCAATGTTTTTGCCGATGCAAATGCAACATTCAACATCCAAAGAGTTGATACCTTCAAAGAGTATCTCAACCGCTACAATGTTGATTATATCTATGCTGATCTTTTACTTGATGCGATGATGGGGATCAAAGAGGATTTCTCTTACAATACAGATATTTTCACCCTACATCCCAAGCTTTTTCGAGATTATCTCGCTTCAAAAGCACATTTAGGGCATTTTAATGATTATTTTCGTGATAGATATCGTTATAATACGCTCACACAAATCGATTTTGATTCGCTCTTTTATTACTCAAAAAAGAAGAACACTCCCATTGATCTCAATTTTGCCAAGCCAGAGGTTTGGAAGTTTCTCTTGGGATGTGAAGAAGCACGTGCCGAGCAGCTTTATGCTTTGGCTGGGATGTGTAGTGATTATGAGTGTTTTGAGCTAAGCGATTTTGAAAAAGAGAGGCTTGAGCGTTTTGATATCTCATTTTATGAGAGCGTGCTTTTTGTCAAAGTAACGATCTTTCAAAACGATCTCAAAGCCAATGTCACATTTGAATACGATATGAAATCAAAGAAAGGGTCTAATTTTGTTTACGAAATCTAAGTACAAGACGATCTTTTTAGACTATGAAAGTGATGCTTATACATCCCAAGAGAAGGTCAATGTTCTCCTCTCTCCCTCCTTGTATTGGGTCAAAAAACTGAGTGTGCCTATCAAGTATCTCAGAGAGGTGAAAAAACTTTTACCATCGCTCTTTGAAGAACACCTCATAGAGGGAAACTACAGCTATGAAGCGTATAAAGAGGGGGATCATTACATAGCTTTTGCCTATGATGATAAAAAGATTCTCTCGCTGATGGAGCAAAAAGGTCTTAATGGCTCCAATGTCGAGGCTGTTTATTTTGCCCAAAGTGAGCTAGTAGGGCTGCAAAACCCTGTGAGTATCTCTGATACACAGGCTCTTGTATCCAAAGATGAGATCGTCCTCTTATTACAAAAAGCTTGGCTTGGGGATTTAGAGTCCCTTGATCTAGAAGCAATAGAGCTTTCCAAACACAAGGTGAAACTCTCCCTTTTTCACCACATTGTGGATACTTCGATCTTATATCGTTTGAGTGCGGCTGTATTTGTACTCGCTGTGATGTTTTTAGCACAAGCCTATAAGATCCAAAGCGATGCCGCGCAGATTCAAAGCCAAAAAGAGGAACTTTTTAGCAAGTATAAGCTCAAACAGACAATGATGCAAAATAAAGCGATGCTCAAAAAATATGAAGCGCTGCATACAAAACAGATGAAGATACGCGAGAGTATTGCAAAAGCGATAGCGCCAAAGCTAAGTGCTGATGAGAAGCTTGTGAGTCTTGAGCTCAAAGGGGAAAAACTCACAGTAGAGTTTCAGACAAAAAACGCACAAAAGATAGAAAATCTTCTTAAAAAAGAGGGGATTGATTGGAGTGCGAAAAAATCACAAGAGAAGCTTGTATGTGAGGTGAAACTATGAATAAGATAAATCCTCTCTACATCCTAGGGCTTTTGGTGATCTTTTTTCTCTTTAGTGTGCTTCAACTCTCAAAGGCAAAAGAGGAATATAAAGAGCAAGTAAGCTCGTATGAAGAGACACGCTCACTCGCACTTCGACTCGATGGGATCAAAAGTGTTTATACGCAAGAAAAAGTGCTCCAATCAAAGCTCGATCAGCTCATTAAACAGCTCCAAGCAAAAGGGGTAGAGCTAAGTAAGACAGAGAGTAAAAAAAGTACTGTGATCTCTGCCATGAGTATTGACCTTGCCAACCTCAATACCCTTATGGGAAAAATACTCAATGGCTCTTATGAGATCAAAGAGATAAACTTGCAACATAGTAGTGATGAAAAAGCGCGTCTAAGATTGGAGATCCAATGGTAAAAATAGCAAAGTTTTTTGGGTATCTTTTCTTTTTCTTGGCGATGGTGCTCTTTTTTCTTCCAAAAGTAGAGCTCTTTTATTTGGCTGAGAAACAGCTTGAACCTCTTAAAGTCGTGATCTCAAATGAGAAGCTTCACGATAGTGGCTTTTCACTTGAACTTCAAGATGCTAAGGTTTATTTTGAGGGGATTGAGAGTGCAAACATTGAGCAGCTCAAGATCAGCCCTTGGGTGTTTATCAATCGTGTTACACTGAAGAATATACGACTCTCTCACGCTGCAAAATCGTTCGTACCTTTGGATGTAGAGTCCCTAGAGTTGAGTTATCATCTTTTTAATGCTGTAGCGGTCAATATCTACGCAAAAGGTGGCTTTGGTGAGCTTAGAGGAAAGCTCGATCTTATCAACACAAGTGTGACGCTCTCTTTGAACCCTTCATCAAAGATGACAAAAGAGTACGCGCATACTCTGCGAAATCTAAAAAAAGAGAAAACTGGGGAGTATAGCTATGCAAAAGATCTCTAAGACATCGCTCTTTACCTATCTCTTCAAGCTTCTTGGTTTAGTTTTAGTGGCAAAGCTCTTGAGTCTTGTTTTGCTCTGGTTCTTACCTCATGAGGGAGTGTCATACCAAGAGAGTGAGAACTACCAGCCCCCTTATGTTCGTTACAGTTTTGAGAGTATGCTCTCGTATGCAAAAGAGGAAAAACAAACAAATGGACAAAGTGGCTCACAAGCGGGAATAAGTATCACCAATATGATCCTCAAAGGGCTCTATGGCAAAGGGGAGAGTGGGGTGGTAGTGATAGCACTCAAGGCAAGCTCTAAAAAGTCTGAGGTGATAGCTGTGGGTGAGTCCTTTAGCGGTTTTAAACTCATAAGCATAGAACCTGAGAGTGCTGTCTTTGAAAAAGCGGGACAGACCTATATCTTAGAGATGGAGTATGAGGGCAAAAAATCAGTACGCTCATATACTAAAACAAAACAAACTCCGAGTGTCGATATCTCAAAACCGGTAGGAGTGGAAAAAAATGATATCAATTTTTACGCAAAAAACCCAAAAGAGATATGGAAACAAATAGCGATACAAGAGCGTAAAGAAAATGGTAAGATCGTAGGGTTTGAAGTGAAGCGTATTGCACCAAACTCGCCCTTTGAAAAGCTAGGCTTACAAAAGGGTGATTTGATTACCAAGGCAAACAATGTGCAGCTTACATCCTACAAAGATGCCATAGCGATCTATGAAAAGATCGATACGCTCAAAAGTGTACAGATCATATTTATGAGAAATAATCAAGAGATGGAGATAGTCTATGAAGTTCATTAAGCATATATTCGTGGCACTTGTGTTGGTCGCAACACTAGGAGCAAAAGAGCAGGTTAATATTAACTTTTCAAACCTTGAGATCGATGAGTTTGTTCGTCTGGTCAGTAAGATCACAAACAAAAATATACTCATCACCCACAAGATAGCAGGAAGTGTCGATATGGTGAGTTCTGCTCCTGTGTATGATACAGAGCTTATGGATATACTGATCTCAGTCCTTGAGTCCAAAGGGTTTACACTTATCGAAAATGGCTCGATGTATGAGGTGGTACGCTCCAACGATGCGGCAAAAAGTACTTATAAGGTGGAAAAAACTGGGGTACGTGTCAATGGTGCATTGATGACGACACAAGTGATCGATGTACAGTGGGAAAACGTTGATATCGTTGCAGCAAAGATCCGCTATCTGCTCTCAACTGCTGCAAAGCTGATGACGATGAAAGAGACGAACGCGATCCTCATTACAGATTATCCTAAAAACATAGAAACGATCAAAAAAGTGATCGTTCAAATCGATGCAAAATACAAAAATATTGTAAAACTTATTCCAATCAAATATACTGAGATCAAAAAACTCCAAGCGCGTTTGAATGATATCTCCAAATCTTTATTCAACGAAAAAGTAGATGGTGAGATGGTCAAGATCGTCCTTGATGAAAACTCTAATAGTTTGGTTCTCGTAGGTAAAGAGGCAAATGTTGCAAAGATAGAGGAGCTTATCGCGAAGATGGATATAGAGATCGCAAACAAGGCAGTGCAGATCTTTATACTCAAAAATTCGGATGTAGCCTCAGTGGTGGCAAGTCTCAATGATATTATCTCCAAGCAAACTTTTGCAGACCCTTCTCTCAAGCCAAATATCTCTGCAAGTGAAGAGATTAATGGTGTCATAGCAGTAGGTGATCCATCGGTGATCAGTGGGATCAAGCTTATTATTGATGAGCTCGATAAAGAGAAATTTCAGGTGTATGTCAAAGCGCGTATCGTTGAAATCAATAAAAAGAATGCAGAAAATATAGGAGTCAAATATGGCTTTGCAGCAGGAGATGTTTCTTCAAGCGGGCTGTACGCAATGAGTGGAAACTTTGGTGCAGATAGCTTGACTGGGACAGCATCTGCTGCAGTGTTAGATTATTTGGGTGCTATTGGTTCAGGTGGAAAAAGTGCTTTTGCTTTAGGTGCGACACTTGACTTTTTAGAAACAAATGGAGCTTCTAAGTCGGTTGCAAACCCATCTATTTTATGTGTGAACAATCAAGAATCTTCTATCTATGTTGGAAAAACAATTTCGATAGTGACAGGTACAGTTGCAGCGAGTATTGGTGGATCAACAAATAGTTATAAACGTGAAGATGTAGGGCTTACTCTCAAGATCAAGCCACGTGTTTCTTCTATTGATAAAGTCACTTTAAATGTTGAGGCTATCCTTGAAAATATTATAGGATCTGAAACGGCAGAACGACCGGTGACAACAAAGCAAGAGGTCAAGACACAAGCGATACTTGGGCAAGGTGAGGATATTATCATAGGTGGTTTGGTAAAAAGCTATGAAAACAAATCCAAATCTAAAGTTCCTTTACTTGGTGATATTCCATGGCTTGGTGAATGGTTGTTCTCATCAAACTCAACCTCTTTTGAAGAAGATAACCTCATAGTGATTCTGACCCCTTATATAGTTGATAAAAGTGAAAAACTTTCAGAACTTCAAAAAGAGTTAGGGGCTTTAGCTTCCCTGCAACAAGAATATAATGATATTGTTTTTGATAAAGTTGAAAGTGGTGAATTTAAAAAAACATTAGAAGAGCCAGAGATTCCAAAGGGCACACAGATTATTCAACTAGAGGATGAGTAAGATGCTAGAGTTAGAAGCGTTTCATGATCTAGAGTTAGAGGTTTATGAGCTTGAGGGTTTTGCGAGTGATCTTTTAACAAAGAATTATCTCCTTTTTTCTCGTATAGATGAAGAGATCTGCGCGATTGCTTGTGAGCGCTATTTGGTCGAAGCGAGTAACTTTTATAGCAAACTTCCAGAGCGCTACCCTTTGCGCCTTGTGGATGAAGACTCTTATGAGAGACTCTACAACCGCTTTTTAGAGCTCCGTACAGACAGAGCTATGGAGAGTATGCAAGAGGAGAATCAAGAGCAAAATGAAGAGGATATCTCCCTCACAGATTTTTTGCGTACAAGTAGCGATATCTTAACAAGTGAAGAGTCAGCTCCTATTATCAAGTTCGTCAACGCTCTTTTTTATCAAGCGATCAAGAAAAAAGCATCAGATATTCACATAGAGGTACAAGAGAAAAAAGGGGAAGTTCGCTTTAGAATCGATGGGATGCTCATTAAAAATGCAGATCTTGATAAAAAAGTGGTCGCCCTGATCGTGAGCCGTATCAAGGTTATCTCAAACCTTGATATCTCAGAAAAGCGTATCCCACAAGATGGACGAACGCAGATCAAAATAGCTGGAGAGACCTTGGATGTAAGGGTTTCTATCTTGCCTACATTTTATGGGGAGCGTGTGGTTATGAGGCTTTTGATGCAAAGCTCTCAGATCCCCCAGATCACAGAACTTGGCTTTAATGAGGATGTGATCGGTGATATTCGCAAACTCCTACGTGCCTCTCATGGGATCATCTTGGTCACAGGACCAACAGGGAGTGGAAAGACCACATCCCTTCACTCTTTTTTGCGTGAAGTGGAATCCCCTGATAAAAATCTCATCACCGTCGAAGACCCTGTAGAGTACAAGTCAGATTCGATCGCACAGATCCAAGTAAATGAAAAAGTGGGGCTTACCTTTGCCGCGGCACTCCGTTCTATTTTGCGTCAAGATCCTGATGTGATTATGATCGGGGAGATCCGCGATGAAGAGACAGCAAATATCGCTGTGCGTGCAGCACTTACAGGGCACTTGGTGTTTTCAACGCTGCATACCAACTCAGCAGCGGCGACCATCTCGCGCCTTGCAGATATGGGGATCGAGCCTTTTTTGATCAGCTCCTCACTCTTGGGTATTTTGGCACAAAGGCTTTTGCGCGTGCTGTGTGAAGAGTGTAAAGAAGAAGATACTCTCGCTGAAGAGTTTTCAAAAGATTATAATCTCCCACGTGGTGCCAAGATCTATAAAGCGTGTGGATGTAGAAAATGTGGCTACAGTGGATACGCAGGGCGTCGCTCCATCGGGGAGCTTCTTATTATGAGTGATAGTGTCAAAAATCTGCTCAAAACTACAACAGATGAGCACAGTATAAAAGAAGCGCTTGAAAAAGAGGGACTCAAAACAATCGCCACGCAGCTTAAATATTATCTGCTCAAAGGGGAGACCTCTTTGGATGAGGCGATCCGTATCGGGCTGAGCCATGGCTAAGAGAGAGGGCTTTACGCTTATAGAGGTGATGATAAGTGTATTGATCATTTCCACTGTAGTGATGGCGCTCTACACCATGAATGGCAATAGTAGTTTTATCTATACCAAAAGTGTAAAAGAGATGGAGTCCAATGGCTATCTTAGTTTTTTGGTAGCGAATAAAAAGTATGGTTTTGAGAGTGATTCCCTTGATATGGATCGCTTGCTTGAGGGGTATGATCTCGAAGATGCGTTGCGTCAAAAGCTCAAAGCCATTAAGCTCAAAATAGCTTATGATGAACTCTATACTTTAGATATGAGTGAGTTTGATGTCAAAGAGGATGCTCCCGATGCATACCAAGAGGATAAAAAAGAGAAAAATCAGGCAAGTATGGTTTTTGAGATAGGCAAAACCTCACTTGTGTTTGAGCAAAAGAGTAATGCCTCTGTTTTGAGGTTGCGTGTCCCATGAGACGTAATGCTTTTACTCTTATGGAGATGATGGTCTCGATCGTAATCTTTTCGATCATGGTTTTGTTCTTGTACAAAAGTTATGCCCAACTTCATGTCACCAACAATTTCTTTGCAGATAAATCACAAGAGCTTGGGAGCTATCTGAAAAAAAAGCAGACGGTGTATCTTGACTTTACCCTCGCACACTACAACTCTGTAAAGATTCTCAATCAAGACAAAGGTGAGGATGTCGTCTTTATGCAGACAAACAACTCCCTGTATGGACGTATACATCCCTATGTGGCATATATCAAAAAAGATAAAGAGCTTTACCGCTTAGAGTCTTTACGTCCGTTTGAGAACTATCCCCTAGAAAATGAGAGTGATTTTTTTGGAGAGTCTTTGGGAGAGGTGAAAGGTTTTCGTGTTTATGCGCAAAGTGGGGAGGGGAATAATTCTGCTTTGTCATATCTTGTGCATGTTGATTTTGTAGAGGAAGATGAACTGCTTTATAAAGTGGTGCCGCTCAATGAGGAGTAAACTCTTGGGATGTACGGACTAAAGTCCGTGTTACAATCTCCCTCGTAACACAGGCTTTAGCCTGTAAAACCTACTTAGTCGTAGATCAATTTCATAAGATCAATCTTCCCATACCCATAAAAATCATTACGAAGCACTTGCTTGTTCACTTGAGCCGCTTGTGTGCTATCGATAGAAAAACTATCTGTTGCAAAAGTAGTATTATCATCGAGGGAGAGTACCTCAATAGTATAATTTCCCTCTGCAAGCTGATCTGTAACATCCGCACTCCACTCACCCTCACCCAAAGAGTTGATAGAGTAGGGTCCAAAGCTCTGAGGTGTGGCTTGGGATGTAAGCCTCACATGAAACTCACTAAACCCAGAAGAGCCAAATTGTCCCTGGATACTTGTCAAAAAAGTAGGTGTGCTGATCATGTCGTAGAGATAGGGTACATTTTGACTATTTTGTGTTGTAGATATTCTGAGTTTTTCAAAAAGCTCTTGGCGTGTTTGGCTAGAGTCTCTCTCAAGACTCAGAGCAAGGGAGCCAGCGATAATAGGTGCAGCTGCGGATGTACCGATAAAATAGCTCTCTTCGCCTTCATATACTTGATCAAAACGGTTGTAGGCATCAGGGCTTGCTCCAGCATCTCCTTGAGGATCGATGGTGGTGATCCCAAGATCATAGCCACCCGGTGCCATAATATCAAGCTGGGGACCAAAACTACTATAATAGGTACGCAGATTTTCTCGATCTGTCGCACCCACAGCGATCACTTCGTCGATACTGGACTCATCATTTTGCATAAGAGCATTGCTGTTGCCTGCTGCAAAAACAATAAGAGTCCCCCTGCCATTGCGTCCATTAGTAGCAACATCGATGATCTTTTCTCTCACGGCATCACTCACATCGCCTGTACCCCAACTACAGCTAATGATATCAGCACCTGCCTGTTCTGCGAGATCAAAAGCGCGGATACCTATTGCATCGGTGTAGCTATTCATAGGGATTTTGATAAGTACAAGCTCCACTTCACTCGCTATCCCTGTGATCCCGATGGCATTACTCTTTGCAGCCAAAATCCCTGCTACGGCAGTCCCATGATACTCATCTGAGCTACTGTGTGATACATCTGTAGTGGTACTGAGTTGACTCACATTGTGTGTTGCAACGATCTTATCTTTGATCTCTGGATGTGTCGTATCAAAGCCATCATCTATGATCGCAACACGAATGCTTACACCTTTATATCTATCTAAAATATTTTGCGCATTGATATGTGCATCTGGGTCTATCCCATTTTGTGTATAAAATGTTGCGTCATAATTGAGAGCCCACTGCTCAGAGTAGAGAGGATTAGAACTCGCTGGCAGTGATGGCTCAGCGTCGATAGGGAGATAAGAGCTATTAGAATCGCTACATCCATTGAAAAGTAAGGTAGCTATCACTAAAGAATACAGAATGGTTCTCATCGTCTTTGCACCTGCTTGTAAAAGTTGGGATGTGCAAATTTTACACGCGCATCTTCATGGAGTTTGTTGGCTTGTTGGAGTGTTGTGTTCTTATCGCCAAAGCGCACGAGATACAGATTTGTAGCGAGTTCTTGAATGAGTGTGAGTCCATACGCTTGCGCAACTGCATCGATCTCGCGTGTGTGCAAAAGAATCTCATCGCTTACACCTACGATCACATTATTTGGAGTCTTGTAGTATTTGAGCCCTTGCGTCTCAGCAGAGCGTTGGAGGAGTGTCGTATCATCTTGAATCGGTGTGAGAAAAACTTTTTTGTTTTGTTTGTAATAAAAATCTTGTGCAAGAAGGGGTAATAACAGAGTTTGAAGTAAAACGAGGAGAAAAAATCTATACATCCCAAGAACCTTAAAAAATAAAATGAGTATAGCATCTCTTTTGTAACACAAGCTTTAGCTTGTACGAGGATCTTGCGTGCTAGGGGATGAGGTAACCCACTCCCCTTATCGTTTTGATATACTCTTTTTGGCGGGAGGGATCGATCTTTTCTTTGAGTCTCTTCATAGCGACATTGACCGTTTTTTGGTGAATATGCTCTGTGTCTTTCCAGATCTGTTTTATCAAAAAGTCTCTGTCGAGCACTTTACCTTTGTTAGCGATCATCACCTGTAGCAAGTTAGATTCAAGCTTTGTGAGTGGAGTCTCTTTTGCGCCATTTGTTTTGACATAGTTGCGATTAAGATCAAGCTCGAGATCTCTATAGCGCACGATCCCTTTTTGGTCTATTTCATTTTGTTTGTAGCGGGACAAAACAGCTTTGACACGTAAGAGAAGCTCTTCGAGATCAAAAGGCTTAGAGATATAGTCATCAGCCCCACGTAAAAAACCCTCTTTTATTTCACTCAGGGAGCCTTTGGCAGAAAGAAAGATGACAGGAACGGTGACATTTTTGCTACGCAACATCTCAATATAAAGGCTCCCCTCAATATCTGGAAGATTACGATCCATGATGATAAGGTCCACTTTCTCTTCATTTAGCACACGGCGTACATGTTTTGTGTCACTAAAACCCATCACATCGTAGCCCGCATTTGTCAAGTTGTATTCGAGAAGCTCTAAGATATCATTATCATCATCAACAATCACTATTTGTTCATGCATCTTTTTTTAGCCTTTTATTGAATAATTAATTATTGTATGCAACATCTATTTCATTTTGGTTACAAAGGGCAACATTAAAACTTTGCCCCTAATGAGAGTGAATAACTTTGTCCTGTTTTGTATTTAAGGGTTGTTTTCCCCTCTTGAACCCATTGTGTCTCATCATCTAAAATATTCTTTATCTTGAATGTCATGGTGAGATCAGAGCCAATCATCTCTGAGTGAAACTTCTCTATCCACGTAAAATCTAAAAGCTGTGGTGGGATCTCATATTCATCAAGTCCCAAAACGACATCTCCATTTTTCAAAGCGATACGCATAAGTCTTTTAGACATTTTGTTGTATGAAAGATTTAAGCTTCTTGCATCATTTTGATAGGTAAAAGAGAGATTGATAACCTCTGGAGAGAGTCCTTGAAGTTCACGCTGGGATGTTACAAACTTCGCCTTTTGTTCAGGAGTGAGTGTCACCTCTGATTGTAAATAGGTGTAGTTTCCTGAAAAAATGAGATCTTCTAATATCGTATCGATAAAAGCGAGATTTTTATACCAGCTAAACTCTATACCTGTAATGGTTGCCGAATCGGAATTCTCAAAAGAGAAACGATCGAGTGTGGATGTTGTAAAGGTACGTACATCCTCTATAGGATTTTTGAGTGCTTTATAAAATGTTGATACTGTAATATTGTCAATATCATCAAAATAGTACCCATATTGGAGATCAAAACTATCAATATCAGTTTCAATAAGATCAGGGTTTCCCGCTACTTTTGCAACAAATTCTGGGTGAATAAACTCAGAATCGACAAACTCTCTAAAGTCTGGATAGATAAAAGTCTTTCCATAAGCAAGCTTGATTTGATTGTTTTCGTTCAAAGCATATTTTGCACTGAAACTTGGAAGTACCTTGTCAAAGTCAAGCTTATTTTGTTCTGTAGTTACGATAGAAGCTTCTGTAGTAAATTGATCGATCGTCTGAGTAAGTGATTCTTTGCGTGCACCAAAAGTGATATCAAAATCTTCGCTTGGTTTGAGCATAGTTTTGAGGTATATCGCACTGCGTTCAAGTTTTGCATTATAGTTGTCTTTAGGTTGCGTTGTCAAACTATAGCGAAGCTCATCAGGATCGCTGTAGTTCATAATTGTATCGATACCATCAGAGATGATCGCTTCATTAGTGAGTCTGCTTTGAACACGAAGTTTTTTTACCCGTCCTATACGCTCTTTATCTTCAAAAGAGAGTCCAAGCTCTAGGTAATCATCATCACTAAAGAGTTCAAGATTTGTTTTATTTTTGAGATAAAAGCTTGTGAGTTCATCTTCTGTTTCACGGTTTAAAAACTCTAAGTTACTCTGGTTTCTTACAAATGTATAGGTATCTGAATTATTGAGTTTTCTGTAATCGTAAATTACATCATTTGGTACATATTCGCTTGCACTTGCCATCTGTCCACCAACTTCCACTCTATTTGGCAATAAAAGATGATAATCAAGCCCCGCATTGAGCTGATTAATATCGAGTTCACGTTCATGCCATTCTAAATAGTTTTGCTGCTCGTCTGAGTTGTTTTCTCCAAATGTTCCTTGAATATCACGTGTTTGGTCGAGTGTATTGAGGACATAAAGCTTCGTATATTTTGCATCAAATCCCTCATATTCATATCCGATATTGAGCATACCACCATGGCGAATGGTATTTTTGTAAAGATTATTCGTTGCTGTATTATCAGGTGTAGCAACTTGCTCTCCTGTAGCTGAGATAATATAATCATAGCTTGTATATTCACGAAGTTCGGCAGTGTTTTTATAGCTATATGTTCCCAAGATACTTAGCTTGTGCTTATCAGCTAAAGTGATATTTTTTGCTACTTCTAAAGCGATATCACCCCCATAAGGAACATTTGTACTCTCTTTGTTATAAGCTCTGTGTGTCGTCATAGCTTGAAGCTCTTCGTTACTAAGATCACGAATAGAGGGTGAATTTTGCCCTATGACAGGAGTCATAATAGACTTGAGATCTCCTCCAAAGGCTCTATAAGAGGTGTCATAACCGCTCCAATCTGTATCAGAACCCATATAGGATGTAGCTTTATCTCCTGTGCTAGAGTGCCCTTGAAGTCCTAGTTTGAACTTCACATAATCTTCATCATTTTTGGTTTTTGTACGTACATTGACATAACCGCCTCCAAAAGCTCCCGTAATATCTGGAGAGAAACTTTTTTGTACCTGTAGGCTTCCTATCACACCACTTGGAAACATATCAAGCGGTACAGTACGTTTGACTGGATCAGGGGAGGGAAGACCCATACCGTTAAGCTCAGTTGCCGAGTAACGATCACCAAGACCACGAACATAAACACTCTTTCCACCTATGAGGGTGATCCCCGCTACACGCTTAAGTGCACTTGCCGCATTGGAATCTCCTTGTTTGCTCATCTGCTCGCTACCGATCACACTTGCAATAGAATCAGACTCTCTTTCCTCCGCCATCACCGAAGCAATACTCCCCTCTACATTTGGAGCAAGAACTACAAACTCTTCGAGCTCCATCGCAGCTGGTGAGAGGCTTATCGCTTTACTTAGGGTCTCATTGGCTACAAAAACTATAGGAAGGGTTTGTGCGCTAAAGTCGCTGTGGATGATAGAGAGGGTTTGCTCCCCCTCGTTTGCTTTGATCTTCACGATCCCTTGCGTATCACTTACAAGCTCTACATCCATACCCCTTACAAATACTTTTGCACCTACTACAGGTTTTGCATCTTCTGTAGATACAAGGGTGAGTGTGATAAAACCACTCTCCTTTTGTACTACATCCGAAGCATTGGTATCTACGAGTTTTGGTGCTTCACTATCTTCAAACGCCAAAGAGTTTGAAGCATCGAGCGCTAAGATGATCTGTGATTCTTCCCCCGCTTTGATCGCAAAGTTTTTACGTGCAAAGGCGAGCGCTGTTGTGTTGTCTTTTGCTAAGACTTGGAGTTGGTATTGTCCCTCTGGCAAACTTGCATGGGCAAAACCGTCTGCATCACTCACGATGGTGGTGATACGCTCTTTATTTTGGTAGATCTCTACGTTTTGTTGCCCAAGAGGTTTTCCATCTTTTAGAAGATAAAAAGAGAGATCACCCGTTTGTGCACCAAAAAGTGTGAGTGCTACGAACACTAAAAGAACTATTTTTTTCATAATTCACACTCCCAACCGTCATTTTTACATTTTTGAATGTTTTTTCTTAGCTCTGTTGCTTTAGTAAAAAGCTCAGATTTTGTGAGCTTTTTCAGCTCCCTCTCACACTTGTCAAACTCACCTACCATGTAGTAAGAGTAAGCAAGTGCATAGCGTATATTTTCATCTTTTAAAAGCCCACTGCGCTCTAGAGCATTACGGCTCACGACCACCTTTTCATACGCTTTGTACTCGAGATAGATCGCGATACGCTGTTTGAGTTTCTCTTGGGTATCTAGAAGCTGTGAATTTTTATATAAAGAGAGCACAAAGTTTTTTGCACGGCGATAGAGTTCTGCTGATTCTTTGGTGTACTGAGTATCTTTGATCGAAGCTTTGTCAAAAAGATCTGCAGCACTTTGCAACATCCCTTTGTCTATATAAAGATAGGCAAGCAGAGCCGTGAGCTTTGCACTTTGGTCAAATTTTAAAAGCAGCTCTTCAGCAAGAGCGATCGCATCATCGAGTTGTTCTGCTTTTTTAAAAGCATTGATAAACACTAAGGCGCTTTTTTCATCAAGTTGTGCATGGTTGAGGTAGATATGCGCGTCATTTAAAGCACTTTGGTAAAGCCCCAAAGAGATAAAGTAAAAAAAGCGCTGTTTTAAGAGGGTGTATTCGTTGTTAAACCTCTGCATCGCCTCTTGTAAAACACCAAGAGCCTTCTCTTGCTCATCAAGACGCCAGTGAATCTCTGCACGAAGTGAGTACAAAGAAGCCTTCTCTTTAGAGAGCTCTGCTGCAGCGTCTAAATAGCCCAGTGCCTCTTTATATTTTTGAAGTTTAAAAGAGTTTTGTGCCATATATAAAAAGATGGTTTTATCCTCTTGCCCCTCTTTAAATGAAAGTAAAAAGTGTTTGTTTGACTCTGCATAAAGCCCTTGTTTGAGTGCAACAAGTGCCTTGAGTGTGTGGTAGCGCATAAGATCAATGGATGTGTCCTCTAGATCGACACTCTCTAAGGCTGCATCTGCTTTATCGATATGCCCATCACGAAGCAAGAGTGCCGCAAGTGCGATATGATCGATCTCATCGCTTTGCTTTTTTGCCTCAAGGAGTGTAAGTGACAAACTGATAATAAGTGGAATTAATAATAATTTTTTCATTTTTTACTCTTTTACTGAAAGTCAAAGCGAATTTTTTGCTTTGCCCATACTTTTACAGCTTCACCCTTGTATTTGGCAGCTTGAAATTTCCATGTTTTGACCCCTTCGAGCACCACTGCATCAAAGACACCTGCAGGTTCTGATTCTAAGATCTTGCTTTTTTCCACTTCCCCATATTTGTTGATAAGTAAGTTCACTACGACGTAACCTTTAAGCCCCATTTTTTTCGCATTTTTTGGATACTCCATTGCGCCACGTTGTGTTGGGCTTGGTGCTTCATCAACACTCTCTTCACTCATAACCACATCTTTATCAACATCACCAAGAAGTGAATTACCTTCAAGATCAGCACTCATAAAACTCTCTAAACCTGTATCTATCCCACTAAGATTTGATGCCAACGAAGGTGCTGGTGCAAGTTTTTTTGCTTGCTGTGGTTTTGGCTTTGGTTTGGGCTTTGGTTTGGGTTTTGGTTTTGGCTTTGAGATCTTTTGGATCTCAAAAGCGGCACTCTCTTTTTTGCTTGGCTGTGCGCCTATATCCGACTCGCTATTCATTAAAATAACGGTACTAAAGACAAAAAAGAGACCAAAAACCATCCATAAAGATGCCTTGAGATGGTTTTGTAAGCTTTTCACCTTATCCAACCTCTTTTTCAGTCGCTACGGCAATATCTTTTGCCCCAGCCATACGGCACTGATCGACAACCTCTACGAGCTTATCGACAGGGATGCCATCATCAGTGATCACCAAGACGCTTCCCTCAGTTGAAGTACGAAGCATATCGCGAAGGCGCCCTTGAATTGCCCAAACTTTCACAGGCTGGTTATCTACATAAGTATCACCCGTTTGGTCGATATAAACACGAATCACTTTGCTAGAAGCCTTACTTGCAGAAGAGGCTCCAGGGCGATTGAGATCAAGCTTCATATCTTTGACAAAGGTTGAGCTCACCATAAAAAAGATGAGTAAAATAAAGACCATATCGATAAGTGGTGACATATCGATACCAAGCTCCTCACTTTTTTTGTTTCTAAATCTCATTTGTTACCCCTTCAGAACATAAAATATCTTTGATTTGTTCAAGTTCAAGCTCCATATTGGCAGCTTTTTTATCAAGTATGCGCCCCATGATCAGTCCAGGAACGGCTACAACAAGCCCTAATTGTGTTGTAAAAAGTGCTTGAGAGATCCCTCCAGCGATTCCACCACTTTGTGAAAAAAGCTCAGCAGATGCGAGTGAATCAAAAGTCTCTATCATCCCAGAGACTGTTCCAAGAAGACCAATAAGAGGTGCAACGATCACAATTGTGCGAATCGTTGTCTTGTAGCGTTTGAGCTCCACGATATAAGATGCAAAAAGATCATCTAAATATTTACGGCTCCCTCCAGAGGCTCCGTGTGTTTTGACCACCTCTAAGGCAACTACGATTGCCCCATCGATAAACCCTTGTGGCTCACTACGAATCCCTTGGGAAAACTTACGCACAAGGTTACGCACATTGGCATTGGAACCGCGCTTGAGTGCATGAAAACGATACCCAAGCGTGTACCACAAAATAAGTACCAAGATCGCTAAAGGCCACATCACAAAGCCACCGCTTTGCATATAGCCTAGAAATTGCTCTAAGAGTTGCATCTTATTTTTGTTTGTTGTATTCGTTGATAAGGTGAAGAGCAGAATGTTCCATGCTGTCTTTTACCTTTTCTGCCCAACCGCTTAGAAGATTCCCTATCATAAGAATAGGAATCGCTACGATAAGCCCAAGCTCTGTTGTTACAAGCGCGATAGAGATACCACCTGAGAGAAGTTTTGGATCTCCCGTACCAAACTCTGTGATGATGTCAAAAGTTGCGATCATCCCTGTCACTGTTCCTAAAAGACCAAGTAAAGGGGAAACGGCTGCGATCACTAAGATAACAGAGCCAAATTTCTCTAAACGGCTACTCTCGTGCAAGATAGACTCTGCTACGATATCTTCGATATGCTCACGGTCACGATCAAGATTACGCACTGTTGCTTTAAGTACACGCGCAGTTGAGCCTCTTTTGTTCTTCAAAAATTCAAGAGTATTGTCTACTCCAGTTTTGAGAAGTGTTTGGAGTGTGTCTTTTGTAAGGGTATCAGTCGTTGTGCTCGCACCCATCAAGAAAAATGCACGAAGCACAGCGAGTAAAACACCAATGAGACCTAAAAAGACGATCACCCATCCGATGATCCCACCTGAGTTGATAATGCTCATGATCGTTTTTTCTTGCTTGTCTTCGATCTCTTTGTTAAGGTTTTCATATACAAAGATATTGAGCTCACTTGGAGTTTGCTTTTGAGCAAGAGCCTCGGCACTTGTTTTTGCCTCTGGAGCATCATAGAGCTTGAGTTTGCCCTCACCCGCAGGGACAAGAGCACCACTGAGCGTAGGGGAGATACCATAGCTTGCAATATTTCCAAGCTTGATGATCGTTCCCTCTATCTCGCTTCCATCTTTTGCATAGAACTGACCTTGGGATGTAGAGAGTGAACTCAGCTCTCGTATAAGTGCATCACTCTTTACAAAGATAGACTTGAGTGCTTCTTGGTAGTTCTCTTTTTGGACGATCACGTCAATACCATGAGGTTTGAGTGTGTTTGTCGCTTGCATAAGCACCGACTCTACAAGTGCTGTGTCATCACCGAGCATCTGAAAGTTTTGCTGTGCACGGAAAAGCTCATCTGAGAGTTTTTCACTCAGTGCATTTTTAGCAAGTACCTCTTTTTCTAAACGTGAAATATCTTGTTTTGCTTCACGAAGTTTTGCGCTATTATCTTTTTGAACCTCAGAGAATCTTTGCTCAAGCATCTCTTTTTGTGCTTTGAGGTAAGCAAACTCTTTTGCATACGCTTTTTGTAGCTCTGTATCGTTAGCACTCAAAAAACTTACAAGTGCAAGAAGGGTGAGTAGAATCTTTTTCATTATTTTGTCTCCATAGAAAGAATCGCAGCAGGAAGGGTGAAGTACCCTGTTCGAATCTGCTTTTTAAAGGCATCAAAGAGCGTTAATATCTGCTCTTGAGCCTGTTTTGTTTGTGCTTTTTGATAGCTATAGCCTTTTGCATCTTTGATGGCATAGCCCACCTCGTCATCAGGTGTCTTAAAAAACAGCATCATCGTTCCAACGCGTGCGATCTCAGCGAGTCTATCTTCACCACCAAGAGTGATAGTTTGTTTAAAAAGCCCATTTTCTTTGGTCATACGCATAGCATCTGTGTAAGAGTTCCACACAAGTGCAAGCCCTTTTTGAGGTGTCACAAGGTCTGTCTCGATCTGCTCTTTGATCTTTGCAAGGTCTGCGAGACGCTCTTTTGTTTTAAAAGGAAGTGAGCTTTGGATGTTAGACTCTAGTGTTGCAAGTGCCTCGAGTAAGAGTGGTTTGAGCCCCTCTGAATTTTTTGAAGCCTCTGTGATCTCTTTGCGCACTTTGTCTAGATCTTGGCGCGTTTGTTTGATGGCGAGCTCTTCACGTGCGACGACTGAAGAGAGATCATCTTTTTGGCGCAAAAGGGAGCGAATAGAAGCACTGTATGTCTCTTTTTCTGAGACAATAGCGCTATCAAGGCGCTCTACATCTGCACGAAGCTTCATAAGTGACTCGGCTAGGTTTTGTGAGTTTGCACTCGCTGCAGAGTAAGAAAGCAATAAACTCAAAGCGATGCTAAGTTTTGTTTTTGACATGGTCATATCCCCATTGAAAGTTTAAGATATGCAAGTGTAGGAGATTGTGATTACGTAAAAGTTACTCTTTAGTTACAGTTTGGTGACAAGAAGATAAAAAGAAGAAGAGAGCGGGTAAAGCACCCACTCTCTAAGAAGGAAGAATTATACTTGAAAAAGGAAGCAAGTAATTAATCGTTTTCAACAATCACATCAGCGAAAGCAGTAGCATTTTGCTGTTCAGTCGTCATTTCACGTCTTGCATTGATAGCAGGGTCTTCACCATACGTTTTTACATAACCATTAATGTAGTTTACCGCAGTTGTATCATCTTTGATATAGATACCACCCTCATCAGAACCATCAGCTTTGTTAATAATAAAATTAACGATTTTACCGCTTGTCATAGGTTCGCTTCCACCAGAAGAGATCTCAAAACCTGCATGTGCAGTTTCAGTTTGTTGTACTACGATGTTTGTAGCAGTACCGCTCCAACCAAAGTCAAGGTCAAAAGAATCATCTTGAGCATTGATGATAGTAGCATTTGTAACATTTACAGTACCACCCCAGATCTCAATACCATCATCAGAAGAGTTTTCAACATAGATATTTTCAACAACAGTACCAGCACCAACACCACAAAGTGAAAGACCATTGATCTCTAAGTCTGTACCGATTGTCTCACCAGAGTTTAAGATATAAACATTTCTCAGTGTTCCAGAGTTATCATTTGCATCAGATCCACCAAAAGCAAAATCAGCATCACTTTCATCAATCTCATAGTGTGGATCAGTTTGGTTTGTAGGTGCTTGCCCTAAGAGTGTAAGACCACCCCATTGTCCAACATCAGCATCACTTGGATTTAAAAGAGCAGTCTCAGATGTAAAGATAACAGGCTCATCAGCTGTACCATCTGCTTCAATTTTAGTTCCCTTAGTGAACACTAAAACATCTTCACCTTCAACACCAAAGATTACAGTTCCAGCAGGGATAGTGATTGTTGCAGCACCTTTTACTTTTGTAGTACCTTGGATTCTATAAAGTTTAGTTTTATCTAAAGTCATAGATGTAGTGATATCACCACTTAGCACTTCAGCTGCATCTAACTGAGTTTGTGTATATGTTGGATGTGCTTTTAAGTTTGCAAAAGAACCTGCATTTGCTTCATAGATTGCTTCAATCTGTGCTGCTCCTGCTCCGCCAAACTTTGTTGTTGCTTCAACAATCACATCAGCGAAAGCAGTAGCATTTTGCTGTTCAGTCGTCATTTCACGTCTTGCATTGATAGCAGGGTCTTCACCATACGTTTTTACATAACCATTAATGTAGTTTACCGCAGTTGTATCATCTTTGATATAGATACCACCCTCATCAGAACCATCAGCTTTGTTAATAATAAAATTAACGATTTTACCGCTTGTCATAGGTTCGCTTCCACCAGAAGAGATCTCAAAACCTGCATGTGCAGTTTCAGTTTGTTGTACTACGATGTTTGTAGCAGTACCGCTCCAACCAAAGTCAAGGTCAAAAGAATCATCTTGAGCATTGATGATAGTAGCATTTGTAACATTTACAGTACCACCCCAGATCTCAATACCATCATCAGAAGAGTTTTCAACATAGATATTTTCAACAACAGTACCAGCACCAACACCACAAAGTGAAAGACCATTGATCTCTAAGTCTGTACCGATTGTCTCACCAGAGTTTAAGATATAAACATTTCTCAGTGTTCCAGAGTTATCATTTGCATCAGATCCACCAAAAGCAAAATCAGCATCACTTTCATCAATCTCATAGTGTGGATCAGTTTGGTTTGTAGGTGCTTGCCCTAAGAGTGTAAGACCACCCCATTGTCCAACATCAGCATCACTTGGATTTAAAAGAGCAGTCTCAGATGTAAAGATAACAGGCTCATCAGCTGTACCATCTGCTTCAATTTTAGTTCCCTTAGTGAACACTAAAACATCTTCACCTTCAACACCAAAGATTACAGTTCCAGCAGGGATAGTGATTGTTGCAGCACCTTTTACTTTTGTAGTACCTTGGATTCTATAAAGTTTAGTTTTATCTAAAGTCATAGATGTAGTGATATCACCACTTAGCACTTCAGCTGCATCTAACTGAGTTTGTGTATATGTTGGATGTGCTTTTAAGTTTGCAAAAGAACCTGCATTTGCTTCATAGATTGCTTCAATCTGTGCTGCTCCTGCTCCGCCGAAAAGAGTTGCAGTTGTTGTGTTTACATCAGGTGTTGGTGTCGGTGTTGGATCTTCTGTTGCTGGTGGTGTAGAACCACCATCGCTATCACTACCACAACCTGTGAATGCTACCATTGCAGCTACTAACGCACTTAGGGCTATTTTCTTTTTAGATGTCATAATCTTACTCCGTTTTAAAAATTTACCCGCAGTATAAAAGGAGTTCATTACGCTTATGTTTCAGTTTGGTGACGAAAAAGTTACAAGAAGAGGAGACTATAGATATATGAATGTTTAAGTTTTTTTGGTTATAATTCCACCGCTTCCCTTTAGACCTGTGCAACGGTGTTTTGAGATACTGTGTCAGGGTAGGAATACAGCAGCACGCCTTATTTCGTCGTGTGCCGCAGGTATCTGGAGGGGAGTCTCTCTTAAAATTTTATCAAAAATTCTTGAATATTAAGTATCTCAATACCATCAACCTCACTACTATTATCTTCTGTTATTATGGTGCATTTTATATCAGATGATAATTTGAGTTCATCTATAGTCTTAGCAAATGGTGCTATTTCACGCGTGAGC
>JAVETX010000067.1:0-7345 GCA_034005845.1 Sulfurimonas sp. | reverse complement strand
TTATTTAAACCACCTTTAACTATAATATGATTCAAAAATTTCAAATGGATTTATACTATGAATAACAAAAAATTTATTACACTCGGTTTCGTTACAGTCGCTTCTGCTTTATTGATGTTGCTCTCCACAAATATGCTTGCAAAAAACCTTATGCAAGAGGAAACAAAAGAGGCCTCACGCCTCGAAGCACTTTCTAAGTTTACAAAAGTAATCAGCATTGTTGAGCAGTATAATATTGATGATCTGACGATCGAAGATTTGATGGAAAAATCGCTTCAAGGGATGTTGAGTAATCTTGATGCACACTCAAGCTTTTTAACGCAAAAAGATTATACAAAACTCACAGTGCAGACAAATGGTGAGTTTGGCGGTCTTGGGATCACTGTGGGGATGCGAGATGGTGCGCTAACTGTTATCGCTCCGATCGAGGGAACACCCGCTGACAAAGCTGGGATGAAAGCAGGCGATATTATCTTAAAAATTGATAGTGAATCGACTATCAATATGACCATAGATGAAGCTGTTTCAAAAATGAGAGGAAAAGTGGGTGATCCTATTGAGCTTGCGATCGTCAGAGAGGGTGAGATGAAGCCTCTGAGCATCAATATCATTCGTGATACGATCACGATCGAATCTGTTTACACCAAAACGATCAATGATGACGTACTCTATATCCGCGTAACAAGCTTTGATAAGAAAGTGGTAGATGATGTCACAAAAGCGATCAAAAAGCATAAAGCGCACACAAAAGGGATCGTGCTTGATCTAAGAAATAATCCAGGAGGGCTTTTAGACCAAGCTGTAGGACTTGTAGATCTTTTTGTAGATAAAGGGGAGATCGTTTCTCAAAAAGGGAGACAAGAGAGTGATAACAAGGTCTATTATGCAAGTAAAAGTGCGACACTAACCGATGTACCCTTAGTCGTACTTGTTAATGCTGGAAGTGCGAGTGCTTCAGAGATCGTGAGTGGTGCACTTCAAGATCATAAACGTGGTGTGATTATTGGGGAGAATACCTTTGGAAAAGGGAGCGTTCAGGTAGTTTTACCTATTAGTGAAGATGAAGCGATCAAGCTAACAATCGCTAGATACTACCTTCCAAGTGGAAAAACGATCCAGGCTGTGGGTGTCAAACCAGATATCAAAGTGCTTCCTGGAGAAGTGATGGCTGAAGAGAATGAGTTTGCTATCAAAGAAGCAGATTTAAAGAAGCACCTCAAAAAAGAGCTTCAAAAAATTGAAAATAAAGAGCAAAAAGAGCAAAATAAAAAAGAAGACAAAGATAAAAAAGATATAATTACGCCACAAGAGTTGAAAAAAGATATTCAGCTCAAAGAAGCGGTGGATATCACAAGAGCATTAATTATTGTAAAAGGATAAACAAGAGATGGAAAAAAGAGAATTACTCTACGAAGGTAAAGCAAAAAAGTTGTTTTTAACAGATGATGAAAACTTAGTGATCTCAGAGTTTAAAGATGATCTTACTGCTTTTAATGGTGAGAAAAAATCGAGTGAAGCTGGTAAAGGTGCCCTCAATAACAAAATCTCAACAGAGCTTTTCAAGCTTTTAGAAGCAAACGGTATTCAAACACACTTTGTAAAGATGCTTGATGACAATCATATGCTTCATAAAAAAGTGGACGTGATTCTTATTGAAGTGATCGTGCGTAACATCGCTACAGGAAGTTTATCTAGAAACCTTGGTATTGAAGATGGGAAAGTGCTTCCTTTTACACTTGTAGAGTTTGATTATAAAAACGATGCGCTTGGTGATCCAAAGCTTAACGATCAGCATGCTTTGATCTTAGGACTTGTAGATTATCAAGATGAACTTGACAAACTTCGCAGAATGGCAAGACAGGTCAATGATGTACTTAAGCCATATTTCTACGAAAAAGGTCTTAACCTTGTAGATTTTAAATTAGAGTTTGGAAAAGACAAAGATGGAAATATTATTCTAGTCGATGAGATCAGCCCTGATAACTGCCGTTTTTGGGATGTAACAAGTGGCGAGAAGATGGATAAAGATAGATTCCGTCAAGGTTTAGGTGGTCTTACAGTGGCTTATGAGCAAGTATTAAATAGAATTTTAGGAAAGTAATAATAATGAAAGCAATAGTAAATGTATCTTTAAAAGCGGGTGTTTTAGATTCTCAAGGGAAGGCTGTACACCACGCGCTTGAATCTCTTCATTTTGGAAATGTATCGGATGTACGTGTTGGAAAACAGATCGTATTACAGCTCGATGAGAACGATGAAAATAAAGCAAGAGCGGATGTAGAGAAGATGTGTGAGGAGCTTTTAGCAAATACAGTTATTGAAGATTATGAGATAGAGCTCGTAAAATGAAAGTAACGATTTTACAATTTCCTGGTACCAACTGTGAGTACGATACACAGCACGCCTTTGAGTCTTTAGGGGCGAC
The DNA here is from genome assembly GCA_034005845.1 of Sulfurimonas sp. Taxonomy (GTDB): domain Bacteria; phylum Campylobacterota; class Campylobacteria; order Campylobacterales; family Sulfurimonadaceae; genus Sulfurimonas. The sequence continues at coordinate 4,920 of JAVETX010000067.1, read as the reverse complement.
AACTGAGATACTGTGGCATAAATCTGAGTCTGTCCCTGCTGATACTGATCTTTTGGTCGTAGCGGGTGGATTTAGTTATGGTGATTATCTTAGAAGTGGGGCGATTGCTAAGTTCAGCCCTGTGATGCAAGCTGTGAAAAAATATGCTGAGAAAGGTGGAAAGGTACTAGGGATCTGTAACGGTTTTCAAGTACTTACTGAGTCTGGACTTCTTCCAGGAGCTTTGAAGAGAAATGAACACCTCCATTTTATCTCTAAGCACCACACACTCAAAGTTGTAAATAATGATAACGATTTCCTCAAAGAGCTTTCTTGTGGGGATGTAGTTAACATCCCAATCGCTCACCACGATGGAAACTATTATATTGATGAAGCAGGCTTGAAAGATCTTTACGCAAACAACCAAGTGCTTTTACAATACTCTGATGCAAAGGGTGATATTTCTAACCCAAATGGAAGTGTTGACTCTATCGCAGGTATCTGTAATAAAGAGAAAAATGTCTTTGGACTTATGCCTCACCCTGAGCGTGCAATGGAGAAACTCTTAGGTTCTGATGATGGAGTGAAGATGCTTCAAGGATTTTTTAAAGCGTGAAAATCTTACTCTTTTTAGGACTTTTCTTTTTTTCAACGCTCTTTGCAAATGAAGCCTTGAGCGAAGATCTCAATGAAAGTAGCTCGTTGTACGAACAAAAAGTTTTGTACCTTAGCTATGAAAAGATTCCACAAAGAGTAATCCAAGGGGAGGTTTTCCCTATAACGATCAAAACACTCTCAACAATTAGAGACTACATAGATGTAAGCTATGAACTCATAGACGAGAGAGGTTTGAAAATACTCAATCAAACCCCCTACAGAGAAGAAAAATCAAAATATATTTATGATACTTTTTACTTTAGTGCAACAGCTTCGGATGTAAGGCTTCCTGACTTTAAAGCTTCTTTGATCGATGGTAGAAATATCCACTATAAAACAACGACATTAGCAGGTCAAGCGCTCAATGTCATCACTCTTAATCCTACGAAAAACTTTTCTCAAATTATTGCTGATTCTTTTGAACTCATCGATTATAAAACAACTACATATGATAACGAGCACAATATTGTGATCTTTGTGGCACGAGCTTTTAATGCCGATCTTAACGAGCTACACCTTAATAGTGTATTTAAGCAAGGGATAGAATCTTTATCTGGAAATCACAGAGAATCTAAGGTTACATACTATGCTGTGATTGATAAAAAAATAGAAGATTTTACTTTTAGCTATTTTAATCTTAATACAAACAACTTTTCTCTTATAAGCATCCCTATTATTGTGGATGATGATAGTGTGACGACTCAGTCTGACCTTAAGCCTACAGATCAGTCAAAAGAGAGACTCAAAGTGGTTATTGCAGCGAGTGTCGTGTTTTTAGGCTTGCTCTTATTTGTGTGGAGAAGAAAGTATATCTATCTTCTCTTTACACTTCTGCCTTTGGCTTATATTGCTTTTATTATTGTTCCCTCTAAGGATGTATGTATCAAAGCAGGAACAAATATCTATTTGTTGCCTGTGCATAATGGAACGATCTTTGAGACAACAAAGGGGATTCAAAAGCTTCAAAAAGAGGGAAGTATCAAGGGGTTTGTAAAAGTGAAACTAGAAAATGAACGAATAGGTTGGGTTGAAGATGAAAATATTTGCTCATATTAGTTGGCTTTTTGCAACGATCATAATCTTTGCCTCATTAACCTTTATGATCTTGATCTTTCATTTTGTTCCACGCCCTTATGCCCAAAAGATCTCTGCATGGATCATCCGTCTAAGTACTTTTTATACTGTGGATGTAGAGGGCAAAGAAGATCCTAAGGCACAGATGTTTCTTTTAAATCATCAGAGTGATTTAGATATTGGTATTATGGAGACGATCACTTCAAGAGATCTTGCTTGGGTTGCGAAAAAAGAACTTTTTGATACACCTTTTTTTGGTCTAGCTTTGAGGCTCCCAAAAGATATCGCAGTAGAGCGAGAGAGTAAAACAGCTCTTGTTAAACTTCTTCGTGATGCCAAAGAGAGACTCGATCAAGGGCGCGTGATCACTATTTTTCCTGAGGGTACACGCTCTACGAGTGGTAAGATGCTCCCTTTTAAATCAGGTGCAAAAATGGTTGCAGATAAATACAAACTTCGTGTACAGCCTATTGTACTGATGCAAACGGCAAAATACTATAATATCAAGAAGTTTTACTACAAGCCTGGAAGGGTTAAAGTGATCTATCTCGATTCATTTGTAGCAGATCAAAATGATCCAGATTGGTTAAATAACTTGAGAGAGAAAATGCAAAGGGTTTATAATAATGAGTTGGCAAACAATCCTCGCCATAGGTAGTGGCGGTTTTATTGGTGCAGTACTAAGAGCTTATCTTAATGGTGTGATCTCACATAAACTTCCTCACGATCTCCCTTATGGAACGTTAGGTGTCAATCTTATCGGAAGCTTTTTAATGGGAGTACTTATCGCATATTTTATGTATACAAGCTTTTTTTCTCTTCAAGCCAAATCGTTTCTCTCTACAGGTATTCTTGGCGCACTCACAACATACTCAACATTTGCTATTGAATCACTCTTGCTCTTACAAGGTGGACATATCCTCTTTGCATTTATCAATATATTACTCAATGCTTTTGGTACGATTATCATGGCTGGAAGTGGTTTTTATATGGTAAAGTATCTTTTTTTGAAGTAAATAGTATATATTTTGAGTACTATCTATTGAGTAATTTTATGATTATCTCTTTAAAAATAGGTAGGTTATATCTTACAACATCTTCGATTATATGTTCATCTGTACTATCGTAATCATGAGCTATATAGTTTCTAACAGAGCTAATACCTCTTAAATCTTCATTGGTGAAATTTTCAAGTATTTTGAACTCATTATCATCTTTGAGTTTTGCGAATTGTTCAGCTATTCTAACTATATTCATTCTGATAGCTGGCTTGATTATTTTATCTTCTATAGCATGAGTGATTTTTATCTCATTTGTATTGAGGATAAATTCTATATCCTCTATGCAGTCATAAATTTTTTTGAGTCTATTGTTAGCACTAGACATGAAGGAGATCTTTAACAACTGACTTATTAGAATCTGGTACTAAATCAATGGAAGTTTTAAAAATGGACTGTAGTTCTTTTTTTATATCATCGATTCTAAGTAGTTTTGCAAAGCCACCTTTATAGTTTTGTGAAAACTTGTCATAGTCTAATGTGTAGGCAACATCAATATCGCTAAATTTAGTTTGTGCATCTTTTGAATAACTACCAAATAAGCCTAAAAGGATCAATCCTTCTTTTTCATATTTTGGTTTTAGCTCTTTTAGCTTTGTTAATATTTCATCTTTATGCATTACTAAACCTCCACATGTTTTTTGTGATTATAACACAATATCTTTTTATAGAATTCTCAATTATTATGAAGCTATCATTATTTTAAATATTTTTATTAGCTGGGTTTATAGTAAGGTAGGATTAAAAGAGTTTCTTGGTGGAGCTGTGCTCACCCGAACATAGTTCAGTTTAGCACCTAATTTACGAGGTTTTGAAAAATTTACTTTTCTTAATGTACCGTTTAATGTACCTCTAAATGCTTGCTTAAACAAATCTAAAACTTACTTAGGAGGTATTTTATGAATGATTCACATAGTAACAGAGAGGATAAAAAAAATTCTTTTAATAAAGTCCAAGATCAGAAGCTCCGTGAGCTATTCGGGGAATTTTACAAACAGTCGCAGAAAGTCAAGGCAATTGCCACTATAACAAAGGATGCAATCACGCTCCAAGAACATACAAGCCAAAAACTCGATCTTTACAATATCGATGTAGCTCTACAAATGATTTTAGATCACATAGAGCTTATAGAGAATGAGAGTGGGGAGCTTTCTATTCTTCCAAATGCTCTATTTTGGGGCAACCAAGAGGATATTAAAACAACTAGCATCGTGCAATAGTCGATCCTTAGCCCTCACAGCACTTAAGTAGCAAAAGAGGGCTGTCGATCTCTTTGCTTGCATTCTGAGGCTTATAGGTATGTCCTTGTGTTATATTTGCACTATCTTAACCAAGTCTTTTTAAATCATTTCCTCTTTTGTCTATAAGTATCGCTTCCACTCTCTCGATCTTATCCCCGAATAGCTCTTTAATTTTTTTCTCTACTATTCTTCTCGCCTCTTCTTGTGTTGTTCCTTTTGGTATCTGTAATGCCCCCATAGTTGCTACCCCTTTTTTAATATTTTTTATACTGTAATTTTACCGAAATATCACTTGAACAAAATACCCGAAAATATTTTTTTTCAAAAAAAAATGAACCTCTCAAAAATGAACCATTATTTAAGAAAATTAAACACTTAAAAAAGAGGTTAAAAAACGCTTGTAACAACGTGTAGTAAGTACTCTCAAGAGATTCAGATAGATAGCTAAAAAATTAACCAAGTTAAAAATGTAACCAACTAGTAAATTCTCGGGATCGCTAGCACCCTTACCCGATAATCTCTATATAGTACCTTTTAATCCCTTGTGTAGGTAGTTTGCTACTCTTTGGTTCTTGCTTTGTTGTGCTGTCTATATATTCCATAGAGTTACTTTTTTTTAACCTATTTTTTAACCACCCTCAAAGCTCTTCTACACCGATATAAAACGATGATTTAAGCACTAACTAAATAGTATAATTTTCTAACCTATTTATAACCATTGCAAAAAGAGGGCTTATTTTTACACCTCTCTCGCTACATTCATAAAGCTTTTTAGATCGCTTAAAGGTATTGCAAGATGCTTAACATTAGGTATTGTACACACGCATACACTTGGCCACCCGCGCGCATAAACACTTGGCCAGTTGAGAAGGTAAAAAATATTCTTGCATTATTGTAGCATAGGTGGCCAA
>JAVETX010000066.1:0-7365 GCA_034005845.1 Sulfurimonas sp. | reverse complement strand
CTCTTCCGATCTCTTTTTAAAGATGACCTTAAAGGGCTTTTAGCCTACTCTACCATCAGCCATCTTGGGCTCATCACCCTCCTCTTTGGTTTTTCTAGCCCTTTAGCGACCGTGGCGGCCCTTTTTCATATCATCAACCACGCAACTTTTAAGGCTTCTCTTTTTATGGTCGCAGGAATTATCGACCATGAGAGTGGCACCCGCGATATGAAAAAGCTCGGTGGGCTTTTTGCTTTTATGCCTCACACCGCAACCTTGGCGATGATAGCAGCCTCTGCAATGGCAGGTGTTCCCTTGCTCAATGGTTTTTTAAGCAAAGAGATGTTTTTTGAGCGCACCCTAGAAAATGCCACCCTTTTAAATCTCACACTCCCTGTTTTGGTCACACTCGCGGCTATCTTTTCAGTTGCGTATTCAATCCGTTTTATCCATGCCGTCTTTTTTGGTGCTACATCCCAAGAGCTCCCAAAGACACCTCACGAGCCACCACATTTTATGAAGCTGCCTGTCGATCTTCTCGTGCTTCTTTGTTTTGTTGTTGGAACCTTTCCTATGTTTAGCGTCGCACCTTTGCTCTCCAACGCCGTCGTTGCATCTCTTCAAACTGAGGTACCGAGCTATTCTCTTGCACTTTGGCATGGCTTTACCCTGCCACTTTTAATGAGCTTTATCGCTTTTATAGGGGGAATCTTCCTCTATATCAAACGCAAACAAGCATTTGAGTATTACCATAAAAACCTTGCATCCATTGATGCAAGGATCCCTTTTAACAAAGCCCTTGAGAGTATTTTTACTTTTGCACGTTTTACTACATCCACACTCCAAACCTCTTCGCTCCAAACAATGCTCGCGTGGCTTTTTCTGTTCGCTTTTTTTGCCCTTTTTGCAGGTCTGAGCTATGGAGACACCCCGCTTTTGGGCACACGCGCCTTTTTACCAGTGGATTGGATCAGTATCGCGGTGAGTGCAATACTCATCATTAGCGCTCTGGCAACCGTGGCTCTGCAACACAAAAGGCTCGTCGCACTTGTTGTTCTAGGAGTGATCGGGCTTATCATCTCTTTGATCTTTGTGAAATTTTCTGCACCTGATCTTGCACTCACACAGCTCAGTGTAGAGGTGGTGACTGTTGTGCTTATTCTCTTGGCACTGTACTATCTCCCACAACGTGCACAAAGAGAGTCTTCCTCACTTCATATCGCTCGTGACATGGTGATAGCTTCTCTTGGTGCTTTGGGGGTCTTTACACTCACCCTCGCTGTGCTCTCACGCGAATACGATCCCATCAGTGATTACTACATCCAAAACGCTCTGAGTGGTGCGGGTGGTACAAATATCGTCAATGTGATCTTAGTTGATTTTAGAGCCTTTGATACCCTCGGTGAGATCAGTGTTTTAGCGATTGCGGGTCTTGGTATTTTTAGTATGCTCCAAGGGCTTCGACTTCATGCTTCGGATGTGAATGATCGTGGGTTTTTCTACGCATTGCAAAGCCATCCACCGATGATCGCAACACTCACACGTCTACTCTTACCACTTATGCTTTTAGTGAGTGTGTATATCTTCTTGCGCGGGCATAATCTCCCAGGGGGTGGTTTTATCGCAGGGCTCATCGCCGCGGTCGCACTCATTGTGCAATACCTCGCAAACGGCATTGCATGGACACAAAAAAGGCTCAGCTTTAAAAAACATATTTTTATCTCTCTAGGCTTACTTGTCGCTACATTCACAGGTTTGGTTCCCCTCTTTTTGGGGCATGAATTTTTAAGCTCAGCCTTTACCCACGCCTCTTTACCTCTTATCGGTGAATTTGAGCTTGCGAGTGCGCTTGTTTTTGATATTGGCGTGTTTATGGTCGTGGTTGGATTTACCGTGCTTATCTTGATACAACTAGGGCAAATCAGCACCCACGCAAGCAAAACAATCACAAAAGGGAAAAAATAATCATGGAACTCCTTTTAGCTCTTATCATCGCCACACTTACAGGAACGGGGATATTTTTGACCCTTCGTGCGCGCACCTATCCTGTCGTGCTAGGTCTTACCCTACTCTCGTATGCGGCAAATCTTTTTTTGTTTGCGATGGGGCGATTAAGCATCAATCAACCCCCAATTTACAATGAGCATATCACACACTACACCGATCCGCTCCCCCAAGCGCTCGTGCTCACGGCGATTGTGATTAGCTTTAGTATGAGTGCTTTTGTGATCATCCTCTCGCTCAAAGCAAAGGCGCAACTAGGCAACGACCATGTTGATGGCAAAGAGCGCGAACAAAAGGGCTTCAAATGATCTCTCATCTTCCACTCTACCCTTTGCTCGTACCTCTTTTAGCAGGAATCTTTACCCTGATGCTCAAACATTTTGGTATCAAGACCCAAAGGTGGCTCTCGGGATTTTTTCTCCTCCTTTTACTCTTTGTTGCCCTCGTGACGCTCAGTTCTACTCTGGATACAAGTGCCACGGTATATGCTCTTGGTGGGTGGGAGCCTCCTTATGGGATCACGCTGGTCTTAGACAAGCTCTCAGCTCTCATGGTTTTGCTCACCTCTCTTTTAGCTCTAGGGGCTTTTTCTTATGCACTCTTTGAGAGGATGGATACAAAGTCTCTACACTTTCATCCCCTCTTTTGGCTCCAGCTCTTTGGGATAAACGGCGCTTTTCTCACGGGAGATCTTTTTAATCTTTTCGTCTTTTTTGAGATCCTCCTTATCGCTTCGTACAGCCTTATTCTCCATGGTAACAAAGAGGAGCGCATTAAAGCGGGTCTGCATTACGTCATCTTAAATCTCGTTGGCTCGGCACTCTTTTTACTAGGGATCGGAACACTCTATGGGATTTTAGGCACGCTCAACATCCAAGATCTCGCCCTTAAAATTTCTCACCTAGCATCTTCGGATGTAAGCATCATTGCTGCAGCGGGGCTCCTTTTACTCGTAGTCTTTGGGCTCAAAGCGGCGATGTTTCCCCTCTCTTTTTGGCTGACACACACCTATAGCAGTATCTCTGCCCCCGTCGTGGCACTCTTTGCTATCCTCACCAAAGTGGGAATCTACGCAATACTTCGCGTGCATGGTACACTCTTTGGCGCGAATGCCCTAGAACTAAGCTATTACTACATCCCATGGGTGCTTAACCTTGGTCTGCTTAGCCTTATCATCTCTACCCTTGGAGTGATGGCAGCAGATTCACTCAAGAACAAAATAGGCTATCTCGTGCTTGTTTCTATCTCTATGCTCTTAATTCTTTTAGGGATCAATACCCAAGAAGCGATCAGTGCGGCGATCTATTATACTATCCACTCTACACTCATTGCAGGGGGATTTTTCCTCTTTGCTGATGTGTTGGCGCGCAAGAACATTCTCCCCCATATCAGGCTTGTAGGAGGGCTCTTTTTTGTTTATGCGCTTGCTATTGCTGGGCTTCCCCCATTTGCAGGTTTTTTCGCCAAAGTGATGCTTCTTGATGCCGCAATGCAAAACTCCCAACAAGCGATGATCTTTACTCTAGTGCTGTTAAGCACCCTACTCATTCTCATCACCCTTGCACGCACGGGTTCACGCCTCTTTTATGAGCAAAAGTTTGAGCATGATGGAATCGCTACAGCGCTTCACAGACGCTCCCTGCTGAGTATCTTCTTTTTACTCTTTTTGAGTGTATTGCTTGTTGTGTTTGCACATCCCATCATCGAGTTTTTATCACAACTCTCAGCAGAAGTACTTCACCTTCAGGAGATGACAGAATGAAAAAGTTTTTTCCCCATCCACTGCTGAGTCTCGCCCTCCTTGTTGCATGGCTTTTGCTCAACAACACCCTTGCTTTTGGGCATTTTGTTTTGGGTGCGCTTTTGGGACTTGTCATCCCCTATATAAGTGCGAGCTTTTGGCCTGAACATATCTGTATCAAAAAGCCTTTTGTGTTTGTTCGCTTTATCGCTCTATTGCTCTATGATATTATTGTGGCAAATATCACCGTGGCTCTGCAGGTTTTAGGGGAGAATAAAAAGCTACATCCAAGCTTTATTAGCTATCCGCTAAGTATTCAAAACCAACTTGGCATCAGTGTTTTAGCAAGTACCATCTCTTTGACCCCAGGAACAGTGAGCTGTGATCTAAGCGATGATCAAAGTACATTGCTTATCCATGCCCTGAGTGCTCAAGATAAAGAGAAGGTGATAGCACATATCCACCAAAGATATGAAAAACCACTTATGGAGGTATTTGTGCAATGTTAGCTTTTATCATGCCTTTAGCATTTACTATGGTCACTATCGCTCTTTTGCTTAATCTTTACCGACTTGTTCTTGGTCCGAGTGTCTCTGATAGAATACTCGCTCTTGATACCCTCTATATAAATGCGATTGCCCTGTTTATTATGTTAAGCTTGTATCTTGAAAACTCTCTGTATTTTGAATCAGCATTGCTGATCGCTGTAATGGGGTTTGTAAGCACCCTCGCTCTGAGCAAATATCTGCTTCGTGGTGATATTATTGAATAAGGAGAAAAGATGGAGATTTTAATAGCAACTCTTGTATTTATCGGTGCTTTTTTTACCCTTGTTGGCTCCATAGGGCTTGTAAAACTCCCCGATTTTTTTACACGTTTGCATGGTCCAACAAAAGCAACAACACTTGGTGTGGGTGCTCTTCTTATTGCCTCTTCACTCTATTTTAGCTCACAGCATGAGGGTTTAAGTCTCCATGAGATCCTTATCACCCTCTTTTTGTTCATCACCGCACCTATTAGCGCGCATATCATGGCAAAATCTGCCCTGCATATCAAAAAAAATGAAGAGAAACAAAAGAGATCTGATGCTTAAAAAGATACTCTTTTTTCTTTGGCTCACACTAGGTTTGCTCCAAGCAAAAACACTTATCCCTGAGCTGATCTATGTAGAGGGTGATGCCATCTATCTCTCCCACATCCAGCACAATCCAGCCAAAGATATCCACCTCTATACGATCGAGCCCTCACGCTACTCTTATCGCATCAAGGCCGAAGATCTCTTAGCTGATCTCAAAAAACATGGTCTCAAAGATTTTGAAACCAACTCTTTGTATATCAACTTTGTCAAAAAAAGTCCTATAGATACATCTCGCATCACAAAAGCGATAGAGAACTTTTATAAAAAGCACTATAAATCTATCCATATCCAAGAGATCCAAATCCATCCTCGCGGTTTTGTTGAGGGCTTGCCAGGGGAATACAAAGTAGAGCTTCACCCTCGTAGTTATCTCACCAACAACGGCGTGCTTCATATAGAGACACTCGATCGTAAAAAGATCTTTTTTGATTTTACCCTTATTGCGACCATCGATACTCTTCTCTCCAAAAAAAGGATCGACCGTCACGATGAGCTGAGTGCATTTAACACCAAGATGCACAGGCAACTCCTCGATAGATACCGAGCACAGCCTATAGAATCCCTAAGCGAACATAGCCTCCAAGCCAAACGAACTATACCAGAGAATGAGGTGATCACAACAAGGGATGTAGAGGGTCTTGATCTCATTGTTCGTGGTACAAAACTCAATGTCACCCTTCAAAATGGAGCGATGAGTATCATTTTTGCCGCCGAAGCCTTACAAAATGGCAAACGAAACGATATAATTTCGATACAAAACAGCAATGGCAAGATATTTCGCGCACGCGTTGTAGATAAAAACAGAGTGGAGATACAAGAGAGATGAAAAAAATCGTCGTCGCTATCAGTGGAGCAAGTGGGGTCAATCTAGGGCTCAAGACACTTCGCCTCTTACCTGATACAGTAGAAAAACATCTGGTGATGTCTCACAACTCAGAGATCGTGCTCGATAAAGAGATGCAGGTCACACAACACTATAATGACACCATCTCTGCAAGTATCGCCTCAGGCTCTTTTGGAGTCGATGCGATGATCATCGTGCCGTGCAGTATGAATACCCTCGCAAAGATCGCCTGTGGTATCTCAGACAATCTTATCACGCGCTGTGCAAGTGTGATGCTCAAAGAGCAAAAAAAGCTTATCTTAGCACCAAGAGAGATGCCATTTTCTGCCATAGCACTTGAAAATATGCACAAACTCGCCTCGCTTGGAGTGGTGATTGCCCCTCCTGTGATGGCGTATTATTCTGAGCAACAAAGCTTAGAGGATATGGAAGATTTTCTCATAGGCAAATGGTTTGATCTGCTTGGAATAGAAAATAATCTCTACAAAAGATGGGAATAAACGTGAATAGAAAAATAGCTCTCTACCCTGGAACCTTCGACCCTATTACCAACGGGCACTTTGATATCATAGAGCGAGCGCTCAACCTTTTTGATGAAGTGATCGTAGCCGTAGCCCTCTCACAAGATAAAAAGCCGATGTTTACACTCGATGAACGTATCGAGATGGTAGAAGCTGCCATCGCTCCACTTCAAGGTGCGCGCGTCGTAGGTTTTGACAACCTCACCGTAGAGCTCGCACGCGAGCATGACGCGGGGATCCTTATCCGCGGGCTTCGCGCTGTGAGTGATTTTGAGTATGAGCTCCAGCTAGGATATCTCAACAACTCACTCGATGCCAATATCGAAACTGTCTATCTTATGCCAAAACTCCAACACGCATTTATCAGCTCCTCTATCGTGCGCAATCTTCTCAAGTTTAATGCAAAAACAGAGCATCTCCTCCCTACAGAGGTACAAAAGATCATCAGGAGTATGAACTCATGTACATTGCAATAGAGGGGATCGATACAGCGGGCAAAAGCACTCAGATAGCAATACTACAAGAGCATTTTAGCGATGCCATCATCACCAAAGAACCTGGTGCTACATCCATAGGTCGTGAGATCAGAGAGATGGTACTGAGTGCCAGAGCCCAAAGCAAAAAAGCGGAATTCTTACTTTTTCTCGCAGATCGTGCTGAACATATCAAAGAGGTGATAGAACCAAACCTTGATAAAATGATCATTTCTGATAGAAGTGCAGTGAGTGGTGTCGCTTATGCGCTCACTCAGGGGGAAATATCTAAAGCAGACCTAGTAAAGCTCAATGATTTTGCCACAGGCAAGATCTACCCACAAAAAGTGTTTTTACTTCGACTCAGTAAAGAGGAACTTGAATACAGACTCTCTCAAAAAGAGCTCGATGGTATAGAGCTTCGTGGAAGTGCATACCTCTTAAAGATACAAGATGCTATCGTAGAAGCAGCAACTCTTCTAGGTCTTGAACTCATCGAGATAGATGCTACGCAAACAATAGAAACAATCACAAAAGAGATCTTACAGAATATAGCGTAACACAGAGTGCGATTCCTACAGGCTAAAGCCTGTGTTACAAACTCCCGTAACACACATTTTAAGTCTGTACCAAACTCTCATGCATACTTCTTACAGGCTAAAGCC
>JAVETX010000030.1:0-32171 GCA_034005845.1 Sulfurimonas sp. | reverse complement strand
CACAGAAGAGATGGAGTATATAGCAAAAATAGAAGATTTGTCTCCTGAGCTTGTTCGTAGTGAGATCGCACGTGGGAGAATGATTATTCCTGCAAACGTAAATCATACAAATTTAGAGCCAATGGCGATCGGGATTGCAGCAAAATGTAAGATCAATGCAAATATTGGATCTTCTGCGATCGCTTCGGATGTTCAAGGGGAGATCGAAAAGATCCAAGTTTCCCAACACTATAAAGCAGATACAGCGATGGACCTCTCTACAGGTGGAGATCTCGATGAGATCCGTAGAGCAGTTATCGCAAACTCGAAGATCCCAATTGGGACGGTTCCAATCTACCAAATTCTTCATGATGTGGGAAATAAGATAGAGGACCTTACGATTGAGAAGATGCTTGAGGTGCTTGAGCGTCAAGCACAACAAGGGGTAAGTTACTTCACGATCCATGCGGGATTCTTGTTAGAGACAATGCCAAAGGTCGCAAAACGTAAAATGGGGATCGTAAGCCGTGGTGGTTCTCTTATGGCTGCGTGGATGATGCATTACCATAGAGAAAATCCATTTTATAGCGCGTTTGATGATATTTTAGATATTTGTGCAAAATATGATGTTTCGCTTTCTTTAGGAGATTCTCTTCGCCCTGGATGTTTGGCAGACGCGAGTGATGATGCACAACTAGGCGAGCTTAAAGTGCTTGGTGAGCTTACACTTCGTGCTTGGGAGAAAAATGTTCAGGTGATGATCGAGGGCCCAGGACATGTACCACTCAATCAGATCGAGCGCAATATGAAGATTCAGCGTGAGCTTTGCCACGAGGCACCTTTTTACATCCTCGGACCCCTTGTTACAGATATCGCAGCAGGGTATGATCATATCTCTTCAGCGATCGGTGCAGCTGTTGGTGGATGGCATGGAGCGAGTATGCTGTGTTATGTTACACCAAAAGAGCACTTAGGCTTGCCAAATGCAGATGATGTTCGTGAGGGGATCATTGCGTATAAAATTGCAGCGCACGCTGCGGATATCGCACGTGGGCGCAAAGGTGCACGTGATGTAGATGATGCGATGAGTGATGCACGCTACTCCTTTGACTGGGAGAAGCAGTTCGAGCTCGCACTTGATAGTGAAAGAGCACGTGAGTATCATGATGAAACGCTTCCTCAGGATGTATTTAAAGAGGCCGAATTTTGTTCTATGTGTGGACCAAAGTTTTGTTCGTACAAGATCACACAAGAGATCATGGATAATCCAGAAGCAATCGCAAGAATTGCCGAGGATGCAAAAGCAGCCGAAGCAGCAAGATTAGCTGTATAAATAAAAAAACTTCTTGCAAAACTAGATTCCGCATCAAGCACGGAGTGACCAAGTTGTCACCCTGAACTTGATTCAGGGTCTAGATTTTGTAAGAGATATATTAAAATAAATTAAAGGAAAAGCAAATATGTTTAATGAAGAAATTGTAAAATCAGCGCTTTCAAAAGTGCTTTATCCAGGATTTACGAAAGATATCGTAACTTTTGGGTTTGTAAACAATATAGAGATCAATGGATCGGATGTAAGCTTTAATGTGGATATCACATCTTCAGCTCCAGAAGTTGCACAGCAGATCAAAGATGATGCAACAGCAGAGCTTAAAGCTGTAGGAGCTGGAAATATTACATGTAATATCAAAGCGCCTCAAATGCCAAGAGAGTCTTCATCTCGTGGAAAGAATATCGCTCCACAGGTGAAAAACTTCTTGATGGTAAGTTCAGGAAAAGGTGGAGTTGGTAAATCAACGACATCGGTTAATATCGCTATCGCTCTTGCAGCACAAGGGAAGAAAGTGGGTCTTTTAGATGCAGATATCTATGGTCCTAACATCCCAAGAATGCTTGGTGTAGAAGATATAAAACCTGAAGTAAACGGAAATAAAGTACTTCCTATTAAAGCATACGGTATTGAGGTGATGTCTATGGGTTCACTTATGGAGCCAGGACAATCTCTTATCTGGCGTGGTGCGATGATCATGAAAGCGATCGAGCAGTTCTTACGTGATATCTTATGGTCAGAGCTTGATGTACTTGTTATCGATATGCCACCGGGAACAGGGGATGCACAGCTTACTTTGGCACAAAGTGTTCCTGTAACAGCGGGGCTTACGGTGACAACACCTCAGACAGTTTCTCTTGATGATTCAAGAAGAAGTTTAGATATGTTCAAAAAGCTTCACATCCCAATCGCGGGTGTTATTGAGAATATGAGTGGGTTTATTGCACCAGATACGGGTGTAGAGTATGATATCTTTGGAAAGGGAACTTCTACGCCAATGGCCAAAGAGTTTGATACAACAATCATCGCTGAGATCCCAATTGAGCCAGCGATTCGTACAGGTGGAGATGAGGGTAAACCTATCACTTTTGTAGCACCTACAAGCGAGACAGCGAAGCGTTATATGGCAGCAGCAGAATCTATCTGGGCAACGATCGAAGAGATCAATGCAAATGGTGGTGTAGATAATCAAGCAGTGCAGCCTACAACACCTCCAGGTGTGAGCGCATGTTCAACTCCAAAACAGCCAGAACCACAACAAAGCGCTGGTTCTTGCGGAACAGGATGTGGGTGCCACTAGGCATTCCACACTCTTGTTTTTTACCCTCTTTTTTTCATCGTTTGAATTCTATTTTTATACCCCGTATTGATTCTTAAATGTAAGCCTAAATAGTAGGCATAGGTGATCGCTTTTTTGAGTAAAAATGCAAGATAGCCTTTGACTTTGATAAAGCCAAACATCTCCCCAACTGCATAGTTTCCACCAAGAGCGACAAAAACACCACTCACTTTTGCATCAAAAACTTTTGGCTCTTTATTGTAGAGACGATCTAAAATATTTTGAGCAACATACTCTGCACTTTTTTCTGCTACTTGAGCAGTTGGAGGGAGAATTTTCCCTTTTGCATCACGTATCGCGACACAATCTCCAATAGCAAATATATCGCTACGCTCACCTACATTGAGGTATTTGTTTGGAAGTAATTGCTCTGCTTTGTTCTTTGCCCCACTAATGCAGTGGGTAAAGTTCGCTGCCTTGATTCCACCTGTAAAGATCATAAAATGGTAGTGAAGTTTTGAGCCATCTTTAAAATAGATAAACTCTTTATCAAGGCTAGAGATAAAAGTATTGGTATGTATCTCTACACCAAGCTCTTGGAGTCTTGCATGAGTGTTTTTGATAATAAAAGAGCTCATGCCAGGTAAGATAGTCTCACTTGCATCGATGAGGTGAATCTTGATCTTTTTGGTGCGCTCTCCTATCGTTTTTGCATAGGTATGGATAGAGTTTGCCATCTCAGCGGCAACCTCGACACCACTCAGACCTGCACCACCGATCGCAAGATTGATCTCCTCTTGGAGGGGTATCTTATGTTGAATCTGTTTGTAGATAAGATCTTCAAACTCTTGGCGAAATCTATACGCACGTTCGAGTTTTTTGATCCCATGGCTATGCTCGCGAAGCCCCTCTATAAAAGAGAAAAAGTTGGTTTGTGCTCCTGTAGCGATCACGAGGTAATCAAAAGAGATCTCTTGGGTGTCTGTTTGGAGTTTTTTTGTTTCATAATCAATAGCGTGCGCTCTTTCATGAACAAAAGAGACCCTCTTTTCAAAGCCGTGGCACCACTGTTCTAGATCGATGGCAATATCGCGAATATCAAATCTTCCAGCGATATATCCATACGCTTCTGTTTGGAGATAGTGGTAGGGGTGTTTATCGATGAGAGTGAGGGTGATGTTGGGATGTTTGGCAAGAGACTCGATCACTCGAAGTCCGCCATAGCCACCCCCTATAATGACAACATGTGTTTGCAACAACTCCATCCTTTTTTAGGTGCAATTGTAGTGTAAAAGAGTAGCAATTCTATAGCAATGAGAAATACTTTAGAAATCTTCACCCTTAAACATATCAGCTTGAAACTCAACGATCTTATTTCTTCCTGTGTTTTTTGCTTCATAAAGGGCTGTATCAGCATACTTGATACATTTCCAGATCGTGTCTCCATCAGTTGGGAATTTTGCAATTCCTATACTCATGGTCTTTTTGATTTTTTCACCACCACCCACTTCAAAAACAAGCTTGCCAAAACTTTCATGGATCGCTTTGGCTACTTTGAGGGTGCCCTCATCGCTCGCATTATGGAGCATCACTAAAAACTCTTCTCCACCATAACGAATAGCGAGGTCAGCATCACGAATATTTTCTTTAAGGATCCCAGCAATCGCTACGATCACCTTGTCCCCAACATCGTGTCCATAGGTGTCATTGATCATCTTAAAGAAATCGACATCAAGCATCATTACACTGTATTTTTCTTCAAGTCGTGAAGCTTGGCTCATGATCTTATCGATAAACTCTTCTAAAAAGCGTCTATTATAAAGACCTGTCATTCCATCTCTAAGGGATGTATCACGCAATCTATCCATAAGGATCTTGCTCTCAATAACAGGTTTTGCTGCTTCAAGATAGTTTTTGATACTTAATATCTCACCATTGATACGGCTGAGTTCCTCATCAGTTGCAGCGGTGATTGAGATAAGTAAAGATGCATCATGGTTGATCTGAAATGGGATACAGATATAGCGCATCTCTTTTGCATTACAGGTCTTACACAAGTTTTCAAACTCTGTAGAGATTACGTCTGTTTTGGTTCTATGTGCGCGACAGAGTTGCGCATCTTCGTCAACAATCGTACCAAGACAGATACTCTCTGTGTTGTGAGTGTAAACGAGTTTTCTCTCTTCAAGAATATTATTTACCTCATAAAATGCAAAATGCTCAATTCTAAACTTTGATTTTAAAATATCTGTGATACGTGAATAGACCTCATTTTTTGAAGCATCAAGTTCTATGGTCTTTTTGAATTTATAGATATCAGAGAGCTCTCCAATAATCGATTTTGCCTCATAAAGTGGATCGTTTGAGGAGGAGCATCCTTTTGGTATAAAGGTCTCTAGATTGTATTTGAGATCCCCGAAGGTTTCTTGCATCTTTGCAAAAAGGGTATTGATCTGATTGACAACTTTTTTTGCATCGCCACCCACTCTGGATGTAAACTGATGTGTAAAATCTCCACGGTGCGCTTTTTTGATCCCATCTTGAAGATTAGAGAAGAGCTGCATATAAGGAGTGACATAATAGTTGATCAACATCAACACAACCACCAAAAAGAGGAGGTTGATCCCAAGGATCTTGAGGATAGTGAACATCCCAATATTGCGCATACCGCTAATATCAAACTCCATGCTGATCGCACCAAGTGTATCTCCACGCTTGACATCATGACAGCTCAGACAGTTTGGAGTTCCTGTAGTGGTTGCTTTGTAAGGGATAGTGACGCGTAAAGTGATCGCATCTGTAGTCTCTGTAATGTTTTTAACAGTCTCGCCACTCTCTAAAACTTTTTGATCGATCGCATCGCGAACCGTTTCATCGTTGAACCCATCCCCATATTGTTTGATAACATTTTCGCTTCGAACAAGCCAAAGGTTTTTGACATCATCATTTTTAGAGATTTGATCAAGAAAGTATTGCCTGTCATCCATGGTACCATTGACCATATGTGCGGTGAGTCCATCTTTGACAATATTGGCTGTAAGATTGGATTTGTCAACAGCACTTTTGATGCTGTAGTCTCGAAAATTTAAAGAGACATTGACAATAGTAGCTGCAGTAAGCCCCAAAAGCATAAGGGCTACGACAATAAGAAGTTTTGATTTTGTTCCCATTATGTTCCACTTTTATTAATATAAGCAAGGATAATAGCTAATGAAAAATTAAATCAAAGTAAATTAGAAAAATTCTACTCTACAGTCACACTTTTTGCTAAATTTCGTGGCATATCCACATCATTTCCCAAACGAATAGAGATCTCTAAAGAGAGGAGTTGCACCACCACCATCATCTCAAAAAATTCGAGCATATAATCCCTGCAAGAGCTGATTGGGATGTAATCATCTGCTTTGTCAAACTCAAGTGCTGAGATAGCACAGATAGTAGAATCTCTCGCACTTAATTCTTCAACGTTACTTTTTGATTTCTCGTACAACAGGTGTTGTGGCAAGAGAGCAATGGTAAAAAGTTCAGGATCAGCGAGTGCGATCGGACCATGTTTCATCTCCCCTGATGGATACCCCTCTGCGTGCAGATAAGAGATCTCTTTGAGCTTGAGAGCCCCTTCAAGAGCGAGGGGATAGAAAATATCTCTACCGATAAAAAAGAAGCCGTGCCCGTGAAGATAACGCTTTGAGAGTCTTTTGATTCGCTCGTGCATCGCATCGCTTACTTTGACATGCCCTGGAACCTCTCGTAAAAGAGTGATCTGTGCCGCGATCTCTTGGGATGTAAGAGAGTTTTTGATCTGGGCAATATAAAGGCTTAGCATCCAAAACACACACACCTGTGTTGCAAAAGCCTTGGTGGAAGCGACCCCTTTTTCTATCCCCGCACGCGTAAGGATACTTGCATCTGCAAGACGCACCATAGAAGAGTTGTCTACGTTACAGATCACAAGGGTTTTAAGCCCCGCTTCTTTTGCCATCTTGAGTGTTTCTAGGGTATCTGCTGTCTCCCCACTTTGTGAGATCACTACAAAGAGAGTGTCTTTGCTCATAATAGGGGAGCGGTAGCGAAACTCACTTGCGATCTCTACACTTGTTTTGATCTTTGCATAGCGCTCAAAAAGATAAGAAGCGCTTAGAGCTGAATGATAGGATGTACCACATGCACAGAGTTTGATCTCATTTATACCATCAAAAAGGCTGCTCTGTAACTCTTCGAAAATGATGTTTTGTGTACCGAGTCTTCCCATAAGTGTATCTGCGATCACATCACTTTGTTCATAGATCTCTTTTTCCATAAAAAAGCGAAATCCATCTTTTTGTGCGCTTAGACGATTGGTCGAGAGTTTGGAAAACTGCACCGCTTTTTTGTTTTTGTTCTTATCAAAAAGGATGATCTCTTTTGGACTCACATAACCATAATCCCCATCTTCAAAATAGTTTACATCCGAACAATGCCCAATAAGTGGTGTATCAGAAGAGGCAAAATATTTTTCATTTGCACCATTGATCCCTAGGATCATCGGAGAGCCGTGTTTGGCAAAAAAGATGGTATCGGGCTGGGATTTTGTAACAAGCAAGATGGCATAAGCGCCCTCGAGCTCCTCTATTGTTTGAGAAAAAGCTTCAAAAGCACTCGGTGCTGTTTTGAGGTTTTTTTCAAACTGGTGCACGATCACTTCGGTATCTGTCTGGCTCAAAAAACGTACCCCATCCTCCATAAGTGCTTTTTTTAAACTCACATAGTTTTCTATAATACCATTGTGAACTACATAAGAGCTCTCTCCGAGGTGTGGATGTGCATTAAGCTCTGTTGGTTTTCCGTGTGTCGCCCATCTTGTATGACCGATCCCCACAGCAAACTTATCAGTGGTAAAATTTTTTGTTTTTTCTTCAAGATTGACAAGTTTGCCTACTGCTTTAAAATTATGAAAGTCTCCATCTTCTAAGACTGCGATCCCAGCAGAATCATACCCTCTGTATTCAAGCTCTTTAAGACCATCGAGAAGTATCTCTTTGGTGTTTTTTTCTCCTATGTATCCAACAATTCCGCACATGAAAAACCTTTATTGAGTTAATAAATTATAAATATTTTCGACATTATTACATAGTTCATTTTGTTTTTGCATTAAGAATGTATCGCGTACCTTGTATTTTGTGCTGTGGACCTTTGCTGAGACGATGTTGATATGGAGCTGCTCAAATTTATCCATGATATAGGCTAAAAGACCTCTTTGATTACTTGTGTGTACGCTCAGTTGTGCGAGTGTGAGCGAGTGTTCACAGTCAATAGTGATCTCCTCTTTGTCGATCTTGATATCATTGAGTACAACCTCTTTACTCATATCAAAGGCTTGTTCGATAACTTTCTCTATTTTTGGGATCTCTACATCTTCGATATTTTTGAGAAATTCGATCTTAAAATATTTGGTATCATCAAAAAGGGTCACCACCTCCATAGAGCCTACATCCAAATAGCTCAGTGTTGCAAGAAGATAGCTGATATTTAAAGGGATTTTGCGGTAGATCTCAATACTCAGTGCTGTATCAGTTGCAATATCATAGCTATACTCTTGTGTTTCTTTGGCTTTGAGTGCGATATGGATAATATCAGAGGGCTCATGCATAAAAAAGAAAAGGTTAGATTCTATGCGTATAAGCTTTGTTTGTAAAAGTTTTGGAAGTGTTGCAAAACTTGGGTGATTTTTTACTTTTTTTTCTATATTGATTCTCTTTTTTGCTTCTGTGATCCGATCGTTGTTGACCGAGACCTCTAACGCGCTGTGGTAGAGTTCATAGAGAAGTTTTGAGCTAAAGGAGTTGTAAGTATCCCCTCCAACCCCATTGATATCTGCGTAGGTGAGGATGTAAAGGAGTTGTAAGTTTTTGCTATCTTCTATACTCGACATAAATTTGTAGAGAATTTTTTCACTGTGAATATTCTCCTTAAAAGCGACATTACTCATAAGAATATGGTGGCGCACAAGAAGCGAAGCACGATTTTGAAGCTCGCTAGAGAACTTGAGCTTTACTGCAAAAGGGAGGATCGTCTTTGCTCCGAGTTCACTATGGTCTTGTTTTCTCCCTTTACCAGTATCGTGTAAAAGTACGACAAGTTTTAAGAGTGTTCTCTCCTCTTTGTTAAGAGCCTCATAGAGCTTTTGTATAAAAGGCTCTTTGATATTCTCTAGTGCTTTGACACATTCGATAGAGTGGATATCCACAGGATAATGATGGTAGCCATCAAACTGAGGAAGATGCAGTACATTGCGAAAATTGCTAAAGAGTTTGTGTAAAATCCCTGCATCGTAAAAAAGCTTTAAAAAGCAATACACATTCTTTTTGGCAAGAAGCTCTTTAAGCAGCGCGTAGGTTTTGACATGGAGAGGATAAGGAATTTTTGAATAGGTGAAGATGCGTAAAAAGCCAGCATCAAACTGATAGTGCAGATCTTTTAGCGAGATCAAAAGCTCTAAGAGATCATTGATATGTATTGTTTGAAGTGAATAGGAGGCGTAGAGTCTGTTCTCTAGCAAAAAGATCCCCTGATCTAAACGATTTTTTCTCAAAACACTGATACTCTCTTTTTCAAAGAGAATAGGGCGCATCATCTTTTTGACAAAGATCTGTGTAAAGTTATTGACCCTCCAAAGAGCTTCTAAGACCTTCTGTGCCATTTTTTTGTGATTTTTAAATCCAAGCATTGTAGAGACTTGTGGAATATACTCGAGTAAAAGTCTATCCTCTTGTTTGTTTGTGATGAGGTGCAAGGCACTACGCACACGAAAGAGTAATTCCAGAGCGATGCGATATTCACGATACTCCTCATCACTAAATTGTACTTGCGTGAGATCTTTGAGTGAGGTGACTCCATAAAGTGTATGCGCGATCCAGAACATAAGTTGAGAGTCACGAAGTCCACCGACACTCTCTTTAACATGAGGTTGCATCGAGAATGGGTGTTTTTTTCTTCTTATCTGTGCCTCTTCAAGTTTGGCAAGAAGAAACTCTTTTTGCTCAAAGAGTCTGATTCTGTTTAGCTCTTTTTGGGTGATCTGCCAGGTAAAGGAGGAACCTGTAATGAGGCGTGATTCCAT
The DNA here is from genome assembly GCA_034005845.1 of Sulfurimonas sp. Lineage (GTDB taxonomy): Bacteria > Campylobacterota > Campylobacteria > Campylobacterales > Sulfurimonadaceae > Sulfurimonas. The sequence continues at coordinate 22,484 of JAVETX010000030.1, read as the reverse complement.
CAGGGAGGTTTTGATGGTGATATCCTCATTGCTCGCTCCAAAAAGATCTTGGACCTCATGGACACGATGTCCAAGTTTGAGCCCTGCATCCAGAGCAAGATAGAAGAGTTTTTCGATGATGAGTTTAGTATTAAAGCCCGCGAGATCTTCATAGACTATAAGCAGATCGATATCACTATGGACACAAAGCTGTTCGCGCCCATAACTTCCAAGAGCGATAATAGCAATAGGGATCGATCCGCGCATCGGGAGATAATGCCCAAAAGCACGACGCAATACTGTTTTGTACATCAAAGCGATGATAGAATCGAGTTTTTTGGTGTGCTTGACAAGAAAATCTTTGCCTTGGTTTTTTTCAAAAAGCTCAGGGAGGGAGTCTTTGTACTCTTTTATATATTGTTTAAAAAGCTTTGAGAGTTCAAAGTCTGAACCGTTTTTTTCAATAATCTCTTCTATTTGTAATACTAAATCCATTGGGCGCATCTTTTTATAGTTTTGTTTATTATAGTGTAGTTGTGAGAAAAATGTCACCATACACAGATGAAAAAATAAGCAGTTTTGTATTGTCTTAGAATTTGCTATAATCCAGCCATAATTTACAAGGGTCAACAGTATGAATGTAGCAGAAAAAATCAGAGCAGGGCAAAGAATCGATTTTGATGAGGCGCTAAGTCTTTATGAGATGGACTTTTTTGAACTTGGTGAACTCGCAGATAGCAAACGTAAAGCACTCCATGGCAAAAAAACCTATTTTAATATCAATCGCCATATCAACCCAACCAATATCTGTGCGGATGTGTGTAAGTTTTGTGCTTATTCTGCAAACCGTAAAAATCCAAACCCTTATACGATGAGCCATGAAGAGATCATGGAGATCGTCAAAGATGCTTATAATCGTGATATTAAAGAGGTACATATTGTCTCAGCCCACAACCCTGATACTGGGATCGAGTGGTATTTGGATATCTTTTCAAAAATAAAAACAGCGTACCCAGATCTTCATATCAAAGCACTCACAGCCGCTGAGGTTGATTTTTTGGCGCGTCATTATAAAAAAACTTATGATGAGATTCTCGATCTTATGATAGAGAGTGGAGTCGATTCTATGCCAGGGGGTGGAGCTGAGATCTTTGATGAGGGTGTGCGTGATTATATCTGTAAAGGAAAAGTTACATCTGATCAATGGTTAGATATCCATCAAAAATGGCATGAGCGTGGCAAGAAAAGTAATGTCACAATGCTCTTTGGTCATGTAGAAAAAAGGGAGCATCGCATCGATCATATGATGCGTATTCGAGAGCTTCAAGACAAAACAGGTGGGTTTAATTGTTTTATCCCCCTTGTGTATCAAACAGAGAATAATTACCTCAAAATTCAAGACCCGATCACAGCCAATGAGATCTTAAAAACGATGGCAATTAGCCGTATTGTGCTTGATAATGTGCCAAATCTCAAAGCCTATTGGGTCACCTCTACGGTAAATCTCGCACTTGTTGCCCAAGAGTTTGGAGCCAATGATCTTGATGGAACGATCGAGAGAGAGTCGATCAACTCCGCAGCAGGTGCTGCAAGTGCCAATGGTGTGAACTTAGAGGAGTTTGTCGCACTTATTAAAAATACAGGTTTTATCCCTGTTGAGCGCGATAGCGTTTATAATGAAATAAAAGAGTGGTGATCTGGCATGGAACTCTCGGTTATTATCCCCACTTATAACCGATATGAGTTTTTAAAAAGAGCGTTGCGATCGATCTACGATCAGAGCCTTCTACCCAAAGAGGTGATCGTAGTCGATGATGGCTCAGAAGATGCCACACGAAATATTCAAAATGAGTTCCCCCACATAAAATATATCTTTCAAGCAAATCAAGGGGTCTCCTCTGCACGCAATAGAGGGATCATCTCGAGCAATTTTGAGTGGATCGCTTTTTTAGACTCAGATGATCGTTGGGAGAGCGAAAAACTTGCAAAGCATAAAGCTTTTCACACCCTACATCCCAAGAGTATGATGAGTTACACCGATGAGCTCTGGATACGTGATGCCAAAGTGATCAAAGTACCCAAAAAATATCAAAAACCAGCGGAGGGGCTTTTTGAAAAATCTTTATCACATTGTATTATCGCTCCCTCTTCGGCTTGTATCCATAGGAGTGTTTTTGAACAAGTTGGCTTGTTTGATGAGAGCTTAGAGGTGTGTGAAGATTATGACCTTTGGCTTCGTATCGCTTCAGAATATGAGATAGGGCTTATCAATGAAAAGCTGATCCACAAATATGCGGGACATTCTGAGCAACTTAGCTTTAAATATTGGGGGATGGATCGTTTTCGTATAAGATCTTTAGAGAAGCTTTTATCTCTACATCCCAAGCATCCCCACAAAGAAAAAATCATCCAAACACTCAAAGAAAAATATACTCTTTTGCTTTTAGGAGCTATAAAATATAATAAAACACAGAGTATAAAAATTTATGAACAAAAAATAGAGGAAATATCCCAGCTTCTAAGATGAAAAGAAGCTACAACGTACTACAATTTACTCTATTCCAATTTAAAAAGAGAAAGAGCCATGAAATACGCAGATAACTTCAATCCAACCATGTCAAACAATCATGTTTTTAATCAGATCTTAGAAGAAAAAGAGAGTGGGGCAATAGGCTACTACGATCTAGTAAACCAAGACACTAGCGCATTTAAAGAGTTTGCATCAACTGTAAAACAAAAAAATATCGTAGTGATAGGGATCGGTGGAAGTACCCTTGGAACTTATGCGATCTATAAATTTTTAAAACACTCAAAAAAACTTGATAAACAGCTCTTCTTTTTAGAGACAACCGATCCTATTGATATCAAATCAAAGCTCGAACTTTGTAATCTTGAGGATACACTTTTTATTGTGATCTCAAAATCAGGTACAACAGTAGAGACTATCTCTATTTTTAAATATATCAACTCTCTTGTAAAGTGTGATAAAAATAATACGGTCGTAATTACAGAAAATGACTCAAAACTGCATCGTTATGCAGAGGTTCATGGTATGAGAAGTTTTGATGTTCCAAAAAATGTCGGGGGAAGATTTTCTGTGTTTTGCGCCGTAGGACTTGTTCCTTTAGCAATTGTTGGGATCGATATCGATGCGCTATTGAGTGGTGCAAGAGAGATTCACGACTCTTTTTTTGATAAAACGCAACATTATAAAAAGATCATGAAAAAAGGGCGCTTCTTTGTTGAATATAAAAATAAATACAATATCAATGTTGTCTTTACCTACTCTTCAAGAATGGAGGGCTTTAATAAATGGTATATCCAATTATGGGGAGAGTCTTTGGGCAAGATTGATATCAATAACACAAACCAAGGGCTTACCCCTATTGGGATCACAGGCCCAATTGACCAGCACTCCTTTTTACAGCTCATTATGGAAGGAAAAAGAGATAAAACACTGACAGTTGTGAAAGTGGAAGACTTCGATAACAATCTTCAGATTCCAGATATTACGATCGAGGGGCTCGAAGAGCTTGATTACCTCAATGGCTTAGAGTTTTCTAAACTGATCAATCTTCAAGCAGATGCAACTATAGAAGCGATCAATAATATCAATGATATCCCTTGTGATGTGCTTATTATTGACAGCATCAATGAAGCTTCTATTGCCAGCTTGATGTATGAGTATGAGCTTCTTACATCCGTATGTGCTAAGTTTATGTATATCGATGCGTATAATCAGCCAGGTGTAGAATCAGGCAAGATTATCCTCAAAGAAAAATTAAAAAAATAAAAGAGAGTTTATGACACAAAGCAAAAACAAGCAGACACTTCTCCTTATTCTGATCGCCTTTACTTTTAGTTTTGTTGTGCGACTCATTTGGGTCTATCAATTTAGTGAGTATGAGCAGTTTCATTTCAATGATACCTTTATGATCAATACCAATGATGGTTATTATTATGCAGAGGGAGCTAGAGATATTCTCTCTGGCATCTCACAAGAAAATGATCTCTCTCCAATTGAGAGTGCGCTCTCTTTGACAACTGCATTTTTAGCCAAGATATTGCCTCTTTCATTAGAGACACTTCTGTTTTATATGCCTGCTTTTTTTGCTTCACTCATCGTGATCCCTTTGATTCTTATAGGAAGAAGTATCGATAAGCTTGATATGGGCTTTATCGCAGCACTTTTAGCAAGTATCGCTTGGAGTTATTATAACCGTACGATGGTGGGGTATTATGATACCGATATGCTCAATATCGTACTTCCTGCTTTTTTATTATGGTCGTTGATATGGGCGCTTAAGACACGTGAAGAGAAATATATTTTATTGATGGCTTTGGATGTCATTGTTTATCGCTGGTGGTATCCCCAAAGCTACTCACTAGAGTTTGCTTTTTTTGGGCTTATTGCGGTGTATGTGATCTATCAATATATCAAAAAAGAGGATATCCGCTATGAAGTGACACTCCTCTTTTTCTTTTTATTTGCGATGATGGGGCTTGATACACTTGTGCGACTTGCTATAGTGATCTTGCTGTATATTGCACTCAAAAAAGGGTATTTAGAAAAATATCTTTATTACCTTCTCGCGCTTTCTGTTCTTGCTTTTTTTGCAACGGGGGGATTTGCACCCATTTGGTCACAGCTCAAAGGCTATGTCTTTCAAGAAGAATTTTCTACAACAGAGAATGAGCTTAAACTCTATTTCTTTACGGTGATGCAAACGATCCGTGAAGCGAGTAAGATCCCTTTTGAAACTTTTGCAAATAGGATCAGTGGGCATACTCTCACTTTTATCTTTGCGCTTGCTGGGTATATCTGGCTTGCTTATAAACACAGAATTATGCTTCTTGCACTTCCAATGTTAGGGCTTGGGTTTTTAGCATATGTAGGGGGACTACGTTTTACTATCTATGCGGTTCCTGTTTTAGCACTTGGACTTGCTTATTTGATTGTTCAACTGACATCCTTATACACCAATACTCTCTTTAAAAAGTATCTTTTTATGTCTGTGTTTACGCTTCTTGCTTTGGCGCCCAATATAGAGCATATCGTAGAATATAGAGTGCCAACTGTATTTACAAAGAGTGAAGTGGAAGTACTTGACCAACTCAAAGCAGTGGCACAAAGAGAGGATTATGTCGTTGGTTGGTGGGATTATGGATATCCTATCCGCTACTATTCGGATGCAAAAACTCTTAGTGATGGTGGAAAGCATAGTGGAAGTGTGAACTTTGCTACAAGCTTTGCGCTTACACATCCACAGCAACAAAGTGCAAAGATGTTACGTTTGGATGTAGAGTATACTGAGGCTAAGTTTGCTATGGATGAAAATGATAGCGATAGAAATCGCTCAAATATAGCGAATATGACTCTTGATTATGGCTTTTCTGATACCAATGATTTTTTATCCTCGCTCGAACTTGATATCAAACTCCCTGAAAAAACAAGAGATATTTATTATTTTCTTCCAAACCGTATGATGAGTATCTATCCTACTGTGGAACTCTTTTCAAATATTGATCTGATGAGTGGGCTCAAAGGGAATCAGTCTTTTTTCTACTCTACCAATAGATTTAAAGAGGAGAGTTCTTTTATCAATCTTGATCGCGGTGTAAAGCTGCATAAAGAGAATGGATATATTGAGATAGGATCAAAACAGATTGCGATCAAAGAGTATACGAAAACTTTTTATGATGCGCAGGGAAGGCTACAGGTTCAAAAAAATAGTGTCAATCCAAATGGGGAACTTTATGTTGTCTATATGAGTAACTACTCTCAGTTTCTTGTGGTTGATGCAAAAGTATATCACTCAAGCTATTTTCAACTCTTCGTCTTAGAAAATTATGACGAAAAATATTTTGAACCAACTATCCTCACTCCACTCCTCAAAGTCTACAAGCTAAAAATATAAATTCACAAAAAATATTACTTCATATTGTTACATTCAGTAACGATATGAGGACTCTTTTTTCTTATTTGTAATATTATTTGTTAAATTTTATTGTAAATAATATAATGAAAAGATCTTACAAAAGGAGAAAAGATGAAAAGTTTGGCAATTCTAGCACTCGGTGCGAGTTTATTGATGGGCGCGGTGGATATTAATAGCGCAGATAAAGAAGCACTCATGGGCTTAAATGGAATCGGTGAAGCAAAGGCACAAGCGATCATAAAGCATAGAGAAGCAAAGTGTATCTCTAATGCAAAAGAGCTTCAAGAAGTTCGTGGAATAGGTGAAGCGATCATCGCAAAAAATAGCGATGAGATAGTGTATGGAGCGTGCAAAAAATGATGTGAGGTTTTATCCTCACACCCCTCTAGGAGAGTTTGTGTCCTACAAACTTACTCATATTATCTAAGATCTCTGCACCTTTACGAAAGCTCAAAGCGCATGGCTCATACGCAAAGAAAAGCCCTGCTTGGTATTTTGCCCCTTCGCTATCTTTAGCAAAATCGACATACTCTTGGTATACCTTTTTATAGTTATCATAAGGCCCATCTACTTGTTCGAGAATAGAGCCATCTGTATCTATGATCTTTGTGTTTGCACCCTCACGTCCAAAACATGTTTTCTCAACCTGCTTTACACCCTCGAGTGGCTCAAAAGATGTTTGAAGAAGGTAGGGAGAATCTGGAAAAAGGTCACAAAGTATCTTCATCATCCCCTTAGATTGAAACAAAAGTGTATAGGCTGGATTTAAAATGATCGCCTTTTGGTTTTGCATGATCTCACCAAGCATTGTAGCAAGCTCTGGCTCGTCGATGGCGATATCTTCCCAAGGGAAGAGTTTGAACCAATATTCATACTGATTTCCCCCCGCATCATAGATACCCTCAGCATCAAAGTGAACATTTTCTAAAAATTCAAAGCCTGTATGAAAGCCTGCATCTGTTGCAATTTGCTGTAAAAGTTTTGTCGTAGCTTCTTCCTCTTCATTACCACTTAGAGAGGAGAAGAGAATCTTCCAACCATCATAACGCTCTTCAAAGAGTTCTGTGTCATCAAAGAGGGTGATGAGGCGTTTAAAGTTCTCTTTGAGTGCTTCATAGAGGTTGTTGAATTGCTGTGCTTCATCGAGCTTATTATGCTTTAAAAGCGCCCATTGTAAAAGCGCTGTCTCAAACAAAGAAGTAGGAGTGTCGGCATTGAATTCGATCAGTTTGATCGGCTTATCATCGATCCCACCTGCAAGATCGAAGCGACCATAGATATGCCAGTGCACATCATTCTCCCAACTCTTTTTGATCGTCTCAATAAGATTAAAGGGAATTCCCAGTTCAAAAAAGAGGTTGTTTTCTATCACATACTCTGCTGCTTCTACATACATCTCATAGAGATCATTTCCTGCATTATAATATGCCTCTGCTTCTTGGGATGTAAGGGTGACAAGTGCGTCATTTACATACTTGCTCCCATCCTCATCGGTGTGCCAAGTAAATCCTAGTTCTGTAAGTGTCGCATCATCAAGTGGACTGATTTTTTGTAGTTGTACCATAGCTATTTAACTTCCATAAGTACGAGTAGAGGATGTTCCCGTAGAACTTCCAAAAAAACTTTTTTTGCTACTACTTGTGCTCGAAGATGTTCTTGAAGTAGAACGGCTATATGCACTTTTATTTGCGGCTGCAGAGTTTTGTGCAAAGTTTTTGTTGTTCATAAGTGCATTAGCGATCATATTTCCCATAAGTGCACCTGCCGCTGCTGCAAGTATAGTTCCGCCAAGTCCCATTCCAGCACTTGCATCAGTACTTTGCACCGTCTCACTTGTTCCCTCTTGTACCTTTTGATACTCTTGCTCGGCGAGGGCTTTCATCTCCTCTTCGCTCATAAAGCGCTCTGTGGTATTTCCAAATTGATCTTTTTCACGAATGATCGCGCGGCTTGGACCCTCTGTTGGCATCTCTTCGACGACAATATATTTACCATTTGCTTGTTGCTCTATGACCAAAAATTTATTTTGCGCAAGTTGTTGTTGTTGTTGTTGGCTAGATTCACATCCATTTAAAATACTCATCATAGCAATACCAGCACTTCCAAGAGCGATGCCTGAGGCTAAACTAGAAATATGTTTCATTCTTTTATATCCTTTTTATTGAGTTGTATCATCTTTTCTAATCTGTAATCATAAAATGTTATCTTCTCTCTGCCACTATAATAAATATCCCCTCTGTAGCTACGTTTCTTATACTCGAGTGTGACATCCTTTTGCATAAAAAGAGTACTTGCTACAGAGTTTCCAACTGTATGTGTGAGCATAGCTAATGAGAAAAGAGATGATAAGGCGAGTGTTAAAAAAATGAATTTTACATTTTTAGAGTAAATTATCAAATAGCCATAAAATGAAGTCAAAAGAAGAAAGAGAAGAATGTTTTGGTTATCTGCAAAGAGAGTATTGAAATAAACTTCGATATTATAAAGATCGGTATAGTTGATTTTGATCCCTAAAAAAAAGAAAAAATCAAAAATAAATGTCACAATCGCGCCAATGAGAAAAGCTAATAAAAGATCTTTCATCGTAACCTCTTTTTTTTCGTATTGTTTATTTTAATAAGTGCAGAAGAGCTACTCTCAAAAAGCCCTTTTGCATCCTCTATGATTATATCAGCTTTGGCTTCACAAAAGGTTCTATCAAAATGTTTTCCAGATTCATTCGCAGAGGTGGAATAGCCCCATGCTATGTTGCGAAGTATTTGAGAATCTAGATGAGGACTTGCAATACGAAACGCTTTGTTTTTTACAATAAAGGTGGTCTTTTTAGAGCGACGTACAAGGTTTTTCATATTTTTGGGGATACGATTGTGTTCGTGTAAAAAAGTTTTGAAGTTTTTGTACACTTTTAAAAAAGGCTTAGAGCTTTGGCGAGACTTTATCTCATAGAGCTTTTGGGCATCTTGAGATAAAAAACCGACTGTTGTGTCGGTTTGTGAGAGGATGACATCCACGCTTAGGCGAGGAAGTCTTGAAGAGCAGTTGCGCTTATCCACGCTTCTTCCCCTGTCTCATCGAGTGCGAGGATTGTTGCACGCGCTGCACTGAGAGTTGTAAAATATGGGATGTTACGCTTGAGAACCTCTTGGCGGATCACAATGGCATCTTTTTTGGATGTATTGTTATCTGAGGTATTGATCGCCATATCGATCTCATCATTTTTCATGCAGTCTTCAATATTTGGACGCCCCTCTGAGATTTTGAGAACGCGCTCACATGGGATACCTGCTGCTTCGATAATAGCTTGCGTGCCTTTAGTTGCCACAAGTTTAAAGCCATGTCTATGAAGCCCCCCAGCGATCTCTGGAGCGTGCTTTTTATCCATATCGATAAAAGAGAGGAAACATGTACCACTCGTAGGGATCTTATTGCCCGCAGCCATCTGTGCTTTGGCAAAACTCACACCAAAGTTCGAGCTAATCCCCATCACTTCCCCAGTTGATTTCATCTCAGGGCTAAGTACGAGGTCTGCACCATAGAGTTTATGGAATGGAAAGACCGCTTCTTTGACAGAAACATGGTTTTTGAGTTGTGGTTTAAGTAGACCATTTTCCTCTAAAACGATTTTGTATTTATCATAGTAAGCAAGTGCATCACGAAGAGGCTCACCCATCATTACGCGCGTTGCTACTTTTGCTAGAGGCATCCCTGTTGCTTTAGAGACAAAAGGAACAGTACGAGATGCACGAGGATTCACCTCGATAAGGTAGATCTCGTTTTGGTAAATTGCGTATTGCACATTCATAAGTCCAACAACGCCAAGACCAAGAGCGATCACTTTTGTTTGTTGCTCCACTTGTTCTGTAAGCTCTTTTGAAAGAGAGATCGGAGGGAGTGAACACGCACTATCTCCTGAATGGATCCCTGCTTCTTCGATATGTTGCATCACAGAACCGATATATACGTCTGTTCCATCACAAATCGCATCGACATCTAGCTCAACAGCTTGGTCTAAGAACTTATCAATAAGAACAGGCGCATCGTTACTGACAGAAACAGCCAAGTCCATATACTGGCGCAATTCATCTTCTGAGTAAACGATACGCATACCACGTCCACCAAGAACATACGACGGGCGTACAAGTACAGGATAACCGATGCGCTCAGCGATCACATAAGATTCCTCTTTTGTGCGAGCAAGACCGTTCTCTGGTTGCTTGAGTCCATGAGCATTAACAAAGTCAGAGAATTTTTCTCTATCTTCAGCAAGATCGATCACAGCAGATGGTGTTCCTGAAATATTTGCACCTATCTCTGTAAGAGCGTTTGCAAGTTTGAGTGGTGTTTGTCCACCAAAGTGTACGATAATACCATCTGGTTTTTCATTATCGATCACTGAACGCACGTGCTCTAAATCGATCGGTTCGAAGTAAAGAACATCGGATGTATCGTAGTCTGTAGAAACTGTTTCAGGGTTACAGTTATACATGATGGTTTCAATATCCATCTCTTTGAGTGCAAAGGCAGCATGAACACAACAATAATCAAACTCGATCCCTTGACCGATTCTATTTGGTCCACCCCCTAAGATAAGCACTTTTTTCTTCTCACTTTGACGGTTTGTGACATTTGGAAGTTTTGTGATATTGGTCGTAGAATAAAGATATGGAGTGAGCGCTTTAAACTCTGCTGCACAGGTATCAACTTCATTATACTCAAGGCTTACATCCAAAGCTTTTCTTGCATCATACACGGCAACTTCATCTACTTTTTTGCCATTGTTTTTCGCGATGAGTTGTGCGATACGTTTGTCTGAGAAACCATCCACTTTGACAGATCTCATAAACTCTGCATCACTCAAGATCGCTTCTGTAATCGTTGCTTCTGTATGGATAAGCTCTTCGATCTGATACAAAAACCATGGATCGATCTGACATGTTTCAAACATCTCTTCAACACTCATTCCACGGCGAAAGCCCTCTGCTACGTAGAGTACTCTATCAGCATTTGGACGGCGAATCTCATGCTTTATGAACTCATCATCTGCATCTATTGGGTCAAAACCACAAAGCCCAGTCTCTAAAGAACAAAGTGCTTTTTGCATCGACTCTTTGAATGTACGTCCAATCGCCATCGCTTCACCCACAGATTTCATACTCGTGCTGAGTGTATTGATCGCTTCTGGGAATTTTTCAAAAGTAAAGCGTGGTACTTTTGTAACCACATAATCGATCACTGGCTCAAATGAAGCTGGTGTGCCTGTGATATCGTTGGTGATCTCATCGAGGGTAAAACCAACTGCTAAGAGCGTTGCTACTTTAGCGATCGGGTATCCTGTTGCTTTGGATGCAAGAGCAGACGATCGAGATACACGAGGATTCATCTCGATAACGATCATACGTCCTGTTTTAGGATCAATGGAGAATTGAACATTCGATCCACCCGTATCTACACCGATCTCTCTAAGAATCGCAAATGATGCATCACGCATTCTTTGGTACTCTTTATCTGTGAGAGTAAGGGCAGGGGCAACGGTGATAGAATCTCCTGTATGGACACCCATTGGGTCGAAGTTTTCGATCGAACATACGATGATGCAGTTGTCCGCTTTATCACGGATAACCTCCATCTCGTACTCTTTCCAACCAAGCATAGATTCCATGATCTCGATCTCATTGATCGGAGATGCAGAGATCCCCTCTTGAGCGAGTTTCTCAAACTCTTCCATATTGTAAGCAACACCACTTCCACCACCTGCAAGGGTAAATGAAGCTCTTGAGATCACAGGAAAACCGATCTCTTTTGCAACCTCTATCGCCTCTTCAACGCTGTAAGCATTTTTACTTCTTGGTAGATCCATTCCGATCTTTACCATCGCTTCGTTAAAGAGGTGTCTATCTTCCCCTTTGTTGATCGCAGCAGGATCTGCTCCTAAAAACTCGATCCCCTCTAACATCCCTTTTTCATACATACTCATCGCTACGTTGAGTGCTGTTTGTCCACCCATAGTAGGTAAAACAGCATCTACATTTTCCTCTTTGATGATACGAGCGATGATATCTTCTTTGATAGGCTCAATATATGTTCTATCTGCAAACTCTGGATCAGTCATAATGGTCGCTGGATTTGAATTGATAAGAACGACACGGTAGCCTAACTCTTTGAGTGTTTTTACCGCTTGAGTTCCAGAGTAGTCAAACTCACATGCTTGTCCAATAATGATCGGTCCTGAACCTATAAGTAAAATTGTATGAATGTCGGTGCGTTTTGGCATCTTCTACCTTTTGAAATGAGTATAAAAAAATTTGTATATTATAGACAAAAGGCACTTAAGATTTGATGAGTTTTTTTGATTTATTCGTAATGAAATGTGTAAATGAGAGAGAGAAGTCCTGAAGTGATTGTTGCATCTTCTACAAGAGGACTCTCTTTGGCTTGTTTTGAGAGTTTTTCTACTTTGATATGGCTAAAGATAGAGAGTTGTTTGCTCAGAGAGTATTGGATGTAGCTGTGAAGTGAAAATCCATAATCACCCCTTGGCGCATAAAAGGCTCTTTGGGGAGTGGCTTCACTTTGTTTGACACCATAATAGTAGTTGGTAAAATCTGAAGATTGGTAAAAAACACTCAGCCCTGGATAGAGGCTAAGATCGCCAAATTTGTACTCATAGCCAAGATCCGCTTTGAGAAGATAGGCTTTGTTTTTATAGAGTAGATCAGTAAAAAGCATTAGCTCAAAAAAAGCTTTTTCTTTTTGTACACTGAGTGCAACTCCCCCCTCAAAAGAGTTCTTTCTCTCATCCATTCCTTGAAGATGCGCTGAATCTGAGGCAAGATAACCATAAGGTCTTGGTTGTGCGCTCAAAGAGAGTCCCCAGGAATAATCCGTTGTTTTCTCCCCTAAAAAATAGACTCCAAAACGTGTCCAACGAGCATATACTAAAGAGTTGTCATAAAAGATCACAGGAGAGGGAACAAGGATGGCATCGACACCTTTATAGGGTTGTGTTTGGATGTAGGATCCTAGCCCCAGTGTAAGCTTTTCAGCCAAGAGCAGTGTGCTAGTGATGAGGAGAAAAAGAAAATGTTTCACTTGACTCTTTTGATAATATGAAAATAGTTAGGGTTATTAGCCTTGTAATAAGGTGCGACGACCGCAGTTTGATACCCTTGAGATTTACTAACAGAGAGCACGCGCCCAACTTTAAGACCTTTAAAGAAGATATTATCAAGTCCCGAGGTGATCACTTGATCATCCACTTTGATCTCAAACCATGCAGGGATAAACTTTACAAGAAGATTTTCTCCATTATTACCATGTGCGATGCCTGGGGCGAATGTATCCCCTATAAAGACAGAATAGGAGCTTTTGATGTCCTTATTGAGGAGCCCTTGGGCTCTGCCATCTTTATTGACCACAATCCCTGCAACAAGCTCTTTATACACAAGACCATATATTTTTGAACCATTGTAATCCTCAATATCGAGCCATATCTTATTAAAATTATTGAATTTTGAATAAGATATAGTTCGCACCAGTTGCACTTCTGGGTCAAACTCTAAAGAGGAGTGGTTTTTTTTATACAGATCTTCTATCTCAAATGCCATCTGTTGCATCACAAGATGGTTATTTTCATAATGATGGAGTTTTTCTTTGAGTTGTTCTATCTCTTTTGCTTGAGCAAAATGCTTATCGATTGTATTTGCAACAAACTCTATAGAGCTATGATAAGATGATTTGATGGAGTTGAGTGCCCCAATAAAAGGGCTTTGAATAGCATTGCTGTAATACAAGGCACCAATGAAAAGTGCAATGATTACAGCGAAAAAACCAAGAAGTTCCTTATTCATTTTCGAAAAGTTCTTGGAGAAGGTCTATCTCTTCAAGAGCTCTTCCTGTTCCACGTGCGACTGCCAAAAGAGGCTCATCGGCAACATAAACAGGAATTTTTACGATATCTGAGAGGTATTTATCAAGTTGGCGGATAAGCGCTCCACCACCTGTGAGGATAATACCATTGTTGACAATATCTCCAGAGAGATCCGGTGGCATTTTCTCTAGTACATCACGAAGTGCTTCTGCTACCTCTTTGAGTGGTTCACGCATCGCTTCACGCGCATCTTCACTTGTAAGTTCTACAGAACTCAAAAGCCCCTCTACTTGGTCACGACCATTGACCACCATTGTAAGCTCTTCGCTCAGAGATACTGCTGTTCCGATATTGATCTTGATCTCTTCGGCTGTACGCTCACCGATGAGAAGATTGTATTTGCGTTTGACATAATCCACGATCGCTTTATCAAGTTTATCTCCCGCTGTACGGATAGATTTTGAGAGAACGAGTCCACCAAGAGAGACCACACCGATCTCAGTTGTACCACCACCGATATCTACGACGAGGTTTCCATGAGGCTCACGGATATCTACACCCGCACCGATCGCTGCTGCCATTGGCTCTTCGATAAGAAAAACTTCACGTGCTCCAGCACTTAGAGCTGACTCACGTACCGCTTTACGCTCTACTTGAGTGAGTCCATAAGGCACACAGATAATGATACGAGGGCTTATAAGTGAGGTTCTTCCATGAGCCTTTTCAATGAACTTACGAATCATCTTCTCTGTCATATCAAAGTCTGCGATAACACCATCGCGCATAGGACGGATCGCTTTGATATTTCCAGGAGTTTTTCCGACCATCTCTTTGGCTTCATGCCCAACAGCTAAAACCCTTTGCTGACCATATTTTTCTGTTTTGACGGCAACAACAGAAGGTTCATTGATAATGATCCCTCTGCCTTTTGCAATTACGATAGTGTTGGCTGTCCCCAAGTCGATGGAGAGGTCATTTGAAAAGAGTCCTATAAGTTTGCTAAAAATCATTGATCTACCTTATGCTGTTTTTTGTGTGGTTTTTTTGATATAAACTGGTTTTTCACCGTTTTCTATTACCTCTTTTGTAATCAGGACCTCATAGCCACTATACTCAGGAAGTTCGTACATAATATCTATCATATTTTCTTCTAAAATGGCGCGAATACCACGTGCACCTGTTTTTCTCTTGATCGCTTTTTTAGCGATCGCTAGAAGTGCGTCTTCTTCAAAGTTAAGCGTAACGTTATCGATAGAGAAAAGTTTTTTGTATTGTCTTACAAGCGAGTTTTTAGGCTCTGTAAGGATGCGCACCATATCCTCTTCTTTGATCTCATTGAGTGATGCAATAATTGGCAAACGCCCTATAAGTTCAGGGATAAGACCATAGTTGACAAGATCATCAGGCTCGACCATATCATAGGTGGTCTCTTGCTCTTTTTTCGTTTTTTTATCATGTCCAAAACCAAGAACATTTTCCCCTTGTTTCTTTTTGAGGATTTCACCAAGACCATCAAAAGCACCTCCACAAATAAAGAGGATATTGGATGTATCGATTGCTGTGAACTCTTGGTTTGGATGTTTACGTCCACCTTTTGGTGGGATGTTGACAACTGCACCCTCGATGATTTTGAGAAGTGCTTGCTGAACTCCTTCTCCTGATACATCACGCGTGATCGAGCGGTTTTCACTCATACGAGAGATCTTATCTACTTCATCAATAAAGACGATCCCTTGTTCTGCTCTTTGGATGTCACCATCTGCTGCTTGGAGAAGCTTTGTGAGAATATTCTCTACATCCTCACCTACATAACCCGCTTCTGTAAGGCTTGTTGCATCTGCGATAGCGATAGGAACATTGAGCACACGAGCAATTGTTTGTGCCATAAGTGTTTTTCCACTTCCTGTTGGACCAATGAGAAGGACATTCGATTTTGCAATCTCTGTCTCATCCTCTTGGATGCTATGTGCTTTGAAGATTCTTTTGTAGTGGTTATAAACAGCCACACTCAAAAGTTTACGAGCACGCTCTTGACCGATGATATAATCACCCAAAAACGCATCAAGCTCTTTTGGTGTCATCAGTTCTGTCACAGCATCTACAAGCTCTTTATTCTCAGCATGGTTTTGTTTTTCATCACCAAACATGATCTTATAAGCAGAAGCAACACAGTTACGACAGATGTATACCCCATTTCCTGCGATGAGAGGATTCGCATCACTCTCTTGAGCCTCACAGAAGCTACAATGTCTATGTATCATATATTTTTCCTCTCAAACGGTATTCCACGTTTTGTTTCAAGTACGAAGTTACAAAGTTGTTGTACATATTTGTTGTCTGTTTTTTCGATGATAGAACTTGCACTCTCTTTGAGCGGCTGCCCTGATTCAAAAAGCTCTTTATAGGCTGCTTTGATCCCATCAATATCGCTACGCTCCATATGGCGTCTAAGACCTGTAAGATTGAGTCCGCGAAGGGATGCACGATTGCCCTCTGCCATACAAAATGGTGGTACATCCTGAGCAAGAGCACTTGCTCCTGCGATCATCGCATAGTCGCCGATATGAACAAATTGGTGAATTGGAGTCATCCCACCAACTACGGCAAAGTTGCCCATCTCTACGTGCCCAGCAAGTGTTGCTGCGTTTGCTAAGATACAGTTGTTACCAATAATGACATCATGCCCGAGGTGAACATAAGCCATAAAAAGATTATTAGAGCCGATGACAGTTTTTCCACCACCACCTGCTGTTCCTGGATTAAAAAGTGTAAATTCTCTGATTTTGTTGTTGTCACCGATGATGAGCTCTACATCCTCACCTGCGAACTTGAGATCTTGTGGAATAGAACCGATTACGGCATGAGAAAAAATTTCGTTATTTTTGCCAATGGTGGTCTTTCCATAGATACAAGAGCCTTGAGCTATTTTGGTTCCGTCACCAATAGTAGCTTTAGAGGAGATAAAGCAGTAAGCTCCTATCTCGACATCTTTTCCTATTTGTGCACCATCTTCGATGATTGCTAGTGGAGAAATCTTACTCACATTCATACCTTCGTTGTTTTAAAATTTGTTTTTATTTATCTACTATCATCGCTTTGAGTTCAGCTTCTGAGACGAGTTTATCATCTACATATGCTTTGCCAAGAAGCATCCAAATAGCACCTTTTTGTTTGATAACATTGATACGGTATTCGAGTTTATCACCAGGTCTTACAGGGTTTCTGAATTTTGCTTTATCGATACTCATAAAGTAAACGACCTTGTTTGCTGCTTCCTCTTCTGTCATCTCATCCATACTTTTAAATGCGAGGATCCCGCCAGCTTGCGCCATACCTTCGAGTATCATAACACCAGGGTAGATCGGGTGACCTGGAAAGTGTCCTTGAAATACATTGTCTCCGATTGTAACGTTTTTGTAGCCGATCAAACTCTCGCCCTTACTGATATCAGTAACACGATCTAGAAGTAAAAAAGGGTAACGATGCGGTATAATTTTTTGAATTTCCATAACATCAATAATCATTAGTAAAACCTTTGTGATTCAATTAAATTTGGCTATTTTATCTAAAAAATTATTATATATTGATTAGTTTTTCTTTTGTGTCTTCGTAAATTTTGGCATCGAGCTCGATGGTGAGTTTCTCTTCACAGATCGCGTCGAGGACAATTATAGGTGTGAGATCATAAAGGCTAGGGTTGATTTTCATACGGATCATCTGCTCCTTCTCATAGCTCAAAGGTTGATAGATCAGCTCGTAGATATTTTGGTAGTTTTTATCACAAAGTGAGTTGAAATACTCTAAAGTGACAAACTTGATCTCTTCGCGATTGAAGTGGTGCACATTGTGCGTTGCGTACTCGATCTTTCCTTGCGCTTTTTTACGAGGGAGGGTCGAATAGCTCAGTGCGTAGGCAGGAATCACCCCTTTTTTATTGGCGATCACTCTTAGACTCATTTGTCTGTAGTTAAGAAACTTTTCTCTGATTATCTTATAGGGAATATTTTGCTCTTCAAGCTCCATTCGCTTTGCATAAAGCTCTAAGCGCTCCTCGATCGAAGCGGGAAGAGTGGCTCCAGATATGGGTGAAAAGAGTTCATCTGCGAGTTTGTTTTGATGCTCTCTTTGCATCGAGAGACCGTAGATACATCCGCAGTAGTCTTGGCGGTAAAGTTGCTCCTCTTTGGTCACACGGCTTTGATCTTGCGTGCCTCCACCACTTCTGTAATCGGGTGCAATAAATTTGACACCATGTTTGGCTTCAAACTCTGCTCCAGCACGTTTGAGCTGCTCTTGTGATTTGAGTGGGCTCACCAGCAAGGTGGTGGTAAAACGCTCAAAGCCAAGATCGAGAGCCTTGTTGGCACTCTCAATAAATCGCTTGTCAAAACACATCTCACAACGTGCTCCTTTTTCTGGCTCACGCTCGAGTCCACGCACAGCATCTACCCAAGCTTCATAGTCGTAGGGTCCCTCTAGAAGATCGATACCAAGTTTTTTGCATGAGCGCTCTACATCCAAAAGGCGTAGTTTGTATTCAGAATAGGGATGGATGTTGGGATCGTAAAAAAAGCCTGTGAGTTTTTCACCAGGGTGATCGTTTTGAAGTTTTTCTAAGAAGAAGTGGGAATCGACACTGCAACAGATGTGGACTAAAATAGGACTCTTTTGCATCTTAGTAGATCTCTTTGACGCGTCCAACTTCACCACTCATCAAACGCACTTTGATCCCATGTGGATGGCTAGGTGACTTGGTCAAGATATCACGAACGATCCCATCGGTTAAAAGCCCACTTTGTTGATCTTGCTTTAAAACGATCGCGACGCTTTGACCTGACTTTATATCTTTTCTTTGTGTACCATCTGGCATGGGGAGTTCCTTTTGCTTGTATATGTGCAATTATAGTCAAAATCTTACTTATTTGAGATAATGTTTATTAAGTATATTATAATATATTTAAAGATAGTATTACGAAGATAAAGTATATTATAATAAATATAGGATCTTGCATGATAGAATTAAATACCCCTTTAGAGATAATAGAAACACTTGTTATGAGGATAGAAAAAGAGCGAAAAATTCAAAAACTTCAGCAAAAAGAGCTGGCGAGTAAAGCCGATATTCCACTGCCTACCTATAAACAGTTTATCTATCAAAAAAAAATTTCTTTAGTCAATCTGATCAAGCTCCTTATGGCGCTCAAAATGTTTGATAATTTGGCAGGACTTTTAAAACAAAGAGAGCTTAAAACGCTTGATGAGGTAAAAAATATCGATCATTTGCCTAAGAGGATCAATAAATGAAGATGGAAGTTGAAGCTTATATATTTGATCAAAAAATAGGAACAATACTCCTCAAAGACGCAAGAGTCTATTTTGAGTATGACAAAGAGTTTAAAGCGGGTAATCTTGAGATATCCCCTTTGAAGCTACCACTTAGTTTGAATGGTGTTTATACAAATGATGATGATAGATACTTTGAAGGTCTTGCAGGAGTTTTTCATGATACCTTGCCTGATAAATTTGGTACAAAAGTAATTGAAAGATATTTTGAATCAAAAAATATTCCACCACATCAGCTTAATATTATTCAAAAGCTTATGTTTGTAGGAGACAAAAGTATAGGCGCGATCACTTATAAACCTGTAATTCACAAAATGGATGCACAAAAGCTTGATGCGCTTATAGAGCTTCAAGATTTTTATGATAATGCCAAAAAAATAGTCAGTGGCAATGCAGTAGAAGTGGTGGATGAGATGCTAACTTTTATGGATAGTGCTGCGAGTGCTGGGGGTGCAAGAGCAAAAGCGATTATCGGTTATAACAAAACTTCAAAGCAAATTATTAGTGGGGTCAAACAAGATCTCAAAGAGGGGTTTGAACACTATATCATTAAGTTTGATATGGCAAGAGAAGATGGCGGTAGTAGTGAGTATACAAAACTTGAATATCTCTATATGAGTATGGCGAGAGAGGTTGGTATTAATGTTCCTCCAATAGAACTCTTATCCCATGGAGATCTTGCACATTATATGATCAAACGGTTTGATAGAGTTGCGAAAGAAACTCTTCATCTTCACTCTGTTGCAGGGCTCACACACTCAAACTTCAATCTCCCGATGCACTATTCATACGATGAGCTCTTTAGACTCACAAGATATCTCACAGGGAGCCAGAGTGCGGTGAATGAACAGTTTAAAAGAATGGTTTTTAATATCGTTGGAAGAAATCAAGATGATCATGCTAAAAACTTTGCATTTACGATGGATAAAAATGGTGTTTGGAATCTTTCGCCAGCCTATGATATTACCTATGCAAACGGAGTTGGCTACACCAAAAATCATCAGCTTTCTCTAAGAGGCAAAACAAATGATTTTAGCAAAAAAGATATTTTAGAAGTAGCAAAACTTCACTCTATTAAAGAGAGTTTTGCAAAAGAGTGTATAGAACAAATAGGAGAGATTTTTGCATCATTTAAACAAAGAGCGAGGGAGTTAGAGATTAGGGAAGATATTATTGTAAGGATTGATAAAGAGCTTGGGATGTAGAAGATCTCTACATCCCAAGAGTGTTATGCACGCGCCTCTAAGATCTCGATAGAGTTGATCGTGTCTTGTCCTTGGATAGAATCGAGTGTTGCAAAGCTTGCTGCATCATCTTCTTCGATCACACCAAAAACTGTGTGTACGCCATCTAAGTGTGGTGTTGGCACGAATGTGATGAAGAACTGGCTTCCACCTGTGTTTGGTCCAGCGTGTGCCATAGAGAGAGCTCCTCTGCGGTGGCGTGTTTTATTCAGAGCTGTCTCACATGGGATAGCCCAGTCTGGTCCACCTGTACCAGTGCCGAGTGGACAACCACCTTGTGCCATAAATCCAGGGATCACACGGTGAAAACTAAGACCATCATAAAAACCACTTTGTGCAAGGTGTGCAAAGTTTGCAACAGTATTTGGAGTCTCCTCAGCTAAGAGCTTGATCCACATCTCACCCTTATTTGTAGAGATCTTTGCCCATTGAAGTTTTGCTAACTCATCAGGAGTTAAATCGTATGTTTTGAGTTCTTTTCTTCCAAACATTTCTAACCTTTTTGTTTTAAAATAATTTCGTAATTATAGTGAGTTTTTCTAAATACTCTTAAAGCAATGTGGTTATAATAATTTTTTGATTTAAATTTTTAAGAAATAAGATAGCAGATAATGAAAAACTTTTTGAACAAGCTCTACAGTTCAGCGATATTAAAAAAACATACGATAACTATTGGGGATGCAAATATTTTCATTACCGTTGTGATCTTTTTGTTTACCCTTTTATTTGCATATCTTTTAATAGTAGAAAACTATCAAGATTATGAGCGGGCACTTTTAGAAGAGCAGAGAGCCTATGATGCCCACGAGCGAGTTGATAGTGAAGTGCAACACAAACGCAACCAGCAAAAACTCAAATCGCTTCTTATTAAAAATACGATGGCGATCGCGACACTCTCTTTTATCCTCTTTGCGATCGTTTTTGGAATCTATAAGATATTTAATAGTTTGCTCAAGCGAGATCTTGAGGTGTTCTTGGATTTTTTTAAAGAGGCAGCACATAGTGATAAGCAACTCAACCCTGAGAAGATCTTTTTTAAAGAGCTCTATTCGATGGTGCCTTATGCGAACAATATGGTAGAGACGATCACCGATCAAAAAAGATCGCTCCAAGAGCTCAATCTTGGGCTCGAAGAAAAGGTCGCACTCAAAACACAAAAACTCCTTCAGATCAATAAAACACTCCTAGAAGAGCAAAAGATGAAAGATGAGATCCTCAAAGCGCAAAAGGAGTTTTTACGCTATACGGTGCATGAGACCAATACACCGCTAAGTGTGATACTTACCAATATTGAGCTGCATCAGATGCAACATCCCAAGGATCGTTACCTCTCCAAGATAGAAGTGGCAGTGAAGAATATCTTTAGCATCTATGATGATCTGAGTTATCTTGTCAAAAAAGATCAGGTGGAGTATCCAAAAGCGGTGATCGACCTTGAAGCTTTTGTACGTTCGCGTATCGACTTTTTTGAAGAGGTGGCACAGATGTCCAAACTAAGCTTTGAGTATGAGGTGCTAAGTGAAAAAAGCTTTGTCTATATCAATGAGACAAAACTCCAACGTATTGTGGATAATACCCTTACAAATGCCATCAAATACACCTTGCCAGAAAAAACGATCTTTGTACGGCTTCAAAGCAGGGCTACATCCCTAGATCTCTCGGTAGGAAGTTGCTCCAAACAGATTCAAGATACGGATAAGATCTTTGAAGCGTATTACCGTGAAGAGGATAGAGTAGAGGGATTTGGGCTTGGGCTTGGGCTTGTTAAGAGTATCTGTAAGCAAGAGGGGATCGTCGTGCGTGTTGAGACAGAGAATGGAAAAAACGTCTTTAGTTATGAATTTAAAATGATGGGGGAGTGATGAAGATACTTTTATTAGAAGATGAGGTGATGCTCAACGAATCGATCGGCGAATATCTAGAGCAAAACAACCATACCGTAGAGAGTTTTTTTGATGGGAGTAAAGCTTATGATGCACTCCTTAGCTCTTCGTATGATCTACTCATCCTTGATATCAATGTCCCAAATATTGATGGACTCACACTTTTAGAAAAGATACACGCGCTAAAGATTCACACCCCCACTATCTATATCTCAGCACTTGTAGATAT
>JAVETX010000029.1:0-32694 GCA_034005845.1 Sulfurimonas sp. | reverse complement strand
TAAAACACAATAAGCCATTCACTCTAAACCATGTACAAGAAAGAAAAATGATAAATAGTGCTAAAAAGACTTGACTTTAAGCACAGAACATTCCGGACTCGATCCGGAATCTCCTAGAACTTCCCATTAATTCCTGCATACGTCATACGCCCACGAAGTGGTCCCCAAATATGTCCCACATCATATTCACCCGCTGCATCATACATCAGTGGTGATTCTTTGTCTGTTTGGACATAATCAAAAAGGTTTTTTACCCCTGCATAGAGCGAAAAGTTTTTATTGATCTGTTTTGAGACCTTAAAATCCACCGTTGTAAATGAGGGTGCTTTAGTAGATTTTGGCGCAGATGCCACACCACCATCATACACATTATAACGATCCCCATATCCATAAGGCTCTAAGTCTCTAGAAGCTGTCCATGTAGCACTGAGCATCGCATCATATCCATGTCCCTCATAATTGAGCATCGCACGTGCTTGTTTTTCCACCGCTGCGATAAAAAGAAGCTCTTTGTACTCTCTATCATACCAATACTGCTCATATCCTCCCGAGATACTCCACTCAGGCGCAAAAGCGTAGCCTACAACAGCGTCGGCACTTGTGATTCCTACTTTTTCTTTTGCATTACGTAAATATAAACGACCTGAAGGATCACTATCATCGATATACGCAAGATTTTTCACCTCTGTGTACGATCCACTTGCACTCGCAGTGATAAAATCTCCATCATAAGAGAGTGTGTACATCGCGTTATTTGAACGCTCTATCTCATCTACTGCTACACCAAACCCAGCATTACTATCTATAAGACCGTGCTCTGATTCAAAAAAAGTAAGCGGTGAGCGATACCCTTGCCCTGCTGAAAAACGGGAGACAAGCTCTTTTGTATGGTCATAACGAAAATGAAGACGCGGTAAGAGAAGTGTTTCATCGATCTCATTGCCTTTGGCTGTTTGTCCTGTAAAATCAGTCGTGATCTTTGCCCCGCGGAGTGCCATTTTGAGCTCTGCGTTCTCACTCATCATCCAACTATCTTGTAAGTAAAGTGCGTAAGAGTTATAAAGAAAATCATCTTTATTTATCGTTGGATTTGCAAACGCTGAAGATTCCGCTTTCATATCTTCACGTTTAAAATCAGCTCCATAGGTAAGGATATGACTTTCACCCACCACTTGCATCACTTTAATATCTGTAAAATAGGTTTTATCTACATTATCATAATCTAAACCCTCATACATTGACTCTTGTCTTGCATCAGCGTAAGCAAGGGTTGTTTGCACAGTAGAGCTATCTGCACTATGTGTCCAGCGCGCTGTTGCTTCTTGGCGTGTTGTGGTGATACTCTCCATGGTTCCCATTGGGTCACCATTGTATTGATTACGTACATCCCCACCTACAAAGCTAGGGTTAGCCGTGCCACTTGTACCATAGCCAGCAACAACAGCAGTCTCACTCGTCATTGGTCCACCATATACATACGAATCAGAGTGGCGCACTTTAAAATCAAGTTCATCTTTGTCTGTAAGCTCGTGTGTAAGGCGAATAGAGACACTTTGGTTCTCTAACTTTGGTGCTTCGTTGACCCCGTTGTTATCGTAGTCGTATTGGTCATAGTTACTGTAGGTCGCTGAGACCACGATCCCTGTCTTTTTATCATCACTGAGCGCTTCCCCCAAGATAGAGCCAAGCTTGTAGCCTTGTTCCCCAAGGGCAAAATCAAACTCTGCTCCGTTTCTGCTCGCTTTTTTAGAGATGATATTGATCGTTCCACCTATTGCCTCGGGAGCTGTAAGAGCCGCTCCACTTCCACGTGCGATCTCGATGCTCTCTACATCACTTACACCAAGTGCGTCCATTCCATAGTAACTAGAAACCGTAGAGTTAAATGGCACACCATCACTAAGCACTGTAGAGTGTTCCCCTTTCATTCCATTGAGCATTACGCGCTTGATCCCACACATAGAGCAGTTTGTCGTGACACTTACCCCTGGAGATTTTTCTATCGCTTCGATAAGCGTGACAGCTTGTTCGCGCTCCATCTGCTTTTTTGTAATGACCTCTGTTTTTTCTACGATATCTTTAAATTGTCCTAAAGTTCGCTTTGTCTCTACTTCGCCCTTGATCTCGATCGTCTCTAGGACCTCTTGCGCTTGGAGCATCCCTACGAGTGCAAGTGATGCGATCATTGATACCTGTATTTTCATCTTGTCCTCATTTTCTATAAGTTATAATAATTATTACTATTTCATAAAATGATACATCAAAAAGAATTAGAGCAAACTTAATATTGATAACTGTTCTCATCAATTATATTTTTGTGATACTTTTTTTGTGTTTTTATTTTCTCTTATGCTAAAGCCAATAAAATGGTAGTACCTATTTCTATACAAAGCGAAACAATGACAGAAAATATCCAAGTCCCTGAGGGGATGAACGCAGAGGTGCTCGAACACCTTATAAACCCACAAAATTACGGCAAGCTTGACACCCCAAGCGGTGTTGGTGTGGCACTTGATGAAAAGAGTGGTGAGTATGTGATTCTCTACATCCAAAGCGATGGTGTGATGATTGAAGATGTACGCTTTGCGACCAATGGCTGCCAAGATACTGTGGTGGTAGGCTCGATGTTTACACAGATGATAAAAGCACATGATCTTGAATACGCACAGCAAAGCATACAAAAGCTCAACGACAAGCTCAGTGGCGCTTCAGCCCAACAACAGATCTGTGCAGATATGGTGCTCAGTGCCTTTGTTGCAGCAATGAAAAACTATGAAAACCTACAAAACGGAAAAACAGAAGAGATGCACGTACTAAAAATGAAGGAGAGTTGTGACAATGAATAAGGTATATCAACAAAAACATGAACTATGGCTTGCTATCGCCTTTACATCCTTTGCAATAAGTGATGAGAAGATCAAATCAAGACTCTATGATTTCTCACAAATCGCCTTTCGTCATATGAAATGGATAGGCTCAGAGCTGCTTTTAGCAGGAGAGAACTACAACTACGACAGAGAGATGCAGCTTTGCAAAAAAGAAAGCCTCTTTGAACTTATAAAAGATTTACTAAGTAAAGTAGAGGCGATGCAGAGCCACTACCCACACACAAGGCTTGGAAGTCGCTGTAGAAGTGATGATGCCTATCTTGTAGAATATCTTACATCCCTTCTTGGCAATGAGCAAAACGATCACCCAATTACTGCTTTTAACAGAGCATGTATCTATGAGGAGAAAGACCTCTCAAAAGAGCAGATCGACGCGCTTACTCTCTTTTTGTTTGAGGAGTCTTATAAAGAATATGAGCTTGTTTTGGTGTATGCCTATATGCAAGCGCGTACCGATGATGTTTTACAATTTAGTGTGTTTGAAGATCTTATCGCAGAATCGCATTTTCACCTTAAATCTTTTGGCAATATGATGGCAAAACTTGGGATACTCGCTCTGCCTCGTGAGCTTCACGAGATGAGCTATGTGATTAGTGATCTTGAAAAATTCGTACGTGATGGGATCGCTGAGGAGGAGGCTGCCAAAGAGATGTGTCGTGAGCTGAGTTCAAAGATCAAGGATGAGGAACTTTCAAAATTCTTTGATTTTATCAATGAGCAAGAGAGCTATCATATCGCTCTTATGCAAAGGCTTTTAGAGACCGATATCAGCAACGAAGCAGCGATGACAAATCTCGATTTTGATGAGTTTTGGAGCGGTGTGGATATTTAGGGGTTTTTTATACGGACTAAAGTCCGCGTTACAGAAGTTTTTTCGTAACACAGGCTTTAGCCTGTAAGAGTTCTTTTGATTTTGTGCGGACTAAAGTCCGCGTTACAGAAGTTTTTCGTAACACAGGCTTTAGCCTGTAAGATGACTCCACAACATCCCAAGATATTCATGGATCGCTCGCTGAGAGTTATGAAGGTTCTGAATATTTGGTGCATCTAAAAACCGTGTTGCATCTTTTTTAAAGTCTGTGGGTGCAGCGATCGGCTCTAATCCCACAGAATGAAACAGTCTCATCGCGCGTGGTATATGGGTTGCACTTGTCACAAGAATAAAAGGCTCTTCCCCCACAATCTCTTTTGCAAAAAGCGCTTCTTCTTTGGTATCTTTTGGCTGAGGATTGACAATCATATTTTCCTCTTTCACCCCCAAAGCTTTTGCAAGTTTCGCATTCATTTGCGCATTGGATCTGTTTGTATCCCCCTCATAGCCTGTAAATATCAGCTTACTCTTGGGATGTAGAAGATGCAAGCGAATCCCTTCGATCACACGCTTCACACCTGCATCTGAGAGCTGGGATGTAATAGGCTGAGAGATATCCGTCGTGTGTCCACTGCCTAAGACATGGATATACTCCACCTCTTTTTGAATCTCATATTTTGGATATTTATTTTCAAGAACACTTATAAGAAAGTTAGAAGATGGCTGATAAGAGAATAAAAATAAAAGAGCAATGCCAAACCCAAAAGAATACTGCGCCAAACGCTCTTTTTTTCTCAACCAAAGAAAAAGAGTCAGAAGCAAAAGTGAGAGGATCATCCCAAGTGGTTCTATAAAAAAGGTGATACATTTTTTAATTAAAAATCCTAGTTCCATTTTATACTACTCCATCCACTTTATTAGAATACAAATGATTTGTTTCATAATTATATCTGAGGATAGTCAACTAGCAATTTGAGTTATAATACCAAAATCGAAGAATGGGAGATGATTATTCTAATGGTTACTCAAGATGCTTAACACAAATCTCAAAGTACTTTATGTGGAAGATGATGAAATCGCTCGTGAAAATGGTTTAGAGTATCTAGCAAACTATTTTAAGCATATTCATGAAGCAGCGGATGCATTTATTGCGCTCAAGCTTTATAAAGAGCACGAGCCTGATATTATCATCACTGATATTCAGATGCCTAAGCTCGATGGTTTAGAGTTTGTGAAACGTATACGCAAACAAGACAAAAGATGTCAGATAATTGTTATCACTGCGTTTAGTGATGCTACATATCTTTTTAAAGCCATAGAGTTAGGACTCGTAAAATACCTCGTCAAACCAGTCAAAGAGATTGAACTTGATGCGGCAATCAATATATGTATAGAGAATATAAAGGCAGAGTATTCTAATATTTTTGTCTTTTCAGATACGACAAAATATGATTATTACAACCAAACACTCGTCAGTAATGGAAAAATAGTAAAACTAAGGACAAAAGAGGTTCAGCTCCTTGATCTACTTATTAAGCATCAGACTCGTTATGTGACATACTATGAAATAGAAAATTATATTTGGAAAGAGAGTGCCATGAGTAAAGATGCACTGAAAACTTTAGTGAAAAATCTCAAAGCAAAACTTCCCAAAGATAGCATCTCTAATCTTACAGGTACAGGGTATAAAATTGAGCTTAGAAATAAGTAATATTCTAGCCTATGGAATCACCTTTGGCATTTTAATCATGAGTATATTCTATACTTTTATACGCTATGTTTATTCACGAGAACTGCTCTACTTTAGCTACTTTATGATGCAACTCTTTTCTCTCTTTTATATCGCTATATATAGTGAACTTTTCAACATTCCCACTCTCTACAAAGATCTCTCTTTAGCTTTTGCAATAATAGGTGCTGTACTCTTTTCTATCTCTTTTTATGAAGGAGAATTTACCCCAAAGATAAAAAATTATCAAGATCTAATCAAAAATAGTGCTCTAGTATATTTGGTTCTATTAACAGTGTTTTATCATTACATACTTTTTGAATACCTCCCCTATACAATCGTTTACGGTATCTTATTGCTTAGTGTGGTTTTTAATCTCAGACAAGGCTTTAATCCTACTGTTTTTTATGTACTTGGTTGGTTTATACTCTGCCTTTTACTTTTTGCCTTTGATATGAAAGAGTATTTCATACAGACAGATTCTGCAGATATTGTACTCATCGCATTTGCTATAGAGGCTCTCCTTTTTACCACCTCGATCTCTTATAAATATGTACTTTTAAAAAAGGAAGCCTTGGATTATCAAAATATGCTTCTACAACAATCAAAGATGGCACAAAGTGGGGAGATGATAGGAAATATAACACATCAGTTTAGACAGCCACTAAATAACCTATCTTATATTTTAATGAATATCAAAAAACGCTACGAAAATGGAAAAATTGATCATGAGTATTTCAACAAAAAGTTTTACTCTGCACAAGATCAAATTCAATTTTTATCCAAGACTATTGATGATTTTAAAGCGTTCTACCTCCCTTCAAAACATAAAGAGGAGTTTCGAGTTAAAGAAGCGATCGAAAATACTTTAAGGATTTTAAGTGCAGACTTAAAGCATCGTGGTATCTCTATTCATTTTGAGTTTAACACAGATGAAAACATAAAAGTATATGGTATTAAAAATGAACTCTCACAAGTATTCCTTGCACTTCTTACAAATGCCACTGAAGCGCTGAGAGATAGAGAGGAAGCACGTATAAGTATAGATGTCAGTGCTTCAAGTGCTGAGGTTATTATAAGAATACAGGACAATGCAAAAGGGATAAATCCAAAGCATCTTGAGAAAATATTTCAGCCCTATTTTTCAACAAAAGAGCAAGGTACAGGCATAGGTCTTTATCTTGTGAAGCTCATCATAGAAAAAAGTTTCGAGGGGAAAATAGCAGTGAACAATCAAGCCCAAGGAGCTTGCTTCACCCTCTCTTTAGAGAAGGTTATTTAGTATTTTGAGGATATATAAACGCTAAGTGCGTTATTGTCTGTATTTTAGGATCCTCTTTTGCAAAAACGATAAGATCGAGTTTATACGTCGTATTTGAGTATTTTGAAATACTTGGTACTTTTGTAGTTTCTACAATAAGGATCTTTTTTTTACGTTGTCCTGCTTCAAGCTGAGGCGGATTAAACCTTCTAATACGAAAGTTAGGATCATTTTGTATTTTTACATCATAGGTATAGGTCTGTTCTTGTATATTGTATATTGCTAGAACATAGCTATTATAAACTACATTATTCTCATCTATTCTATAAAGTGAGTCTGATTTTTCAGCTGTCGCGAGTACATACTCTTTTTCAGAGGCAAGGAGAAGCGCAAAGAGAAGAGAAGCTACAAGAACGACACTCAACATAATATTTTTTTTATTAAAAAAGTTTATTTTTGTATTCTTTAATACACTTTTTGTACTTCCCCATTCAATTAAAGACTCTTTGCCTAACTTACCCATCACTGTCGTACAGGCATCACAACACTCTAAGCAGTTGATGCACTCAAGTTGTAAACCTTTTCGTATATCAATATGTGTGGGACAAATTTTCACACAAGCTTCACAGGTAGTACACTCTTGATCTCTGTTTGTATTGTAAATAACATGTTTTGTCTCATCATCGTAAAGAACTGTTTGTGTGCTTGAATAGGGACAAATATATGTACAAAAGTTCTCTTTTAGATAAACGATATCAAAAAGTAAAAATAGAGCAATACTCAAAAGGACAACCATCATCAGGATGTGTTCTGAGGGTTTGTTCAGGTAAGTAAAAAAATCTTCGTATGGCACAAAATAAAGTAAAAAGTTTGTAGCGATCATAAGCGCTAAGACACCCCACAAAGAGACAGCTATTGTTTTGAGTAATATTGTTTTTGCTTTTGAGTAGTTTTTCTCTTTTTGTTTATTTTTGACTCTTCGCATATCGAGAAGTGTTCCTTCAATAAGGTCACGATAGATAACTCTAAAGATAGTCTGCGGACACGCCCATCCACACCATACACGACCAAGAATGGAGGTCATAGCAATGATTCCAATAAATAAAAACATCAATAAAAAAGGCATGACATAAAATTCACTTACACTAAAAGCAAATCCTACAAAATGAAACTCGAACTTTTCGAAAGAAAGTAGCAAAAGATGATTTCCATTGATCCTAACAAAGGGAACGACTAAAATAAATAGGGTGATGAACGCATAAATAAGATAGCGTTTATTAGCATTTGACATAAATACTCCTTAAGATTTTGAGAAGTATATTCAGTAATGGTGTTCGTTTGGTGGTATTTAAAAAGAACCCTCTTTTTGCTATGCTCATGCTACGAATGCTCTATATAATAGCCCTTACAAAAAAGGGAGAAAAATGGGGTCCGTTTCTATAAAGTTGAAGCTACAACTTATCCTAATCACTACGATTATTTTCATAACAGGTGCTATTATTGTTCAATCTATGGCGAGTATAAACCAGCTCAATGAGAAAAATATTCAAAAATATAAAGAAGAAGCTTATAAAAACAAAGAGATAGAACTCAAAAATTATATCTCTATTGCTACAAAGTCAATAGATTCTTTTTATCAGAGAACATCTCAAGATAAGATCAAACAAGAAGTAGAAGATGAGCTCAAAAAAGAGACGGATTTTCTCTTTAGCATCATCAATAAAGAGTATGAAAAAAATGTAAACGTCCTCTCTGCCAATCAACTCTCACAGCATATCAAAGATCTAGTCAGTGCAGTGCGATATGGTGAAGATGGCTATTTTTGGATAAATGACACCTCTGCAAAAATGATTATGCACCCAATAAACCCAGCATTGGATTCAAAAGATTTATCTGATTTTAAAGACCCAAACGGTGTTTACCTTTTTAATGAAATGGTCAAAGCCTCAAAAGCCAATGGAGAGGGTATTGTTGAGTACAGTTGGGCAAAGCCTGGATTTGAAAAGCCACAGCCAAAAGTATCTTATGTAAAGTTATTTAAACCCTTTAACTGGGTGATTGGAACTGGAGCATATGTCTCGGATGTTACAGCAAAAATGCAACAAGAAGCACTCAAAACAGTATCTGAGATGCGCTTTGGTGAGAGTGGTTATTTTTGGATCAACGACACAACTCCTACGATGGTAATGCATCCTATGAATCCAGCGTTAAACGGAAAAGACTTAACAACAACAAAAGACCCAAATGGTGTTTTTCTCTTTAACGAGATGGTAAGTATTACAGCAAAACAAGGCTCAGGTATGGTTCAGTACCATTGGGAAAAACCAGGCTTTGATACGCCTCAACCTAAGATGTCCTATGTAGAGATTTTCAAGCCATGGGGCTGGATAATAGGAACAGGCGAATATATAGATAATATTGAAACTAAAATCATACAAATGAGACAGGAGGCTACAGATGAAGTGATTGCAACTACAAGTAAAATAATTATCTCTTCCCTTATTATCTCTATTCTCATAGCTTTTGGAGTTTCATTTATTGCCAATAAAACAATTTTGCAGCCTATTCAAGAAATCTTACATGTCACATCTGATTTAGCAGATGGCGATGGCGATCTCACAAAAAGAATTGTCACAAAAAGCAATGACGAAATTAAAAAAATTGCTCAATATGTAAATCAGTTTATAGAGAAAGTACATACAAGCATACAAGCAGTGAAATCAGCGAGTATAGAAAATTCTTCTACCTCCCATGAGCTCTCTATTACATCTCTTAATGTAGGTAAAAATGTTGAACGCTCGGTAGTGATTGTCAATACAACAACACAAGACACACAAACTATCATGCAGGAGATAACAGTCTCTATAGAGAATGCAAGAAATAGTAAAAATGAGATATTAGAAGCCAAAACTATTCTTAATGATGCAAAGGATGTCATTATAGAACTCACAAGTAAAGTTCGCACGAGTGCTCAAAATGAAACTGAGTTAGCGCATAGTATAGAAACACTTTCTTTAGATATAGAGCAGGTAAAGAATGTTTTAGGGATCATATCAGATATAGCAGATCAAACAAACCTATTGGCACTCAATGCTGCAATAGAAGCAGCAAGAGCAGGCGAACATGGAAGGGGTTTTGCTGTTGTAGCTGATGAAGTAAGAAAATTAGCAGAACGAACACAAAAGAGTCTCTCAGACATCAATACGACTATTAATATTATTGTGCAAGCGAGTCTTACAGCGAGTGAGCAGATGAATAATAATTCAAAAGATATTGATGCTCTAGCATCCCTCTCTGTAGAAGTTGAAAATAAAATAAACAAAACGGCATCTCTTGTAAATCAAGCTGCATATGCAAGTGATATTACTGTACAAGATTTTGAGAATACGGGCGTGCATCTTCATAAGATTGCAGAAAGTATCCAAGAGATCAACTCAATCTCAACGATAAATGCAAGGAGTGTAGAAGAGATAGCAGCTGCATCTGATCATTTAAACAACATGACAGATTCTCTTACTCAAAAGCTTAAACTGTTTAAGACTTGATTCTTCATTCCTCTTATTTGCTTAGAAGTATCATAAGAGTATAATGGCGCAATTTATTTTACAAGGTTTTTTATGCAAGCATTTGGTATTTTTTCAACAAATTTTGACCATGAGTATCTCACATCTCACTATCTTTACTTTCCAAATGAAGAGGAGACGATCGACACAAAAGAGCTTGAAGCGATGCTTAAAAATAGACGCAAGACAGTTGCAGGCACTATCTTTTTGTACAACCCTGCTCTTGCTCCTGTTGGGTATTCCAAAGATGCATCACTCGCATCACAGGACTATCCTTTTGATGGAAAATATACTGAACTCACCCAAGATCACACCCATTTCCTCATCGCCTCAGCTCTTAAAAAACTCTATAAGGGGAAACTCGTAGAGATCAAATACCTCTTTAATTACAACAAAGAAAATATCGAGCCAACCTATGTGCTCGAGGAGTTTGATAGCGATCTTGAAAAATACAACACAAACCTTCTCACACGCTTTGATAAAAATCTCAACTATCTTGATATAGCCAATATTCGTCTCAACGGAAAGTTTGTCTTTTTTGGAAGCGGGCACAAATATGATCGACATCACAAATCGATCATCGCGTATGCAGAGGCTCTGAGCGCGCAGGTACAAAAATTAGGAAAAGAGATCGCTTTTATTCACGATAAAAACTATAGTGCTGAGGAAGCTTTAGAAAAAGCGTACTTTTTAGCACCTCTTGCTTCAGGTGGAAAACTCAAAGATATTCGTGCCAACGCTTTTAAAGCGGCATTTAGCACAAACCCTCCAACGATTCAGAGAATCGGCTAAGTCGCACGCTTTGCCCAGCGTGCGAAAAAGCGCGCACACTGGAGTCCTTTTGGGATCTTTGCATCTGCGAGGATATGTTTGGCTAAGATCTTTGCCAAATAAGGGGCAAGAACGAATCCATACCCCCCGTTTCCATTGATCATATAAAGATTTGGATACGATACAAAATCATCATAGTTAGGCTTTTTTATTTTTACTTTTTTCTCACAACACTCCAAAGTCTGCGTGGAATCTATCAGTGGTCCAATGATTGGGATGTAATCAAACGAACCTGAGCGCAAACCCATGTAATCTTTGAATACCTTTACATCTTTGAGGCAAATCGTCTTGGCTGCTTTTTGTAAAAGCTCTGCCCTGCCCGCTTCTACATCATAAGGCTTACTGGATTTTTGGGGATGGTAGTGAACATTATGTGTCGCGCCGATAGCGAGAACTCCATTTTCTGAGGGAGAGATAGAGACCTCTTGATGCAGAGAACAGCTATTGGATGTAGAACTTTGGATGTCGATGCGATGCCCCCAAATCCCACGAAGCTTCATATAAGGCTCTTTGATAAGATTCTCATACGCCCCTGTTGCAAGCACTACATCTGTAGCACTATAAAGCTCATCGATCACCCACATCCCATCATCATAGACAAGACTCTCTACTTTGTGCTTACGAAATTCTGATCCTTTACTTAGAGCGATACACATTCTACGTGCATCGACTACACCCGCTTCTAAGCAGACTTTTTCTCTTTGTCGTGCTTGGGATGTAAGGGAGTCTAAACACTCTTGTGGTGCTTCTTGCAAAGGGAGAGTTGTTGTTTGTTTATAAGAGCGAAGTGTTGCATCATCTGCCTGGTCTTGAGCGATATGTACAAGTGGTACAACTTTAAAAATATGGGAAAAATTGTTTTTGTAAAAGTCAAAGCTATAAAGATAGGCTTCGTGTAAAAGCTCTTTGAGCTCCCCTGCTTTGGAGAATTTTGGAGATATAAAAGCACCCGCAGCGCCGCTTCCACCGCTAGCAATCCCCTCCATATCAAGTAGCAACACTTTTTTATTGGCACGCATCAACTCATAAGCAAGGCTACATCCGTTGATACCCGCACCAATAATCGCTACATCATACAAGCTAGATACTCACCTCTTTGATATCTGCGATATTGAGGATACTTTTATAGATCGATCCAACAAGCGCTTTTCTATTATTCTTGATCGCTTCATCTTCAGCGTTGACCATCACATCATCAAAGAACTGATCGAGCTCAGGTTTGAGCCCAAGAAGTGCATCAAGCTCCTCTTCATACGAATCATAGGATGTAGAGATCACATCGATATAACGTACATGAAGTGCTGATTCTGCATCCTCTTCAAAGAGATGTGGCTCCACATCCAAGGAGCCTTGCATATCCATATCTTTGGTGATATTTGCCACACGCTTAAAAGTAGCACTGGCCTCAGAAAAGCTCTCACTTGAAGCGATCGTGTTAAGTGCTTCTATCTTTTTACCGATAGCCACAAGCTCTCTCTCACCCGAAGCAAGGACAGCTTCTACGATCGATGGGTTGACCTTGTAAAATTGCTTGAGACGCTCTAAGATAAATGCTTCTAGCTTGTGCATCTCAAAAGGTGCATAGGAGAGTGCGAGTCTATTCATCGTTTTGACAATATCAAAAGCAAAACCATATTCATTGACGATACGGATGATCCCATTGACCGCACGGCGAAGTGCAAAAGGATCACGCGAACCTGTTGGGATCTGGTTGATGCTAAAGAGTGCGATAAGGGTGTCAAGCTTTAAGCTCATCGCGATGATAGCACTCAGCGGTGTGGATGGCAATGCGCTCTCCTCGCCATCTGGAAGATACTGCTCTGTAATCGCTAAAGCTACCGCTTCATTCTCCCCTTGTGCAAGTGCATAATAACCACCCATAAGCCCTTGAAGCTCAGTAAACTCATACACCATCTCACTCATAAGGTCTGCTTTTGCCAAAGAGATCGCTTTGTCTAGGTCTTCTTTGCTCGCATCAATCTCATAGAGTTCATAAAGCGCGTGAGCGATCGCAGTCTCTCTTTTTATCTTATCAGCCACACTTCCAAGACCTTTAAAGAATGCCACTTTTTCAAGTCCATCGGTACTGAGACCATTTTTAATGTCGTTGTCATAAAAGAAAAGTCCATCTGCTAAACGAGGACGTAGTACCTTTTCATTCCCCTCTATAACTTTAGAATAATCCTCTGTCAGAGCATTGGAAACAACGACAAATTTATTGAGAAGCTTTCCATCTTTAAAGACTGGGAAATAGCGTTGGTGTTCTTTCATAGAGGTGATAATAACCTCAGGTGGCAAGCGTAAGAACTCTGCATCAAAAGTTCCTAAAAGTGCCTTTGGATGTTCGGTGATCGCAACAACCTCTGCAAGAAGATCTTCATCCACCTCAATATTTAAACCCTCTTGTGCCTCAAGTGCTTGAAACTGTGCGAGAATATCTTCTCTTCTTTGCTCTGCAAAGAGTGTTACACCACCATTTTCAAGCACTTCAAAATACTCTTTTGCTCCATCAATTGGAACCGCTTCAAAATTGCTGATACGGTGTACAAAAGTGTGTTTTGCAGAACTTTTACCAAAAAGCTCCATCTTTACAAGCTCATCACCAAAGAGCACATTCACCCAACGAATAGGACGAATAAAACTCTCTTTGAGATCGCCCCAGCGCATCGATTTTCCAAAATCAAGAGATTTGATCCATGTCTCGATGATCTCTGGCAGAAGCGTAACAGACTCTTGACCTGGCTTCTCTTTTTTGTAATAAAGAACCTCTTTACCATTTTTTTGCGCTGTAGTAATATCTGCAAGCTCTACACCACATTTACGTGCAAAACCCTCTGCAGCAGGTGTTGCTTTGCCATCTTTATATGCAACTGCGAGGGGTGCACCAAAGAACTCTTCTGCACTCGCCTCTTGTTTGGTTTGAAACTCTCTATGCCAAATTACTAAACGACGCGGTGTATAGTAAAACTCAAACTCCCCTAAAAGGGAGTTTCTTTCTAAAATATCAGCGTATTTTTTTTCAATATTTTTCAACTCTTTTAAAAGTGGAACCGCTGGAAGTTCTTCTACACCGATCTCTATTAGTAAGGTTTTAAACATAATATATACTCTTTTCTCGCAAATTTATAGTCGCGATTTTACCTCTTTTTTGGTTAAAGAGTTCTTTTGTTAAATATATCTTAAATAAGACAAATATAGTCTGATTTATGTTTATCTAAAAGTTTTTATCGTTACAATACCAAATATTTCAAATCAAAAAGGAAAACGAAGATGCCAAAAATCAACAAATACGTAGATATCGACCAAGTAGAAAGAGAAGCAAAAAAAGATCTTATCGATCGTCACTCTCCATTTATTCACTGTGCAAGCACTGCAAAAGCAGGTGAGCCGTTTGAAGTGACTGTAAAAATGGGTCAAGAATACACGCACCCAGATGATTTTGATCACTATATTGAGTCAGTTACACTTTTTAACGGTGAAACAAAACTAGCACAAGCGACTTACGTACCAGGAACACTTGGAAATGTAAAAGCGCACAACACAACAACTTTCACAATTATCCCAACTGGAAAGAAACTTAACCTTGTTGCTCATGGTTATTGTACAAAACACGGTATCTGGGAAGGTACTGCAGTAGAAGTTACTGTAGAAGGCTAAGCTTTTTATCTAAAGCCCTTTTATGGGGCTTTATCCTCACTCGAATTTGTTTGAAGTCTCTGATTTATCTCTTCTTGTTCTTGATCCATTAAAGCTCGTATCTCATTTATGATGTAGGGATGTACATCCTCATCTTTGCTCCAACGCACTTCATCAATATGTCCACCATAATCACTTCCAAAATCTTCGATGCAATCTGAATATTCTTGGATAGAATAACATTTTTTGACCCGCTCATCTAAAGTGTCGCGTAGCTCTATATACCACGCTCCATTTGGCTCTACGCCTATCTTTGACTCAAAAACAACATCCATTTTTACTTCCCTTGCTTATCAAACTCTTTTGCAAAGCCATAGAGATCTTTTTTCTTGAGATCTCCACTGTAGACGATCTGACTTGGATCAATAGTGTCATCGTTGAGCATTTTAGGGACAACGTCTGAGTTGTTGATCACTTCCATATGCTCGTTGAGCTCATCCTCGCTATATGCCATCTGCATATCAGCTGCCATAATATGTGGTATATTCTCGATCACGCGAAGTTTCTCTAGCTCTTCATCTACGCCTTTGCCCTCTATCGTGACTATGATACGCCCTTTTTCATCATGAAAATGGTAATCACACGCTTCGCATTCTTTGAGTGCCGCAACCACTTCGTCAATATATTTTGGTAATGTTTGTACTACAATGCTTGAAATATTCATTTAATTCTCCTCATAAATTATTTTTCTACGTAACTCACCACTCTTTTGGCGTAGTGAGTCATAAAGCTTTTGATGCTCTAGCTTATCTTCAAAATTCACAGGCGTTCGCAAAGACTTATACTCAACGAGTTCTCCATCCTTATACACGCCAGAGACAATGGCATGCACCCAATAAAACCCCTTGTCTTTGCGCAGGTTCTTTACAAAGCCACTCCACTGTTTTTGAGATTGCAGACTCTGCCACATCTCTTTATAAACAGCTCGTGGCATATCAGGATGGCGTACTATATTGTGTGGTTTGCCTATCAATTCCTCCATCTCATAGCCACTAATGTGACAAAAAGTCTCATTGGCATGTGTGATGATCCCTCTGAGATCTGTTCTAGAAATAATCAGCTCATGTTCTGGAACTACTGTCTCTATCAAAAATTCACTCTCATTAAACTCTAACATTGTATCTCCTCTTTTATGGAATCTTATAAAAGTTGACTTTTTTATCATCACTTCCGACAAAAAAGTGTTTTTCATCTAAAAACAAAATAGTACTAAGGGTCATCTTACTGCCTCCAAAAACGCCTAGGATACTCCTAGTATCTGTATGAAACACACTTACATTATTATGCTCATCTGAAGAGTAAGCACCAAGAGTGGCACTTGGACTCAGCGCAGCACAATAGACCAGAAATGAAGAGCTCAAATAATAGCTGCTCGATCTCTTAAGGTCATACACCACAACCCTTCTGTCTTGTCCAGCTGTGATAATGGAGTTGTTCTTCATATCAAGTTTAAAAACGTTATCAAGGTTTTGCCCCTTTAATACATCTAAGAGCTTGCCACTCTTTGTATCGTGTATTTTAAGTGCCCCACTCTCATCAGCGATAACGATTCTTTCTTTTTGCTCATCAAGAACAAAGTCGGAGAATTTGGATTGGGAGATCTGTACGCTATAGATATTCTCTTTTTTTTGCATATCATAAAGGAGAAGCTCACTTCCAAGG
Source organism: Sulfurimonas sp. (assembly GCA_034005845.1). Lineage (GTDB taxonomy): Bacteria > Campylobacterota > Campylobacteria > Campylobacterales > Sulfurimonadaceae > Sulfurimonas. Next base: position 16,253 of record JAVETX010000029.1, on the reverse strand, counting down.
AGTGCTAAGAGAACTCTTTGTTTATCTAAGAACTTTGCTTTTGCGATAGAGAGCATCCTATCTTTAGACAAGATCTCTTGAAGTACTCCATCTTTATAAAGATGCAATCTACGATATCCCCCCTCAGCCTGTGAGAGAATAAGTATCTGATCATCCAACACATCGACCGAGTAGATTTTTGACTCTATTGGATCACCCATAAAATCTAAGATATTTTCTACACAAATACTCTCTAGCTTTTTTTGGTTTTGCAGATCAAAGATATCTATACATCCCATGCTTGTTGCCACATAAAGCTTTTGCTCTTTGACAAGGAGTTCTGTTGTGCCTCCACTTACCTCATAACTCGCTAGAGGTGCATGAATATCTTTACTAAGAAGTGTTATTCCAAGAAGGATGATCAAACTAATTATCTTCACTTTTTTCTCCTATATTAATGGCGTATGTTGGACAACGACTTATACAAAAACCACACGATGTACATTTATCTTGATCGATATGGGGCATAAACATTGCATGAAAGATGATAGCATCTTCAAGACATGGATCTTTGCAAGAAAAACACATCACCCCTTGATGGCTTATACATTTTGCCTCATCGATACTAATAAAAGCATCGATTGTTGTCTTTGCATCTAATGAGAGCACTTCAAACTCACATCCCAAGGCACATGCATCACAGTAAGTACACCCACTTTTGCTCAAATCCAAATAAGGGCTTTTATCCTCACCAATGATAATAATCTGCTCTTGACACAAAGTGGCGCACTTCGCATCACACTTTTGACACTCTGTCTCAAAGGCAGCATTATCCACCACATAAGGGGGACGAATCTTTTTCTCTTTTTTTGGCTTCTCCTCTTGAAAAGCCAAAGAGAGAAAGCTAAAGAGCTCTCTTCTTTGCATCTTAGTGACCGTGTGAGTCTTCTAAGACTCCCGCTTTTGAATCACTATTTTCTAGATCATCCTCTGTTACAAACGAAACATCTCCAACTGTGTTGAGACCTTTGAGTAAACGATCGCCATCCCACGCTGTTTTTTCTGCTCCATCTACCGCCACAAAATCTGGCTCAAAACTATTTTCAACAAGTTGTCCATCACTTTGAGGTGCATGACATTGTGAACAGTTAAACCTTGCCCCTGCGAGAGTTTCTTGCTTTTTGATAGAAACCTCATTTTTCATATTGTCGATCGATTTGACAAACTTCTCACCCTCTAAAAGCTTATGCTGTGGTCTAAAGTTCGTATAGTGAGACGATGGTATAGGAGTTGCCCCCATATCCGCTGCCACTTCAGGCATATGGCATGCTATACATTGATTGTCATGAATAGTGATTGGCAACATCCCCTCTGTATCATGAGGAATCATTGGGGGTGCATCTTGAAAAGCACGTTTGATCTTATAGCCACTTCCTGGATAACTATCAGAATATTTTGTCTTACTTCCCTCTACATTTTGCTCATGATCGATACTTGTTTTTCTTAGACCAAGCTCCTCTTCTGAGATGCTAGGAACTGGAACCTGTGTTTGTTCTTGTGCTACAGGCGCAGCATTTTTTGCTTCGTTACAACCAACAAAAAGAAGTGCAGCTGTTGCAACTCCCAAGGCTGTCATACTTAATGTTTTCATACTATTCTCCTTCTTTACTATGAGTCTTACCCATATAATTTCTTATTGAGAAGTTGAGTGCATCATCTTCACAAACTTCAACACATCTACCACAGTTCGTACATTCACCACTCAGTACTTGAGCGGATTGTTTTCCCACCATATAAAGTACTTGATGCTCTGGACATACCTGTTTGCACTTCATACAAAGGGTACATTTCTCTTCACTATGTCGCACACGGATAAGGCTAAAGCGACCAAGTAAAGAGTAAAAACCACCTAATGGACAAAGATGACCACACCATCCATTTTTCAACACAAAGAGGTCAAACAAGAAGATGATCACAGCAGCTGCCCAACCAAAACCTATCCCAAATACGATACCACGATGGAGCATCGAAATAGGCGAAATAAATTCAAACGCTGCGACTCCTAAAAAAAAGGAGAGGATAAAGCTCAAAGCTAAGATCCAATAGCGCATCGCTCGTGAAGCTGGCTGTTTGTCTTGAATACGGTTTATCTGTAATTTTTCACGCAAAAATGCAGCAAAATCAGTCACCATATTGACAGGACACACCCAACTACAAAAAGCTCTTCCACCTATTGCAAAATAGACAAAGGTGATAATCAAGGCTCCAACAATTAAGTTTGTCGCAAGTAAACCTCCAGCAGCAAACATTTGTAGTGCTGCATAGGGATCACTCAAAGGGATCACGCCAACAACCAAAGAGGAACTCAAGTTTCCTTGAAGAACACTCCAGCCCCAAGCATTCGCTCCAAAATAAAGAACCAACAAAGAGATCTGTGTCAATCTGCGAAGGAGTAAAAATCTATAATGCTTTAAAAAACTACTCATAAAGCCCCTCCATACCAGAATTGAGCGAATCTATCGCACTCTCTTTACTAATCTCTGTCGTTGTTGTTTTTGAAGTCGCATTTTCTAAACGCTTCTCATCTGATTGATCCCAACCTTTGATGTAGTAATCACCTGCTCTTCCCAGAGCCACTTCACGAGGTAAAACAAAGATAGAAGCTTTTTCTGTAACACAAGCCTTCTCACAAAGACCACATCCCGTACACACATCGCTATCGACAACAGGCTTCATAAACGCATGTTTTCCTGTTCTCTCATTTTTAGAGTATTCGATCGTTATGGCACTTCCCAAAAGAGGACAAGCCCTATAACAAGCATCGCACTGGATACCCCAATAAGCGATACAGTTTTTTGAATCAACGACTGCTACACCCATATCTGCAAGATTGATATTGAGCGCATCATTAAATGTGACACTTGACTCATCGAGTGCATCTGTAGGACATACAGGCACACAAGGGATGTCAGGACACATATAACAAGGAACCTCTCTTGGTGTGAAGTAAGGTGTTCCAATGGGTTTATTATCCCCAGGCGCAGCCAAAACGAGTGTATCAAAAGGGCAAGCTTCTACACAAAGCCCACACTTGATACAAGTGCGAAGAAAATCATTCTCCGCCAACGCCCCAGGTGGTCGAAGCACAAAAGAAGAAGCAGTCACCTCGTCTACGTACGCGCTCCAGACAAAACCGCCAAGTGCAGTAAGTCCAACACCTCGAGCCATATTGAGGATAAACTTTCTTCTATCACTCAGTGGCTCTTTTTTTTGTTTTGTTTGCATCTCAATCACACTTTGTTCGCATCATCTATGCTTTATAGATTTTAACTGCACATTTTTTAAAGTCAGTTTGCTTTGATTGAGGGCATGTCGCATCGAGACAAACCTTATTGATGAAAACTTTTTCATCAAACCAAGGCACAAAGACAAGTCCACGACTCGGTCTATTTCTTCCTCGTGTCTCCACACGTGCTTTTACACGACCACGACGAGACTCTACCCAACAAAGTTCCCCCTGTTTTACCTCATATTTTGCAGCATCTTCTGGGTGCATATAGCACAATGCTTCAGGAACAGCGCGGTAAAGCTCTGGTACACGCATTGTCATAGTTCCTGAGTGCCAATGCTCTAGAACACGACCAGTAGAGAGCCATACAGGATACTGCGCATCTGGCATCTCTGGTGGATCCATATAAGGGCGAGCAAAGATCTTTGCTTTATTCTCTAAGCTTTTTTTCTCTGCATTTTTTACACCCATAAGATCTCCAAATGGAAGAGCTTTAGCTAATGTTCCATAGAATGCGTGAGAGTTATCTGTTCCCGCTTTTTTCACTGCTTTTGCAGCGTATGGGTCGTACTGAACGTTAAATCTCCACTGCGTCTCTTTACCATCAACTACTGGCCATTTCAATCCACGAACTTTATGGTAAACATCAAATGGTGCAAGGTCATGCCCGTGCCCACGTGTAAAGGCTGCATACTCTTCAAAGAGGTATTTTTGAATAAAGAATCCATACCCCTCAAATACTTTGCCATCACTTCCTAAAACTCTACGTTTATCTCCATACCCCTCAGAGTTATCATACCCTTTTTGGATAGGATCATTTTGATCGAGTTTATAAGATTTTGCCACCTTATTTGCAAAGAGGATATCAAACATTGTCGTATCTTCTGTATATCCCATTTTTTTGGCTTGTGCAATAACACTTGGGAGTTTCTCTTTACGAGGACCACTTGGTGCCCACTCACCCCAAAGATCTTTGACTGTAAAGCGTTTTGAGAGCTCTACCCACTGCCATGTATCACTCATAGCATCCCCTACAGGGATAACTTGCTGTCTCCAGTGTTGTGTACGACGCTCTGCATTTCCATACGCACCCCATTTTTCATAGATCATCGCACTTGGTAAGATAAGGTCAGATACTTTTGCGCTGATCCCTGGATATCCATCGGATGTAACAATAAAGTTATCCATCTCTCTCGCTGCTTTGATCCAGTGTGTCGCACTCGCTGTATCTTGGTAAGGATTACACACATTGACCCAAGCAAACTTGATAAGCCCATCTTCAATATCACGGTGGATTCTCATAATATCTTGTTTTCCAACAGGATTGATAACACCCTCTGGAACCATCCATTTGTTTTCTGTTATCTTACGGTGAGCAGGGTTTGCTACCATCATATCTGCTGGCAAGCGGTGTGTAAATGTACCTACCTCTCTTGCTGTTCCACAAGCCGATGGTTGTCCAGTTAAAGAAAACGCTCCACTTCCTGGTTTTGCTTGCTTATTGAGTAAGAAGTGAACATTGTATGAGAGTGTATTTACCCAAGTACCACGTGTATGCTGATTCATACCCATCGTCCAAAAACTTACCACTTTTCTATCTTTTTCTATATAGTAGCTCGCAAGCGTTTTGAGTTTTTCTTTGAACTCTTTGATATCTTCATCAGGATTCCCTTTTGAGATCTCAGCAACATAATCTACTGTATAAGGCTCAAGAAACTTTTTGTACTCTTCAAATGAGATCTCCCAGTGTTTGAGACCTGCATCCTCATTTTTCATCATATCACCCTCTTTATAACCATATGGTCTTAAAGCAGGCGCTTCTTTTGCAGAGACTACTTTTTGCATCTCTTTTGAGATCGTCTCCATCTCTTTATCGTTATATTTGCCCTCTTTGACAGATTTTTCATCACTTCGTCTCATACCATAGCCGATATTGACAGGGCTCGCACAAAAGATAATGTGACGCTTGATAAAATCCCACTCTATTGCCTCTGGATGGTTATAAACGATCTCATGAGCGATATAGTTCCAAATTGCAAGGTCAGTATTTGGTGAGAAAATAATCTCAATATCTGCCAAGTCAGACGTTCTATGTCTATATGTAGAGAGGTTCACCACCTTCACACGATCTGGGTCTGAGAGCTTTCTATCTGTTACACGTGACCACAAGATAGGGTGCATCTCTGCCATATTCGCTCCCCAAGATACAACGGTATCTGTAAGTTCAATATCATCATAACATCCAGAGGGCTCATCAATACCAAAGGTTTGATAAAAGCCAACAACCGCTGAAGCCATACAGTGACGTGCATTTGGATCAAAAGCGTTTGAGCGAAAACCACCACGCATCATCTTCAATGCAGCATACCCCTCCATAACAGTATATTGTCCAGAGGCAAAAACACCAACAGCTTCAGGACCACCCGATTTTAAAGCTTTTTTAATATGAACTTCCATCTCATCAAAAGCTCTTTTCCACGAGACAGGAGCGAAGTTCCCCTTCTTATCAAATTTGCCATTGTTATCCACACGGAGAAGCGGTTGCGTTAATCTATCTGCCCCGTACATAATTTTTGCATTAAAATACCCTTTAATACAGTTAAGCCCACGATTTACAGGAGCTGCAGGGTCACCCTTGACAGCTACAATTTTCCCATTTTTTGTAGCCATCATGATCCCACAACCAGTCCCACAGAAACGACAAGCGGCCTTGTCCCATCTCCACTCAGACTCTACATCCGTTGCTTGGGCTTGAACACTACTTGGTATACTCATACCGACGGCAGCTGCTGCTGATGCTGCTGCTGAACTTTTAAGAAACTCTCTTCTTGACAGTGACATGACTCCTCCTCATATTTGAATAAATATGCAGTTATTGTAACACGATAAAAGACTCTATGATTTGACTTATGTCAAGAAACTACTACTAAGTGTTAAGACTTTTCTTTGAAAGAGCGAGCTGTATGGAGTTTTAAGAGCTATTTTAAAATATAATATTTTGTGAAAAAAAACTTATTTTTGAAAAAAAAAGAAAGAGAAGAAAAAGAAATTTATTGTGATTTTTAGAGAAAGAGAGTTATAAGAATCCATCCAAAAGAGGATGGATGTAGAAAGTTATTTTTTGGAAATGTATTTTGCTACAGCTTCTATCTGAACATCATCATAACCCTTCATTTGTGTTTTCATAAGCCCTTTTTGCGGTCCACCATAAGTACCATCTTGATACCCTTTCATAGAAGCAACAAGCTCTTCTACACTCATATCTTTAATGATCTTACTTTTACCCAAAGCTGCTTTTTCTCCAGCTGCACCATGACAAACAGCACATTTCTTATAAAGAGCCACACCATCATTTGCCAACACAGAACTCGAAAACACCACACCCAATGCAATTACTGCTAAACCTAACTTTTTCATGACACCATCCTTTTGTAAAAATATAAACTCATTATACATAATTTTTATTGTTTTTATTTTGACCTAGATCAAGTCAATATCTTAGGATGTAAAGTATTTCTCTTTAAAATTTAAGCTACGTTTTTCATAAGAATCGTTAGAATTTAAAAAATACTAAAGGAAAATAAGATGAAAAAATCACTCTTATCTATTGTTACACTTTCTCTTTTAGTCGCTTCTACAAGCTCTTTTGCAGCGCAAATCGCGCCTTCACCACTGATTGGACCTGAATTCTCTGAGGGCAAAGATCAAGGAAGAGTCGAAGTTACTTATATCAATTATGAAAATGTCTATGGAGGGGGTGTTCAAGGAGCAAAACGTTTTGCTCTTTCAGATACATTTGCACTGATGCCCTCTTTAGGTGTTTATCATCTGAGTGGAGATCATAGTTATTCTGATGCTATTGCTGGGAATGTTAAGCTAGATATGGACTACACTTTTGCTTCTGGAGGATTGCGTGCAGAGGTACAAAAAAAGTTTGACCCTGTTAATTTTATTCTATTTGGTGGTGGACTCTTTCATTATGGTGAATCAAAGGACACAACAACAGCAACAAATCCGAGCATTGGTGTAGAAAATACAAAATCAACAGACAAGGGCTTGGGATGGGAAGCGGGTATTCAAGCGGCGATGAAAACGGGTTCTATTATGACGACACTCTTTTATAAATATGATGTAATGAGAGTCGATACAGATAATAAAGATAATTCAGGCACTGCTGTTGCAAACCAAAAATTTACTTTTAAAAATTCAACTTTTGGTATTGATCTTTTGTTTCCAAATGGAATCAGTTTAAGTGCACTCTATGGGATGTTAGATCAACCACAAGGGGAAGATGGGCAGGACATCGATATTACAATAATCAAACTTGGGTATAGTTTCTAAAACCTCAAGTTTGGCTCATCGATGAAGAAACCTTGCGAGTAGTCTATTTTGAGCTCTTTGACCTTATCGAGTACAGGGCTTGAATGGACGAACTCTGCGATGGTTTTTATCCCCAATTTTCTTGCAAACTCTACGATCGTCTCTACGACCAAGAGTGCATTTTTATCTTTATCGATACTAGAGATAAGTGCGCCATCTATTTTAATATAATCAACACTCATCTTCGTTAGGTACGAAAAGTTTGAATAGCCACTTCCAAAGTCATCGATTGCTATTTTGGCACCATAGCGTTTTATTTCATTGATAAAACGCTCCACTTTTTGAAAATCTTGAATCGCTTCAGACTCTAAGAGCTCAAAAGTGACACGCTGTGCGGCTGGCGAGCTTTTGAGTTTGTTGATGATAAACTCAAAGATCTCACTACTCATAATATCTTCGATCGAGAGATTGATATTGAACTCAAAATCATTCTCTTCAAACACCTTAAACGACTTCTCTATGATCGTTTTGGTCACAAGATTATAAACCTTGATTTTTTTGGCGATAGGGATAAAGAGTGTGGGAGAAATTACATTGTCATTCTCATCGATGAGTCGTGCGAGACACTCGTACTTTGTGATTTTTCCCGTTTGATTATCAACGATCGATTGAAAGTATGGGAGAATCTTGGAGTTTTCCACTGCATTTCTCACAACACTCGAGACCTTGAGGTTTTTTTCGTACTCATTTTCAAAGTTCATTCTATCTTCGTAGATCCAAAATGGCAAACTGTTTTCTTTAGCATATTTAAGTGCCATAGAGACTTTAGAGAAGATATCTTGCGTGTTTGTATTAGAGCATGACGCGAGTGTCATATCTACAAATATTTTGCTCTCTTGATAGCGAATCGTGAGGTTTTGAAGCTTTTTATAAAGCTGTGTCAAAAAGGCTTTAAGATCATAAAAGTTTAGATTCTCCTCAAGTACAAAAGCAAACTCATCGACGCTGAGACGATACACTTTGTATTCTGTTAAAAAACTACTCAGATGCGATGCAACACTTTCTATGACAAAATCTCCGATGTTAAATCCATAAAAATTATTGATCGTTTTAAAATTATCAATATTGAGAACCACCAAGCCCGCTCTCTCATTTTCTTGCAGATCTTTACGGAGCTGATAGATATTTGGCATATGAGTGAGGTTATCTGTAAAGTAACGATTGAGCAGTTCACGCTTGCAGCGTCTTAGGTTTTCCTCTTGCGCTTGATATCTACTTTGCAAGGTATGTAAGATCTCATCATGTATTTGCTCTTGATCGATCATACCTTTAAGAGTGTAGAGTGTGACGTAGGTATTTGTCTTGTCATCAGATTTGAGACAGACGATATCAGCATCTGGAATATGCTTTTGAAGCTGTGTTTTTAAATTTTGTACGAGCACTGTATTATGCATAAATGAGCTGATATGTACGATGATATTTGTATCTAAATAAGTTAGGATTTCGCGTACTGTTTTGTCGACTTGTGTCGAAGACGTAAGGGTAAAGTTGTAAATAGCTAAGTTCTTTTTTGTTATCTCAAAACTCATATAAAATTTCCTTATTCTTATAAAAAAAGTATCTTACCACAAAGAATATAAAGGATCTCCTAAAGTATATTTTAACTACTCTTTGACTATACTCTCATCAAATCTTTAAGCGTAAAGGGCTCACTTGTGAAGTCATTTCAAAATCTTGTTTTACTTCAAAACCTCTATCGTCTCAGAGCGCTTGGTTTTGAATATACAGATCCATTTTCTATCAATGAATCCACAAGCTATGAAGAGCCAAAAACCCTTAGTGAACTCGCGCAAAATATCTCAAGTTGTCATCTGTGTGACTTGAGCAAATCGAGAAAACAAAGTATGTATGGTCGAGGAAACAGCAATGCAGATTTGATGATCATCGACTTTAGTGTCTCACCAAGCGAGGATAGCTCGAATAGCTATTACTGTGGAAGAAGTGGAGAGATATTGACAAATATGATCAACAATGTTTTAGAGCTTCAACTCTCGGATGTTTACTTTACCCATATTGTCAAATGCAAGCCACTCAACGCTAATGTACCCTCAAAATCTGAGCTTCAGTCATGCAAGCCATATCTCTATTCGCAGATCGAGTTTGTCAAGCCAAAAGTGATCGTTACGCTTGGCGAGGAAGCCTATAGCCATTTTACAGGCGAATATGATAATTTTCAAAGTGTCAGAGGGCATGTGATAGACTTTAAGTCTTACAAGCTCATCCCCCTCTTTCACCCACAATACCTACTAAGAAACCCTGAGTCCAAAAAAATGGCACTCAATGATCTAAAAACTATAAAGAGATGTTTATGAAAAAATTATTACCACTCCTAGTATCACTCCCACTTCTCCTCTTTGCAGAAAGTTTTTTGATATCAGATATCCCTATTCCTAAGACCTACATCCAAAACCTTGATCCCTATCCATGTGATGAACAATGTCTTCAAGAGCTCATTGACAACGAGATGATATTTTCGTTTTTAGCACACGCACCAACCAAACTGCAAAACAAAGAGCAAGATGAGATCCGCATGATGAGTGTCAATATTCTCAACCTTGGTTCAAGCCTCGATACAGATAAGCTTCGTATCGCTCTTTTGCTTCCATACAAAGTGATAGGAAGATACGCATCTTCTACGACCAATGCTTCTTTTGCGTATCTACTTGCAAAAAACCACTCTTTTGAGCTTAAAAGCTATAAGTTAGAAACGCAAGAGATAGGCGAGATCCAAACGGTGCTCGAGCAGATTCGTGAAGATGGATTTTCCTATGTGATCGCACCCCTTACACAAACTGGAGCAGATGCGATCACCCAGATAGACCCTGAGCTCTATATCTACTTTCCAACAATTCACAAAAAAGATATCACACACACCTCCCCTTTTCTCTTCTATGGCGGGATCGATTATAAAGCACAAAGTGATCTTCTTCTCAAAGAAGCGGTCTCTCCTTTAGTGATCTTTCATGATGATTCTGTGATAGGAACCAACCTTACCAATTATGAAGAGGAGCGTTTTCGCTATAAGGATGTAGTGATCCAAGAGGAAAAATCTGGCTTTTTAGATTTTAGTGAAAAACAAAAGAGTATCGAAAAAGTACTCGATGAAGAAAAAGAGGTGATCAAGTATGTTGTTCCTCGCAATATCACTAACTTAGAGAGACAACTTAAAGAAAACGAATCGATCGTCAATGGCTCTTTTTTTATCAATACACCTGTCGTAAAAACAGGGATGATCATGTCACAACTCACACTCTATGATACAAATGCGACAAACATCCTCTCGACGCAGATCAACTACGACCCTCTTTTACTCTCTATGACCCAGTTTGAGGATAGAAAGAATATGATCGTTGCCAATTCTATCACGCAGCATAATAATATCTTTATCGAGACAAATGCACTTTTAGGCAATGATATCGTTTATGACTGGATCAACTACACAACAACAATAGGGATCGACTACTTTTTTCATATGATCACCAATGAAAATAGAGAGTACAATATCCTCGTCCAAGAGAACCAAATGCTCTATGATATAGAACTTCTCAAACCCTCACTCACAAGATTCGTCAAACATATCTCAGCTTTCAAATAGCTCTAAGATCAACTCTTTTGTTTGTGTATCAAGCTTTTGAGGTCGCCCCTCAAAGCTGATATAGACAAGGATGATCACGAGTTCAAAAACTTTTTCATCCCCTCTAAAAATGCTTTGACGTAGTGTAAAAGAAGCACCTCGCATCTCAAGAAGTTCACTTGTGATCTCAAGAGTATCACCCAGCTTCGCACTCGAGATATAGTCCCCCTCCACACGTTTTGCTACAAAATGTCCATTCTCTAAAACAGGACTCAACCCACGCGAAAAAAAAGCCTCACTCCGCGCTCTCTCACAAAAATTTAAATAGTTTGAGTGATAAACCACCCCACCTGTATCTGTATCTTCGTAATAAACTCGTATCTGCATCTTATAAACCCCTATTTATCTGTATTTTTGTCATAGCTATTATCAAACTTGACCATAAACTTGTCCATGTATAATGGCCTGAAAAATCATATCATCCACTTCTAATATAAAAAACCAAATAGCCATAGAGGTATTTTATTACCAAATCCAACTTCAATGCTATCACTAGCTACAAAAGAATTTGGCATATCTTTTATCTGCTCAAAACTTTTGCTTTTACCACCAACTTCAAAAGTATATTTCTCTTGACAATAAAAATCACCAACATTACTAGCAAAGATTCCATCGTCATTAAGGGAGTGCTTATTTTTATAATAGTTATCAAGTTGATTTACAAAAAATGTTTCTCGTAAGTTGCCAGTATTTGGTTCTTTTGTGTACATGAGATTAGTGTTAGCTAAATATATTTTCTCTGGCTTATCAAAGTTTTTCATAGCAAGTGAATTTAGCATAAGAAGTTTGACAAGTCCTGCATCATCAAGTTTTGCAAGATACTCTTTTAGTGTTCTATCATCAGTAATTTCAGCTGCTTTTTTAATATCACTCATATTTGGCTCAAATGGTACACTCTTTATAATAACCGATAGAAGCATTTTTATTTTTTTTATGCTATTTCCATTGAGCTTTGGATAAACATTTAGCAAATCACTTTCTATTGATACATTGATGTTTTGTTGCAGTGTTTGAAAAAACAGAATCTCATTTGGCATTGAAAGATAATAAGGATAGTAACCATGTTTGAGATAATCTTTAAAAAAAGGAATGATTTTTTTATCTTGTAGCTCAATTGTATTCTTGATATTTGTAGCTATCTTTATATGATTTGTTACGATTTCTTCCAAACTATAATTCTCAAATACAAATCCATGATGAAGCTCTAAAAATTCTCTAAAGCTCATACCAACCATGTTATACACAACTGCTCTTCTACTTAGGTCATGACTTCCTTTGTTAATCTGAAGTGCTGAACTACCAGTTGCAATAATTTTTAATTTATCGAACCTGTCATAAATGTTTTTAAGCTCGGCAGACCAACTTTCATATTTATGAATCTCATCAAAGCACAAAAGTTTTCCACCATTTAAAACAAACTCTTCGGCAATCTGGGTCATTGTGAATTTTGAAGAGATTTGTATATCATCAAGGTTTACATATAAAGCTTCGTTATCTTTATAATTTTTTGTGATGTACTGTGCTACAGTAGTTGTTTTACCGATTCCTCTTGGACCAATAATAATAGAGAGCCTATGTTCTAAGTTTTTTGTTTTTATAAAATATCTTTGATAATCTTGGTTATTTACACTGATAAAATCTCGGCTTTTTATAAATAGTTCTTCAAGCATATTTATCCTTTATTGTATAGTATAACCATTATATCTAAAACTAATATGTAATGCAATACATAAATAAGCAAACAAAGATTAGTAATGCAAAACTACATAACTTGCCAAACTGCGAAAGTATCTTGTATTCAGAGAAAAGATGTTGATATTAGTTGAATTTCATGTATATTTCTCTTGTCTAAAAACTTGTCTATTTTAAAAAAATTATCAATCTTAGACAAGAGTACAATTTAACAAAAAGCCCTTAAAATAGATGTTTTAGAGCTTTTTAAATGCAAAAAAATGTCATCATAGTAAACTCTTATATTCAATTTTATCACCTTCAAATAGTTCTTTAACATTTTTCCAATTCTACAAAAAGCTTGCTGTTAGCCCCCCCCTTGTATTTTTCTTATACACTCCCTCTCTTAAAAACTAAAATTACTCAAAATTTAAGTATGAAAAAATAAAAAAAATATATATACTTTCGCCCCTAAAATAGGGAGATGCAAGTATGTATACAATACAACAAAATAGGTTTAAAAAAGTTAGAGATATTCTCAGAAATATCACTTTTCTCTTGGTGTTTTCTTTCTCTTTTGCAGAGGCGGCAAATGAGTCTTTTTCAAAGTCCAAAAAAGAGTTGCAAAAGATCCATCGTGACCATCAGATCACATTTTACTGTGGATGTAAGTACAACTACACAAATAAAGCCAATATGATCCAGAGAGATTCTTGTGGCTACATCCCAAGAAACGAATATACAAAAAAAGGTAACAAAAACCAAAGAGCACGCCGCATAGAGTGGGAGCATGTGATCCCTGCTGAAAACTTTGGGCGTCAGTTTTCTTGCTGGAGGGATGGGGACGCGTCTTGTGTTACATCCAAAGGTAAGAGCTATAAAGGGCGTAAATGTTGTGAGAAAACTAATCAGCAATACAGAATCATGCAAGCAGATATGCACAACCTCCAACCTGCCATTGGTGAGCTCAACGGTGATAGGAGTAACTTCCGCTTTGATTTTGAGCCAGCACAAACAGGGCAATACGGCGAATGTAGATTTGAAGTAGATTTTAAAGCAAGAAGAGTAAAGGTGAAAAAAGAAGTTCGTGGTATAATCGCTCGTACCTATCTCTATTTTCATGCAACATATCATATGAAACTCTCAAAACAAGAGATGCTCAAATATGAAGCTTGGAACAGAGAATACCCAGCGGATGTCTGGGAGAGAGAACGCAATGAGCGCATCGCTAAGGTTCAAGGGAATAAAAACCAATTTATTGAGTAAAGTATGAGATATGAGAGACGATGAAACGACAGCTTGTTCAAACTGCAGCTGTCCTCTAAACTACGACTGCGAAAGATTTAAACTTTTTTTTGAGGGAAAATATATCTTTGCAGAGGAGTTTATGCACAATGGCGATTATAGCTGTGTTCACAAACCTAGCCAAGAGGATCAAGAGATCCAAACGATGCAGGGAAATTTATTATTTTAACTCTTTGCTTTGGATGTACACTCTAAAGCGTTAATATTCACAAGAACTTTTTTCAAAAGAGTGGAAAAAAGCTCTTTTTCCTCTTTATCTAGAACTTCAAAATAACTACTACACTCTTGTGATATCTCAAAGAGTACTTGAGCGATGAGCTTATCTCCCTCTTGGGTAATGCAAACAAGTATACAACGCTTATCTTTTGTATCTGCTTTTCTATATATAAGCCCTCTTTGTTCAAGACGCTTGAGCACCTTTGTCATCCCACCTGAAGAGAATATTGTCAGATCATATAACTGTGTGGGTGAGAGCTCTTTATCATGGGTATGGAGTGAGGCTAAGACATCCACTTCTGAATGAAGCAAATCAAATTTTTCTTTCAAGTAACTTTCAGCGTGAGTAAATATACTTTTTTGAATAAGCGTAATAGGAAGCGTCATCAAAAAAATCTCAGGAAGCTCTTTTGAAGCAACCTTTTCATAAAAGTTTGTAATGAGATTTTTATCTATTTTATTATTTTGCATAACGACATTATAGCAAAATTTATATCTTTCTAGAAAGATTAATTTAAGTGCCATTATGATAACATTTGTCAAAATTAACGAAGGAGTCTATTTGAGAGGTTTAGTCACACTGCTCTCACTGCCTGCTTTTGTATATGCATACTCGCTTAGCGAGCTTGTGGATATAGCACATCAAAACAAAGTTATTGAATCTGCTACACACCAAGTCAATGCATCACAAAAAAGCTATGAGAGTACAAAAAGATCATATTTACCTACTGTTGAAATTGGTGCAAATTTGCAAAACGTTTATGAAGAAACGCCTGCATTGCCTGAAAACTCTATGAAAGCGTATGCAAGTTTAAAATACACACTTTATGATGGGGGCAAGCGAGGAGATCTTTACAATCAACTCAGTGCGAATGTAGATGCAAGTCGCAAATCCCTAGAGGCGATCAAAAATGATATCGCTTTGGATGTATCGCGTCTTTATTTTGAATATTTAGCACTTTTATCTGATAAACAAGCAACGCTTCAAGAGATCGAACAACTCAAAGCGGAATATTCCCGACTTGATATGTTCTATAAAACAGGTTCAGTCACGCAAGATGAAGTACAAAAGATCGATTCACGCCTAAAAAGTGCGGATGTAGCACTTCACGAGATCGAGCTTGGTATCCAAAAAGTACTCCATACTCTTGAGTATTACACAACAAAAGAGATTGAGACTATCACAGAGGGTTCTCATGTAAAACATGAAGAGAATTCAGAGATCAAAGTACGTCCTGACATCCAAGCACTAGAATACCAGGCAGAGGCAACACGCTTTGAAGCAGAGTCAAAACAAAGCGCGACCCTACCAACTCTTTATTTTGATAATACAGCAAGTTACAGTGAATACTATTTTGACCAAGAGCCTGTTACACGCTTTTTAGTAGACAAACAAAATATCGCAACGCTCAACCTCTCTTGGAAAATTTTTGACTTTGGTGCGACAAACAAAAGCTATGAAGCAAAATATGAAGAATACTTAAGCAAAAAAACAAGCCTAGAGTATCAAAAAGCAGTTGCGGATGTAGACTACCGTCTGGCACAAAAATCTTTAGAGATCGCATCGATCAAAATAGATGCGACAAAAGCGACTCTTGAGGCGGCAAGCTCAACCTATGATCTTATTAAACTGCGCTATCAAAATGGGATGATCGACAATGTCGCTTATCTTCAAGCGCTTAGTGAAAAATATGAAGCCGCGCGTGGATATAAAAGAGCACTTTATGATTATGAAGTAAAAAAAGCAGAAGTTATCTATTACAGTGGAAAGAATAGATC